>NZ_JBFSUR010000036.1:0-48020 GCF_041467535.1 Vibrio sp. 10N.247.311.47
GAGATACGAGATACGAGATACGAGATACGAGATACGAGATACGAGATACGAGATAAATGGGGAGTTTAAAAAGGTTGTTGGGATAAAACAAAGGGAAGAAAAAAATATCGTGGCATAGCCGGGGGGACTATACCACGGGTGCCAACGACACCTTCGCTTGCTGCCGGAGTGATATAGCAAAGCCATATCACCTCTGGAATAAAATTAAAGAGAAGTAGTTTCTCTTCGATGGAGTAACTATACGTCCAGCTACTTATTTTACTTATAAAATTAACGACAGATACCTATGATAAAACCGACATTGTCTCAAGTAATTGATAATTAATGATTTGTTTTTGTTTGGGAGGGTTTGTACTAGTGAGGTAGTTCTCGCTAGTTGTTGAAAGTAACGTTTTTGACGTAAACGTTTTTAACGAAACTTACGAGTATGTATTTTCGAAAACATTGATTTCACACAATAGAATTGTGGGCATGTATGTGTATCATGGCGTTAATAACAATCTTTCTCATTATCAGTCACGAATTGGGTACTTATGAAACTCTCACAACTAGAGCAAGGAAAGGCGGCTTCTATTGTTGCACTAACAGGTTTAACACCAGACGTAAGGAAGAAACTTATGGTCATGGGTATGTTGCCAAAAACCGAGGTGACGCTTATCCGCCGTGCACCTATGGGTGATCCGCTTCAAGTTGAAGTGAGAGGTGTTTCTATCGCCATTCGTGAAAGCATTGCAGAACAAATCGAGGTTATCTAAATGGATTATCAAGTTCTTACCGTTGGTAACCCGAATAGTGGTAAAACAACACTGTTCAACGCACTGACTGGTGCTAAGCAGCACGTTGGTAACTGGGTTGGTGTCACTGTTGAAAAGAAGACGGGTTTATACTCGCACGCTGGTGATCAGTTTCAACTAACGGATTTACCGGGTATCTACGCACTAGACAGTGGTAATGATGCGAACAGCATCGATGAGTCTATCGCGTCTCGCGCTGTTTTAACTCACCCAGCAGATGTGATCATCAATGTTGTCGACGCTAACTGTCTAGAACGAAGCTTATATATGACATTACAGCTGCGTGAGTTGGGTCGCCCAATGATCGTTGTGTTGAACAAAATGGATGTATTAAAGCGCGAACGTCAGGTGATTAACCTTAAAGCACTAGAGAAAGAGCTAGGTTGCCCAGTTCTAAGCTTGTCTGCAAACGATAAAGGTCAAGTGGTTCGCTTTAAAGAGCGTCTGCATAAACTGCTTGTTCAAGGTGTGAGCCTTGACCCTATCTCTATTGATTACGATGCCGCGTTAGAAGCTCTTATCCCTTCTGTTGAGTCACAATTTGATGATGCTGACGTATCTCACCGAGCGCTAGCGATTCGTGCTTTAGAAAATGATTACTTGGTATTGAATGGTTTAGCCCCACAAACTCGCACTCAAATTGATAGCGTGCGTCTTGGTGCCGATTTCGATATTGACCTTGCTGTTGCTGACGCTAAATACACTTTCTTACATGACCTTTGTAAACGTGTTCGTCGCAGCGAAGGCAAACTAAGCCGTAACTTTACAGAGAAAGCAGACCAATTCATTTTGAACAAATGGGTCGGTATTCCTTTCTTCTTCGTTATCATGTACCTAATGTTCATGTTCTCTATCAATATCGGTAGTGCGTTTATCGACTTCTTCGATATTGGTGTTGGAGCAATATTAGTTGATGGTGGACACCACTTATTAGATGGCCATTTACCAGTTTGGTTAGTCACTGTACTTGCTGATGGTATTGGCGGCGGTATCCAAACGGTTGCGACCTTTATTCCTGTTATCGCAGCGCTTTACCTATTCTTAGCGGTACTAGAAAGCTCAGGCTACATGGCTCGTGCTGCATTTGTACTTGATAAAGTGATGCAGAAGATTGGTTTACCGGGTAAAGCATTTGTCCCACTTGTACTGGGCTTTGGTTGTAACGTGCCTTCAATCATGGCAACTCGTACTCTTGACCAAGAGCGCGAACGTAAACTAGCAGCATCAATGGCGCCGTTTATGTCATGTGGTGCTCGTTTACCGGTATACGCACTGTTCGCGGCGGCGTTCTTCCCAGGTGCAGGACAAAACGTAGTATTCGCTCTGTACATCATGGGTATCGTTGCTTCTGTATTTACGGGTTTGTTCCTGAAAAACACGATCTACCCAGGTAGCAGTGATAGCTTAGTGATGGAAATGCCAGATTACGAATTGCCGACAGTGCAAAACGTAATGTTGAAAACTTGGCAGAAGCTGAAGCGTTTCGTACTTGGTGCAGGTAAAACAATCGTGATGGTTGTGGCTATTCTTAGCTTCCTAAACTCTCTAGGTATGGACGGCAGCTTTGGTAACGAAGATAGCGAAAACTCAGTACTGTCTAGAGCAGCTCAAGTTGTAACACCTGTATTCCAACCAATTGGTATTACTGAAGAGAACTGGCCTGCAACGGTTGGTATCATCACAGGTATTTTCGCTAAAGAAGCCGTTGTTGGTACATTAAATAGCCTATATACAACGCCTTCTGATGAAGAAGCAGCTGAGTTTGACTTAGCAGCAAGCCTGCAAGAAGCGGTAATGACGATCCCTGAAAACCTAGCCGGATTGAGCTACTCAGATCCATTAGGTATTGAAGTTGGCGACTTGTCTGACTCTAATTCTGTAGCAGCTGACCAAGAAGTCGATACCTCTATCTTTGGTAACTTGAAAGACAAGTTTGTATCTGGTCATGCGGCATTCGCTTACTTGATTCTTATCCTGCTTTACACGCCTTGTGTGGCCGCGATGGGTGCTTATGTTCGTGAATTTGGTCAGACGTTTGCACGCTTCATCGCGGTTTGGACGATGGCTCTTGGTTACTTTGGTGCGACTTTCTACTACCAAGCGGCAAACTTTGCTGCGCATCCTGTGACAAGTGCAGTATGGATGGTGGCGATTGCTGGTGGTTTTGTGGTGACGTATCGCGTCTTCAAGAAAGTGGGCAGTAAGCAGAAAGCACTAGAGGTGCAAGTAGTATGATTTTAACTGAACTTCATCAATACATTGATAGCCACGGCGTTGCGGCTCGTAAAGAGCTCGCTGCAAAGTTTGGCATGAGTGAAGATGGCGTCGATGCGATGCTGAGTGTTTGGGTCAAGAAAGGGAAAGTTTCTCGCTTGGTCGATACGAATAAGCATGGTCATACAACGCGTATTCGCTACACCATCAGCAAACAAGATGGTTTGTCGCTTAACGTGATGATGTAGTTCGGTCTTCAGACTCTCGTTGAAAAAGGCGAGATTAGAAAATGACAAAGCCGCTTATCTAAGATGAGCGGCTTTTTGTTATGTGTCTTTTCTGAAGTGTTTTGCTTTAAAGCTCAATGAGATGAACTAGAATTATGCTTTCTTGAAGATAGAGCTCAGTGACAGAACGTTTTGGATACGAGTCAGGATAGCGGCTTGATCTTCTTCACTGCGCTGTTCGCCTTTTGTATTACCCCATACTGGGCCGGGCCAAGCAATGTCGTCTTTGAAGCGTGCAATATGGTGGATGTGCAGTTGTGGCACCATATTACCCAGCGCACCAAGGTTCAATTTGTCTGGTTGGAACGTTGCTTCTAATGCTTGGCTTACCGCCTGAGATTCATGTAGGAACTGCTGTTGCTCTTTCATTGGTAAGTGGTGCAACTCTTTTAGGTTGGCACGTTTTGGTACCAAGATAACCCAAGGCACTGCGTTATCTTTGTGTAGCAGGGCTAAGCTCAGTGGAAATTCGCCGATAAGTGTGGTGTCTTTCGCAAGTTGCGGGTGAAGTTCGAAGCTCATGATCTTTCCAATTAATTGTTTTACATGAGTATAAGGTCGGAGTTTGAATGTGGCTAGGGCTTACGTTCTCAATAAGCAGATTCCCTATCACGTTCGTCCCTCACTGTAGGGAATGATGGTGAGAAGAGGGATAACGATTTGGTGTGGTTTGATGGCGCATCATTGATGTTGTCTTGGATTCACTACACCTATTCTCGTCATCTCCTAGAGCGACGAATGAGCGTAATAGGAGATCTCTTGCTGTGTAGGTTAGCTAATCGCTTAAATAATCGAGTAAACAAACCTCCAGACAAAAAAAAGGTTGACGCTTTCACGTCAACCTTTCTAATTTTCTCGAATCTCGAATCTCGAATCTCGAATCTCGAATCTCGAATCTCGAATCTCGAATCGCTTACATGCGCTCTAGAGTGTCGATACCTAAAAGCGACAGACCTTGCTTGATCGTCTTCGCTGTTAGTGCAGCAAGCTTCAGACGGCTCTGCTTAACAGCTTTGTCTTCAGCAACTAGGATAGGGCAAGCTTCGTAGAAGCTAGAAAATTGACCAGCTAGTTCGAATAGGTAGCTACACATGATGTGTGGTTGACCTTCACGAGCAACAGACTGTACTGCTTCTTCAAACTGTAGAAGTTTCGCGATAAGCGCTTTCTCTTTCTCTTCATTGATTTTGATTTCACCTTCAAGCGAGTCCATAGAAATGCCAGCTTTAGCAAATACAGAAGCAACACGAGTGTATGCGTACTGCATGTATGGTGCTGTGTTGCCTTCGAATGCAAGCATGTTGTCCCAATCGAACACGTAGTCAGTAGTGCGGTGCTTAGAAAGGTCTGCGTACTTAACCGCTGCCATAGCAACAGTGTTCGCGATCGCTTTCTTCTCGTCTTCTGCTAGTTCTGGGTTCTTAGATTCGATTAGCTGCGCTGCACGAACTTCGGCTTCATCAAGAAGATCAGCAAGACGAACAGTACCGCCTGCACGAGTCTTGAATGGTTTACCGTCTTTACCTAGCATCATGCCGAATGCGTGGTGCTCAAGAGAAACAGATTCTGGGATGTAACCTGCTTTACGAACGATAGTCCAAGCTTGCATTAGGTGTTGGTGCTGACGTGAGTCGATGAAGTAAAGTACGCGGTCTGCGCCTAGTTCTTCAAAACGGTATTTTGCACAAGCGATATCAGTGGTTGTGTAAAGGAAGCCGCCGTCACGTTTCTGGATGATAACGCCCATTGGGTCGCCATCTTTGTTTTTGTATTCGTCTAGGAATACAACCTGTGCGCCGTCATCTTCTTTTGCAAGACCTTGCTCTTTTAGGTCAGCAACGATAGTTGGAAGCATGTGGTTGTACATGCTTTCGCCCATTACGTCATCACGCGTTAGAGACACGTTTAGGCGATCGTAGTTGCGTTGGTTTTGAATCATTGTTACGTCAACAAGCTTCTTCCACATCTCTGCGCAGAACTCGTCGCCGCTTTGTAGTTTAACAACGTAGCCACGTGCTTTAACTGCGAACTCTTCGTCTTCATCGTAAAGCTTTTTAGATTCACGGTAGAAGCCTTCAAGGTCAGCAAGTTCCATTGAAACTTCGCCAGACTCAGCCTGAACGCGCTCAAGGTTTGCGATAAGCATACCAAATTGAGTACCCCAGTCACCGATGTGGTTAGCACGGATAACGTTGTGGCCTAGGAACTCAAGAGTACGAACGACCGCATCACCGATGATGGTTGAACGTAGGTGACCAACGTGCATCTCTTTCGCAACGTTTGGTGCAGAGTAATCCGCAACAATTGTTTGTGTTTCTGCTACTGCAACACCAAGGCGAGAATCAGCCAATGCTGCGTCTGCTTGTTTGGCTAGGAAAGCTTCATCTAGGAAGATGTTTAGGAAACCCGGACCTGCGATTTCAACTTTAGACGCGATACCGTCTAGGTTTAGAACGTCCAATACTTTTTGAGCAAACTCTCGAGGATTAGTGCCTAGTCGCTTAGCAACGCCCATAACGCCGTTTGCTTGGTAGTCACCAAATTGTGGTTTTGCAGATTGGCGAACAGCCGCAGGAGAGCCTGCAGGTGCGCCAGCGGCTTCTAGAGCCTGAGATACTTTGTCATTAATAAGTGCTTGGATATTCACACGCGTTTCCTTCAATTCAAGGATGATAAGAGTGGCCGTTAATTCTTGGTCATTAAATTGGTTAATTATGCTTCTAGTTAACGATTTAATGCCAAAATCAGCAGCAGACTCTGTTTAAGTTCACAGAAATGGCGGTAATCATACCAATTTTGTGCGGTTTCTTATAGGTCGAATTGATAGAAAATTAACATTTCCTGAGTGGTTTTTGACAATCGACTTTTAGCAAGACGCGTTTGCATGTTTAAGGAGCGAAAAGAACATAGTTATTGAGTGTTTTTTGTAAAAGCAACGCTTGTTGCAAAAGGCAAAACTGATAACATGCAGCCATTATTTGGAGAACACAGACAATGATGATGAGCCTGAAGCAAGCTGAACTAGAACCACAACAAATGATCGCCCGCCTTGATACTTTTATGGCAAAAATCGAGAGCCTAGGAAATACATTAGGTTTGGATTTAAGCTTTGCTCAAGCGGATCATATTGCGCTGCGAATCAATGACACTGAGCTAGCGAAATCTGCCCATCAAGCGTGGTCTGAGTACGGCTCTATGATTTCTGAGGCGATGATTAATGGTCGTCCAATTGTGGTGTTGGCTTTCGATGAACCCTTGCAAAGCCTTGGCTGGAAAATTGAATGTTTGGAGCTGCCATATCCAGCAGAAGGTAAGATTTACCCAAGCCAAGATTGGGAACATGTAGAGTTTGTGATTCCTTCTCATGCCCAAACAGCTGATGAGTATCTAGCGGATCTTAAAGAAACTTACCCGCAGTTCGCTGCTAACTTTGAAACGCTGGGTGAGCAAGGCGTTAAGATCAAACTCTCTAGCCCGAAAGGCGAGGGTGAACGCTTGAATAACCCAACAGTGGCTTTTAAACATCAAGGGATTTGCATCAAGCTGCATCCACACTCTTTGAAGAAGATTGTGGAATCAGAACAGGCTTAATTTGAATAGAGAGTTGCTAGGAAAGAGATTCCTGATCTCGCCTTGGCTCGTCGGAATGACGGGGTGTTCGATGAAATTTTCCAGAGTCTATCTTTGGATAGTGACAGACTGAGCGTTCGAGAGCGTATGTTAGAGCCTATAGCTCGAAGGTTCATCACCGAGTTCGTCATTCCCGATAGCGACGAAGGAGCGTAGTCGGGAATCTCTCAAAGCGAGTCTGATCATCAGATACAAAAAACGCGCGATGGGCTTTCCCTATTGCGCGTTTTTTATTGGGTTCTAACTGGAAGTCTTACCGGAAATCGAATATCCGATTTACAGAATTACAGTCTTGTTGCCGTAAACAAACACATGATCATTGATCACCTTGTTTAACGCCTTACTTAATACATTCTTCTCTACGTCACGACCGGCTTGTGCCATGTCTTTCGCGCTGAAGTTGTGATCCACAGGGATAACATCTTGCTTGATGATTGGACCTTCATCCAAATCATTCGTCACAAAGTGTGCCGTTGCGCCAATGATCTTCACGCCGCGCTCATACGCTTGTTGGTATGGCTTCGCGCCAATAAATGCTGGCAAGAAGCTGTGGTGGATATTGATGATCTTGTGGTGGTATTTTTCAACAAAACCTGGTGTCAGCACTCGCATGTACTTAGCCAAAACAAGGTAATCCGCCTCGTACTGGTCAATCACTTCTAGCATCTTCTTCTCATGTTCTTCACGGTTTAGCCCTTCGTGAGAAACATGGTGGTAAGGGATGTCAAAACGCTCGGTTAGGCTTTGTAGAATGTCGTAGTTACCGACAACGGCCGCAATTTCAACGTCTAAGCTGCCATCGAAGTTCTTCATTAGAATGTCGCCAAGGCAGTGTGCTTCCTTGGTCACGAGTATCACAACACGCTTGCGAGACGAATCAACAAGCTTACGTTTCGTATTTGGTGGCAGGGCTTGATCTAAATCGGCAAGTAAGGTTTCGTCATTGAAATACCCTTCAAGCTCGGTGCGCATAAAGAAGTGGCCACTTGTGTTATCTACGAACTCATTGTTGTGAATAATATTGAGTTGGTGCTTATAACAAATATTGGTGATCTTAGAGATGAGGCCGGGGGCATCAGTACAATGTGTTAGTAAAGTTTTTCTTTCCATTTGCATCTTACTTCCATGAAATGTTGCACTTATTATATGAAATCGGGATTCTTCAAATTTAATGCAGGCCGTCGAACGGTGAACTGAGCCGCAATATCACCGTTATAATTAATCTATTATCAATTTGGTTTCAACAAAATCTACCGTTCATTTAGGGGATTAATAAATTGAGAGGCTTAACAAATTCAGGTAGAGGTTAGATTTCTGACGGTTTTAACCGATATTCTCGGTCAAGTTCCACTAGAGCGAGCCAACATTTTCAGCCATGCATAGGTGATCATTTATGGATAAAGAGTTACTAGCGAAAAAGTTATATTGTAAGCGTGTAAATTCATTAGTTGGTGATGTTCAGGTGGACGGCAACGTTCTTGATGAAATGTGGGAAAGCAAAGCTTCTCCGACTGATGCTGCTAAAGCTATGCAACCAAGTGATTCCGGTTTTTCTGGGGCGTCTTGGTTATCTCGTTACTTGAATCGCAAGTAGTTAAACAACCCCTTCATTTGTTTTGGGCTAGGTTGGTTAACAAGACTTAGCCTGCTATGTTCTATTCGATAGACACCTCCGGTGTGCAGTCATTTCTGATTCGCACCGGCTCACTAAACCTGCCATAATTCGCCTTCTATTTTTCTAAACCACGTACTCTATGATATCTAAAACGTTTTCTGCTGATGGTGCTCTGGGTAAAGCGATCCCTGGGTTTCAACCACGACAAGCTCAGTTGGACATGGCTGAGGCGGTCTCACAGGCCATTGAGCAACAAAGCCAATTGGTTGTTGAGGCAGGGACGGGTACCGGTAAGACGTTTGCTTACCTAGTACCGGCACTGCTGAGTGGTAAGAAAACTATTATCAGTACGGGGTCGAAAAACCTTCAAGAGCAGTTGTTTCATCGTGATTTACCATTAATGGTCGATGCGCTTGGTTTTTATGGTCAGGTTGCTCTGCTGAAAGGTCGTTCAAACTATTTGTGTTTGGACAGGCTCAGTCGCCAGATGATCGAAAGTCATGGCACTCATACCGATCCAACGCTGTTAGCTCAGTTGGTGAAAGTGCGCAGCTGGTCTTCGGCGACTCAAACTGGTGACTTAGGCGATTGCGATGATATTGCTGAAGATAGCCCAGTTATTCCAACCATTACCTCGACTAACGACAACTGCTTAGGCAAAGAATGCCCGAGCTACACTGATTGCTTTGTGCTTAAGGCGCGTAAAAAAGCGATGGATTCGGATGTTGTCGTAGTAAACCACCATCTATTCCTCGCGGATTTAGCGATCAAAGAAACCGGGTTTGGTGAGCTGATACCTGAAGCCGATGTGTTTATCTTCGATGAAGCGCATCAACTTCCCGATATCGCCAGTCAGTATTTCGGACAATCAGTATCAAGCCGACAAATCCAAGAACTAGCCAAAGACATTGAAATCGCTTACCGCACTGAAGCCAAAGACATGCGGCAGCTGCAAAAGGTTGGCGAGAGGCTCATTCAATCAGCCGCCGATTTACGCATTGTGCTCGGCGACACCGGCTTTCGTGGTAACTGGCGTGAAGCATTGAAGTCAGAGTCGATTGCGAGAGAGCTCGTGCGTTTACAAGATGCGTTGCAACTGGCTGTGGATGTATTGAAATTAGCATTGGGTCGAAGCCAGTTGTTAGACACGGCTTTTGAGCGTGCAACCATGATTAAGTCGCGTATCGAACGTGTGTGTGATGTGTCGATTACCGGTTATTCCTATTGGTATGACACCACACCGCGCCACTTTGCTCTGCATATCACACCGCTTTCTGTCGCCGATAAATTCCACGAACAGATTGAGCTGAAGCCGGGCGCATGGGTGTTTACCTCAGCAACCTTGGCGGTGTCGGATGATTTCGAACACTTTACTTCTCGATTAGGGTTAAAACCGTCGGCACAGTTTTCACTGCCGAGCCCGTTTGATTATCCGAATCAAGCGCGCTTGTGTGTGCCTCGTTATCTTCCAGAACCGAATAGCCCCGGTCTCGCGGATAAGCTAGTAAGAATGCTGACTCCTGTGATTGAGCAAAACCAAGGCCGCTGTTTCTTCTTGTGTACTTCACACAGCATGATGAAAGAGTTGGGGGAGCGATTCCGTGAAACCCTCTCGGTTCCCGTTCTATTGCAAGGTGAGACAAGTAAGCAAAAAACCTTAGCCGAATTCATGGAATTAGGTAACGCATTGCTGGTGGCTACAGGTGCTTTCTGGGAGGGGATAGATGTTAGGGGCGACGCATTAAGCTGTGTTATCATCGATAAATTGCCCTTTACAGCCCCTGATGACCCTTTACTTAAGGCTCGAATCGAGGACTGTAAGCTAAAAGGGGGTGATCCTTTTGCACAAGTACAGTTGCCAGACGCTGTGATTACCTTGAAACAAGGTGTCGGCCGATTGATACGTGACAAGCGCGATAATGGTGCTTTGATTATTTGCGATAACCGATTGGTGACTCGCGATTACGGTGGCATATTTTTGGCGAGTTTACCGCCTATCCCTCGTACACGTGACTTAGGGGTCATTAAAGAATTCTTAGCTAAAGACCATTCAACCGCTGCTGAGTAATTGGCATTGTTGAGTTTAGCCATTATTTTTAGATTAGATAACGAATATTTGAGACACAAATGAGCGCGAAAATTCTTGCAGTAGATACCGCAACTGAAAACTGTTCAGTTGCATTAGTAATTGGTGACCAGGTGTTCGCACGTAGCGAAGAGGCTCCTCGAGACCATACGAAGAAAATTCTACCTATGGTGGATGAAGTACTGAAAGAAGCGAATGTCGCTTTAACCGATATCGATGCTATCGCGTTTGGCCAAGGCCCAGGCAGTTTCACGGGTGTGCGTATTGGTATTGGTATTGCTCAGGGCTTGGCTTTTGGTGCGGATTTACCAATGATTGGTGTCTCTACACTGGCAGCGATGGCGCAAGGCAGCTACCGTAAATTTGGTGAAACTCATGTAGCAACAGCGATTGATGCGCGTATGAGCGAAGTGTACTGGGCTCGTTACAGCCGCGAACAAGATGGTCGTTGGACTGCGGTTGATGCCGAATGTGTAACGCCACCAAGTGAACTGGCTGCGCAGTTAGAAGCAGATTCTGAAATATGGGCGAAAGTCGGTACCGGCTGGGAAGCTTATGCCGAGCATATGGATACACTTGCGATCAACACCAAAGCGTGTGAAGTGCTATTCCCAGAAGCTCAAGATATGGCGTTCCTTGCTCAATTTGCTTACGCAGAAGGTAAAGCGGTTGCAGCAGAAGAATCTGAGCCAGTTTATCTTCGTGACAAAGTGACTTGGAAGAAACTGCCAGGTCGCGAATAATTTTTACAAGGTTCTGATGCAAATTAGATCTAAATGCGTATTATTTAGATTTGAGAGGGCAGATATTTAGTCATGGTATCAATTAACAACTTACCTCCTTCTTCGATAGGCAGCACGTCTAAGCCGAATCGAATTAAAAAGAAGGAGCAGGCAAAAAAATCTGATGCTAGCACTGCGGTTGGGCAACCGACTAAGGTCGCTAATGCTGTTTCTCACTCTATTCGTCAAGTTAAAGAGTCTGAGCTACACAAGGCTCAAATCCAGTATGATCTTCCAGAAGGCCGAGGACGTAAGGCTATGGAAGAGTATATGGATGTAATGAATCAGGCGAAGAAAGAAGAACTTGCAAAGCTTATCGGTGTCGATATCTACATCTAGAGCTTCTTATTAATGCCTGTTTAAGGACCAGAACCATGTCAAATTATCTCTCTAAATTACGCTTAATAGCCTTTTCTCTTGGTGTATTGGTACTTGCCGGGTGTTCATCACTTCCTAGCGAGCTTGAAGCAAAATCAGAGCCTGTAATTAGCGATTACCAACAGTGGGTCGACCAACTACCGGATGCGCAAAGTGTTCGATTAGGTGGCGTTATCTCTAAAGTGACCAACTTGAAAGATAAGACTCGAATCGAAGTCGCTAATATGCCGATTTCGAGTAGCGGTAAGCCAGATCTAGACGCAGAGCCAAGCGGACGTTTTGTTGGTTATATTGAAGGGTACGTTGAGCCTCTAAGCTTTGCAGAAGGTCGTCTGATTACTTTGGTTGGTCAGTCAATTGGAAGTGAAGATGGAAAAATAGGGGAATACCCTTACACCTTCCCTGTAATGAAAGTAGACAACCAACGCCTGTGGAACATTACTGAGCGCGTTGTTGTTAACGATTTTGCACCAACCTACTACTCGTGCAGAAGTTTACATTGCCGCAGTTTTCAAACGATGCCAAGACAAGGTCGAGTGATACAAGACGTAGAGTAATTAACTTTATCCGATGTTGATTACGCAAACAGATGGAACTACATGTTTGATGATTGAAAAGTCATACTCCCTCGCGAGCGGGACGCTTGCAACACAACAGATTGGCAACCCACAAACGACCGCAACGACGGTCGTTTTTATTCATGGGTGGTTGGATAATTCGTCCAGCTTTAATCAGGTTATGCAGCAAGTCGCCAAGTTTGCGCCCAATGCTCACCTTGTTGCTATCGATCTCTTCGGACACGGCTTCTCGTCGCACAAATCGGGAAGTTACTACCCATTTCATGATTATATAGATGACTTGCATCAGTTGGTGACTAAATTATCGCCAAACAGACTGGTACTGGTAGGACATTCACTTGGTGCATTGATAGCAAGTTGCTATAGTGCCGCCTTTCCTGAAAAGGTGTCAGGATTAATTCAAATTGAAGGTCACGGACCTCTTTCTGAAGCTCCCCAAGAAACGGTTTCTCGCTTGAGAGATGGGGTACTCAGTCGTCTTCGACAGCGAAGAAAGCCTTCACGTCCTCTGGCAAGCCTTGAGGATGCTATTAAGCTGAGAGCTCACGCCAACCAAATTAATGCTGAATTAATCGCTCCTATTGTTGAGCGAGGTATTGTCGAGTTCGAGAACTCTTGGCAATGGCGATGCGACCCTAATCTAAAATGTGACTCGTTATATCGAATGTCACAAGCGCACGCTGAAGCGATTATGGCGGCTATTGAATGCCCTCAATTAATAATCCTAGGCAATGATGGATTCCGACATTTGCAGCATAATCGCTACAAATCAGTGCATAGTCCTCTGCAAATAGAGACTGTTCCTGGTGGACATCATTGTCATTTAGAGAGCCCAGAGCTAGTTTCAGAGCTAATTCTTGGTGTAGTTAACAAAATTTAAACAAGTGTTTGAGCCTTTTAGTGCTCATGCACTAAAGCTGTGCTGTAATACCGCAATGATAAAAAGCGGCGAAGCAGTCGTCAGCTGATAAACGAGGAGTAACATCGTGGATAAACCTTGGCTTTCACGTTATCCAAGTGACGTACCAGAAACGATCAACCCAGATCAGTACCCATCTCTTGTAGAAATGTTTGAACAGTCGGTACAGAAGTACGCGGACCAACCTGCATTCGAGAACATGGGCTCGATTATGACATTCCGTAAGCTTGAAGAGCGCAGCCGTGCTTTTGCCGCTTACCTACAGAATGACTTGAAACTGAAGAAGGGCGATCGCGTCGCGCTAATGATGCCAAACCTACTGCAATACCCAATTGCACTATTTGGTGTATTGCGTGCAGGTATGATTGCAGTGAATGTCAACCCACTGTACACACCTCGTGAGCTTGAACATCAACTGAACGATTCTGGTGCAAAGGCGATTGTTATCGTATCTAACTTTGCGAGCACGCTAGAGAAAGTCGTTGATAACACGCCGGTTAAACACGTTGTTCTAACTAGCCTAGGGCAAATGCTGCCACGCGCGAAAGGGACAATTGTCGACTTTGTAGTGAAATACGTAAAAGGCATGGTGCCTAAGTATGATCTGCCGGGTGCTATCTCATTCAGAAAAGCGCTGCACAAAGGTCGTCGTCTTCAATATGTGAAACCGTTCATGGCGGGTGATGACATCGCGTTCCTACAGTACACTGGTGGTACAACAGGTGTAGCGAAGGGCGCAATCCTAACGCACCGCAATATGATTGCGAACGTACTTCAAGCGAAAGGGGCTTACGGTCCTGTTCTGCAAGAAGGCCGCGAGTTGGTGGTAACGGCATTACCGCTTTACCACGTATTTGCACTGACGGTGAACTGCTTACTGTTTGTTGAGATGGGTGGTCGTAACCTTCTAATTACTAACCCTCGTGACATTCCTGGCTTTATTAAAGAGCTGCAAAAGGTTCCGTTTACCGCAATTACCGGCGTAAACACCTTGTTTAATGCGCTAGTTAATAACGAAGATTTCCACGAGTTGGATTTCAGTAACCTACGCCTATCTGTTGGCGGCGGCATGGCGGTTCAACGCGCTGTTGCTGAGCAATGGAAGAAAGCGACAGGCATTCACCTATTGGAAGGCTATGGCTTAACTGAGTGTTCACCACTGGTAACGGGTAACCCATACGACCTGAAAGACTACACAGGTGCTATCGGCCTACCAGTACCATCGACAGAAGTTCGTATTGTTGATGATGAAGGTAAGGTTATTGCTAATGACCAAGTAGGCGAGCTACAAGTTCGTGGCCCTCAAGTGATGCAAGGTTACTGGCAGCGCCCTGAAGCGACCAAAGAAGTGATCGATCAAGACGGTTGGTTATCGACAGGTGACATCGTTAAGTTTGATGACGAAGGCTTGTTGTACATCGTTGACCGTAAGAAGGACATGATTCTTGTATCAGGCTTCAACGTCTACCCGAACGAGATTGAAGACGTTGTGGCTCTGCATGGTAAAGTGCTTGAAGTAGCAGCTATCGGTCAACCTCATGAAGTGTCTGGTGAATTGGTTAAGATCTACGTTGTGAAGCGTGACCCTAGCCTGACCAAAGAAGACATTATCGCGCACTGTCGTGAGCACTTAACGGGTTACAAAATCCCTAAATTAGTCGAGTTCAGAGATGATCTTCCAAAGACTAACGTAGGTAAGATCTTACGCCGCGTACTGCGTGAAGAAAACGATGCAGAACTTGCGAAACGCGCTAGCGAATAATTAGCCCGTTTGCGCGAAAGTACTGCACCAAAACCATTGAGGCGCTTAATCTAAGCGAGCGCTGAAAAATGGTGTTAGAATGCCGACAGTTAATGTCGGCATTTTTGTATCCGGCGATCAAATAGAAACCTGTGAGAGTTTTTGTGGATTATCAAATCATTACCCAATTGAAAGACCTTGAGCGAGTTTGCCAACAAGCACGTGAAGCCGATGTCGTTATGCTTGATACGGAGTTCGTTCGTACTAGAACCTATTACCCTCAATTAGGCTTGATTCAGTTATTTGATGGTGAAACGCTGTCACTGATTGACCCTATTGCTCTTGATGACATGACACCGTTCGTTACCTTGTTGAAAGACGCATCAGTATTGAAAGTGCTGCACGCGTGCGGTGAAGATTTGGAAGTGTTCCAGAACGCATTTGGCTGTACACCAACACCAATGGTTGATACACAGATCATGGCGGCTTTCTTAGGTCATGGTTTATCAACGGGCTTTGCTGCTCTGGTTTCAGAGTTTGTCGGTGTCGATCTCGATAAGAGTGAATCTCGCACAGACTGGCTAGCGCGTCCGCTTTCTCAAAAACAATTGGACTACGCAGCAGCAGACGTGCATTACCTAATGCCAATGTACAACAAGCTTCTAGAAAAAGTGATGGAAGCTGGCTGGTGGGAAGCGGCTCAGCAAGAGTCTGATTTACAAGTTGCCAAGCGCATTCGTAAAGTAAACCCAGATACAGCCTACCTTGATATTAAAGGGGCGTGGCAGCTTAAACCTAAGCAATTAGCGATCTTACGACCTCTAGCAACTTGGCGTCTAAAAGAAGCAATCAAGCGCGATTTAGCGCTGAACTTTGTCTTCAAAGAACAAGACCTATGGGCTGTGGCGCGTTTTGCGATGAAAGATCCCAAGCACATGGAGCAAGAGGGTTTTGATTACCGCTCTGTGCGTCGCCATGGTGCGAAGATCAGCTCAATCGTAAAGTTAGCGGAACATACACCAGAAGAAGAGTACCCAGCACCAGTAGAACGTCTAATGGACTTCCCTGGCTACAAGCAACTCTTCAAAGTGCTGAAAGATGAAGTGAAAACAGCATCACAACACAGTGGTTTGGCGACGGAATTCTTGGCATCGAAGAAGCAACTTAACCAAATGTTAAGCTGGGTGTGGAAGCACGATCGTAACCCAGAAAAGCTGCCTGATGTTATGCAAGGCTGGCGTTTAGATGTGGTTGGCGAAAAGCTGAGTAAAGCGATCAAATAACCGCTTGCTGCTTTAAAGCCTAACTTAGTTACAGTTATAAACTGCACATACAAAAAAGAGAGCCTAGGCTCTCTTTTTTATTCAATCAATACAAGCAAGTGTATTACCTGCCAATCTTGTTCAGAAAGATTATCGATCTTCTTCTGGAAGCTTAACATTCAACTCTAACACTGAGATGTCGTCATCTTTGTGTTCAAAAGTCAGATCAACCATTGATGGATCGACCTCAACGTACTTGGCAATACACTTCAAGATGTCTTCTTTTAGTTGCGGCAGGTAAGACGGCGCTGGGTCGTCATGGCTGCGTCGTTCGGCAACAATGATCTGCAAACGTTCTTTGGCTAGGTTTGCGGTTGTCTTTTTCTGTGGTCTAAAAAACTCTAATAATGACATTGTGCATTAGCCCCCGAACAGTCGTTTGAAGATGCCTTTCTTCTGTTCCGTTAAGAAGCGGAAGTCAACTTGGCTACCCAGTAGTCGCTCTACAGTATCATTGTAAGCCATACCTGCGTCGGTTGCTTCGTCAAAGATAACTGGAACACCCTTGTTCGATGCGTTCAGTACCGCTTGGCTCTCTGGAATTACACCCAGTAGAGAGATGTGCAGGATTTCTTCAACGTCTTCAACACTGAGCATCTCACCTTGAGTTACACGTGCTGGGTTGTAGCGAGTCAATAGAAGGTGTGTTTTCACTGGCTCTAAGCCGTCTTCAGAACGACGAGATTTAGAGTCAAGAATACCTAGAATACGGTCTGAATCGCGTACTGAAGAGACTTCTGGGTTGGTGGTTACAATCGCTTCATCAGCGAAGTACAACGCCATAAGAGCGCCTTGTTCGATACCCGCAGGAGAATCACAGATGATGAAATCAAAGCCCATTTCATCCAGTTCATCAAATACACGACGAACACCATCTTTTGTTAGTGCGTCTTTATCACGAGTTTGAGAAGCAGGAAGAATGAACAGGTTCTCTGTGCGCTTGTCTTTGATCATCGCTTGGTTCAGCGTCGCTTCACCATTGATAACATTAACGAAGTCGTACACAACACGACGCTCACAACCCATGATTAAATCTAGGTTACGCAGACCGATATCAAAGTCGATAACTGCGGTTTTCTTTCCTTTTAAAGCCAGACCCGAGGCAATAGCTGCACTGGAGGTCGTTTTGCCTACCCCGCCTTTACCTGACGTTACAACGATAATGCGTGCCATTCTGTTTTCCTTTTATTTCTCTTATATTGCGAGGACATCAACGTGTAATACATCGTTTGCCATACTGAACATGGTTTTCTTCTGCCAGTACTCGCTTTCAATTTGATCGCTGAGCCAGTAATTTCCAGCAATGGAAACCAGCTCGGCTTGTAAGTCATTACAAATTATTTTTGCTTCAGTTTGACCACTTGCACCTGCAATCGCACGGCCGCGTAAAGTGCCATGAATATGGATGCTGCCATCGGCAATCACTTCCGCGCCTGCACTCACATGGCTGAGTATCAATAGATCGCCATCTTTCGCATAAACCTGCTGACCAGAACGAATAGGGGTTCTAATCACTTTGATTGGTGCCATTTTCGCTGGAGCTTGAGATGGCGACTTGCTTGCCGTCATCACTGCAAAACCGGCTTCTTTAGCGAGGTTTTGCATTCGCTTATCAGAACAGCCTGCCACACCAACCGGGATCATGCCCGCTTGAGATATACCATTTTTAAGTTGCACAAAATCGATATCGCCCGCGACTTTACTGATGTTGATAACAACAGGTGCGGCAGCGAAAAACGTAGGTGCTTGGTCTACTTTCTCTTGAAGAAAAGAGACTGCATTTTCGACTTGATCATCGGATAAGTGCAAAACAGATAGCGTAAAGCTGCTACCTTTTAGATCTGGGTTACTAGACATCGAAAAACTACAGGACCTCAATAGCGGATTAGTACAATTTCTTTATCAATAAAATAAAGGGCATTGCCTGAAACTAGGTTTATCATGTTATATTCCCAAACCAAGCACAGCAAGTAATCTTGTTGTCAAATGGACGTTTTGTTCCCAATATTTCCCTAACATAAACTATTGATCTCGCAAGTGAGAGTTTTGTAGTCATAATCAATTAAAAGGTTTGTCATGCTGTGTTCTATATATAAAAGCTCAAAGAAAGAAGGAACATACCTTTATATCCCTAAGAAGGATGATTTTTCACAAGTTCCTGACGCATTGATGCAAATGTTTGGTAAACCTAGTTTTGTAATGGTAATTAAAATGGATGGCCGTAAACTGGCTCAAGTAAACATCGAAAAAGTGAAAGAATCACTGAATACCGATGGTTTCTTTTTACAGGTTCCGCCACCACCAGTTAACGAACTTGAGCTTCATAAAGAGCGTAAAGCTCAACAGAAATCTCAAGACGAAGAGTGATAGCCACCTCAATTCAAGGAGGAGTGATCGTTGAGTAAATTTTCGAAAACCATATTGGCTGTGTCGGCATTACTATTGGGTAATAGCCTGACCATAAGTTCAGTACAAGCTGAAGAACTGAGCTTCGAGCAATATGTAGAAAAACTAAAACAACAAGGCCGTGAAGAAGGCATCTCTGAAGCGATCATTGATGAAGCCTTTGATGGTGTAACGTTTAAGCCAAGAGCGGTAAAAGCCGACAAAAACCAACCTGAGAAAAAACTGACTCTGGATGAATACATTCCACGAGCGGTTCCAGATTGGAAAGTGAAGCAAGCAAGGTCACTCTACAAGGAGCATTACACCGCGTTAAAGCGTATTGGTGATGAATATGGTGTTCAACCAAGATTCATTGTCGCGCTATGGGGCGTTGAGAGTAATTTTGGTAAGTTCACGGGCAATTACAGCGTTATCGACGCCCTAACGACCATGGCTTATGAAGGACGCCGAGAAGCTTTCTTCCGTAGCGAAGCGATGGCGGCATTGAAGATTCTTGATCAAGGCCATATTGCACCAAAAGAGATGAAAGGCTCTTGGGCTGGTGCGATGGGTCAACCTCAGTTTATGCCAAGCTCATTCTTAGCTTACGCCGCTGATGGCAGTGGTGATGGCAAGAAAGACATTTGGGGCACTGAAGAAGACGTATTTGCTTCGGCGGCCAATTATCTCAGCCAATCAGGGTGGGATGACAAATATACTTGGGGTCGTCAGGTTCATGTTCCGTCAACTGTGTCGATCGATTTACAAGGTCGAGACGAAGACAAAGCGAAATACTTAAAAGAGTGGTCTGAACTCGGTATTAAACGCTATGACGATCGCCCACTGCCAACACTTGATGAAGACATTAAAGCTTGGTTAATCATGCCGGATGATGAAACCGGACGTTCGTACCTCATTTATAACAACTACAATGTGTTAATGAAGTGGAATCGTTCTTACTACTTTGCTTTGGCAGTAAGCCACCTAGCCGACAGAATTAAGTTTGATTAACAGACCTAAGTCGCTTTGAATAGCATTTGGCCTATCATAGGCAGAACGAACTAAAGGACTCTTCGGAGTCCTTTTTGATTTTATATTTCAGAGATTTAATAAGGTGATCTTGTGCTAACAGATAGAGCTGCACAGATGGTGATATTCCATGCGCTGATCAAGCACGAAGGCTTTACCAGTGCTGCAAAAAGCTTGAACGTTTCGGTGTCTCATATCAGTAAGCAAGTCGCTTTGCTTGAAGACTCAATCGGCATCAAGTTGGTACAACGAACCACACGAAGCCTCACGCTGACTGAAGCGGGAGACGTGTTCTATCAACATTGTGAGCAGCTGTTTAACACGGTGAAAGCAGCTCAGATGGATATGGATAGCCAGCGCGATGGTATCTCTGGAATACTACGCGTCGGTTTGTCGCAGTCATTTGGCACACTCCATATCATTCCGGCGATTGATCAACTCAGACAGCTTTATCCTCAGTTGAGAATCGAGGTCCACTTGTTCGACTATAAGGTGGACATGATTGAAGAGCGCTTGGATCTCTGGATCACCAACAATGAAGATTTGCCTGAAGGTTACATTGCGCAGCGATTAGCCGACAGTCAGTTTGTGGTGGCTGCGTCACCGGATTATCTGATTAAGGCTGGGACGCCACATGTACCTTCCGATTTGATTGACCATAACTGTCTTATCTATCGCAGCCGTGAACGAGATTACACATCGTGGGCGTTTGACAACGGGCAAGAAAACCTCAGCGTCAAAGTCGCGGGCGATTACTCAGTCGATTTGGCTGAGGCAGTACGAGACGCGGCAGTATCAGGGTGGGGCGTTGCTTATTTGGCGACTTACTTAGTGAAAGAAGAGTTTAGAACGGGCAAGCTCATTCAAGTATTGCCAGAGTGGAGAGCCAGTCAGCTGATGCCATTCTATGCCGTTTACCCGAGCCGAAAGAATATGCCGAAGAAGCTTTCGGCAGTGATTGAGTTCATTAAAGATCATATCGGGTCGCCGACGTATTGGGACAAAAACCTCAAAACTTGCGTTGAACTGCATCGCTAACTGTTTCCTAATCTATAAATATAATTTCCATATGGAAAAAGTACGCTTTTTAATCAAAGTTAATTATTAAAATTCAATAACTTAATTATACTCATAGTTAAATCGTGATTACCCAACATTACATTAACAACCTCAGCTTGCCGCAAACGATTTCCTCTATAGAATGCGTCGCCTTTCCTACCTACAACTTTTAGGTTGACGCACATGGCTTCCCTACTTGGAATTATCACTATTTTAGTTGCCGCTTGGTTACTATCTACGGACAGAAAAAATATTCCACTAAGAACAGTCTCTTTGGCTTTCTTATTACAAATCTCATTCGCGCTATTGGTTCTGTATGTACCAATGGGTAAAGAAGCGTTGAATGCAGCCACGGGTGCGGTATCTAGCTTGATCAACTACGGTCAAGAGGGGATTAACTTCCTATTTGGTGGCCTAACTAATAACGGATTTGTTTTCGCGATTAATGTTCTTGGCATCATTATCTTTTTCTCTGCACTGATTTCAGGCTTGTACCACATCGGCTTTATGCCAAAGGTGATCAACCTTATTGGTGGTGCGCTACAGAAGTTCTTGGGCACAGGTCGTGCGGAATCATTGTCTGCGACTGCCAATATCTTTGTCGGCATGATTGAAGCGCCATTGGTGGTTAAGCCTTACTTAAAACACATGACAGATTCACAACTGTTTGCTGTGATGGTGTGTGGTTTGGCGTCTGTAGCTGGTGGTACGCTAGTGGGTTATGCATCGCTTGGCGTTGACCTAAACTTCCTGATCGCTGCGGCATTCATGTCTGCTCCTGCTGATCTATTGATGGCCAAGATTTTGGTACCAGGTAGCGCAGATGAGGCTCAAGAAAATATTGAGTCTGACGTTGAAATTCCACGAGCAACAAACGTAGTTGAGGCGATGGCAGATGGGGCTATGTCTGGACTTCGTATTGCCGTTGCGGTGGGTGCAACACTTCTTGCCTTTATCAGTGTGATTGCAATGCTGAATGGCTTGCTAGGTATCGTTGGCGGCTGGTTTGGCGTAAACCTAAGCTTCGAACTTATCCTAGGTTATGTGTTTGCACCCGTTGCATGGCTGATCGGTGTACCGTGGTCTGAGGCTGTGGTTGCGGGCTCATTGATCGGTAACAAGATTGTCGTGAACGAGTTCGTGGCTTTCATCCAACTAATGGATGCTAAAGAGGCACTAAGTGAGCACTCGCAAGCGATCGTAACTTTCGCTCTATGTGGCTTTGCTAACATCTCTACTATGGCGATTCTTATCGGTGGTTTGGGCAGCTTAGTTCCAGAGCGTCGTTCTTTCATCTCACAATATGGCTTCAAAGCAATTTGTGCAGGTGTGTTTGCTAACCTAATGAGTGCTGCTATTGCTGGTGTTGTACTTTCTCTATAGTTAACTGCTCATGACTTTACTCCCCCTATAGTAAAGTGACTGATTAATCACAATAATATTCGGTTAGCGTGAAAAAGAGAGCCTATAGTGTAAGAACGTAGGCTTTCTTATTTCATTGAATAGTTTGTACCACAGGGTGTGGTGCAAACCTTTTAGGGGCACAAATGGATTTGTCGATTACTTCTTCTTTGGCGTTAATTGGACTCTTGTCTTTAGCTTGTCAGCAGCTCGGCTGGCGTTTACGTCTTCCCGCCATTCTCCCTCTCCTTATCGTTGGCCTATTGTTAGGTCCCGGCCTGAATATTCTAAATCCCGATGCCATTTTCGGTGATGTGCTGTTTCCTATGATCTCCTTAGGGGTTGCCATCATCTTGTTTGAAGGAGCATTGACCCTAAATTTCAAAGAAATCAGAGGCCATGGCCGGATGGTGACTCACCTCGTGAGTTTCGGCATGTTGATTACATGGGCGTGTATCGTGGTGGGGGCATACTACTTTGTGGACTTCAGTTGGCCGTTAGCCGCACTGTTTGGTGCATTAGTTGTGGTAACTGGCCCTACGGTAATCGTGCCCATGCTTCGCAGTATTCAGCCTAAATCTTCGTTAGGCAGTATCTTGCGATGGGAAGGGATAGTAATTGATCCGATTGGCGCTCTGTTTGCGGTTCTCGTCTACGAGTACATTGTTTCTTCTGCCGATCCTACCGGACACGTTCTGTCAGCTCTGGGCCTGACGTTAGTCATAGGTTTAGGCTTAGGGATCATCGGTGGCCATTTGATTGCCAAGATGCTGCAAGGGCATTGGGTACCGCACTATTTACGTAATGTGGCTGTGCTGACGCTAATGTTGGCGGCGTTCTCGTTTTCTAATGATCTGAGTGAAGAATCGGGTTTATTAACCGTGACCATCATGGGGATCTGGCTTGCCAACGTGAAGGGCTTGGATATCGAAGACATCATCGAATTCAAAGAAACCCTGACCGTGTTACTTATTTCTGCGTTGTTTATTCTGTTAGCGAGCAGGCTCGACTCCGGAACCTTCCTCTCGATAGGTTGGGGTGGTATTGGGTTGCTAGCGGTGGTTATGTTGGTGGCTCGCCCGTTAAGCGTGTGGATCAGCGGGATCGGTACGGATCTTAATTCGGCGGATAAATGGTTTTTGAGTTGGATGGCACCGCGCGGGATCGTTGCAGCCGCGGTTTCTTCTCTGTTTGCAATCAAACTTCAAGAGAAGCAATTAATTGAAGGCGCAGATTTACTGGTGCCAATGGTGTTCTTGGTCATCATCGGTACGGTTGTGATTCAGAGCCTTACCGCGAGTTGGTGGGCGAGAAGGCTAGGTGTGACTCAAGAGAAGGCACAAGGCGTTATCTTCTTTGGTGCGACTCAGTTTTCACGCCAGTTTGCCAAAGTGTTGGCGACACACAACATCAACAGTGTGCTTGCCGATACCAACTGGGAAAGCATTCGCTTAGCGCGCATGGAAAACTTGAATGTTTATTTTGGTAACCCAGCTTCGAGCCACGCTGAAAATAATCTGGAATTGGATGGAATAGGGCGTGCGATGATCGTGTCGCCTTATCGTCAAACCAACCCGTTAGTTAGCATGCACTATCAAGACGAGTTTGGTGAGAATAAGGTGTTTGAGCTTGAATCGTCAGAGACTAAGCATGAAAGGCACCAAGTGAGCCGCGATGGCAATAGAAGTCTGTTTTCGGAAGGGATCACCTATTCTAAGCTTAACTCGTTGATGGCTCAGGGTAGCCAAATTAAAAGTACAGGTTTGACCGAGGCATTTGATTTAAAAGAGTTTAACGCTTTGTATCCTAAAGCCATTCCTCTTGGGGTGATTAATGGCGGTGATTTCCGTTTAATTACACAAGGATCTGAGTTGGAAAAACTCATATCAACGGAGTGTGAGCTTATTAGTTTATTACCGCCTTCTGAACAGACGGAAAAAGTCGAGACTCCAGATAAGTAGCAACGAGCACTTCATCAAAAGCGAGTCACCCCGTTGTAAAAACGAATAGCTAAGTACCAAAGCATCAAAAAAGCCGCAACGTTCATCACGTTGCGGCTTTCTAATTTTATTTATATGCGCTGCGGACTACTTCGAGTGAAATTGCTCGCAAGCGATCATGGTGTTCTCGATTAGGCTCGCAACCGTCATTGGGCCAACACCACCCGGCACAGGTGTGATGAAGCTTGCGCTTTCTTTCGCTACGTCGTATTCAACGTCGCCCACTAGTTTGCCAGATTCTAAACGGTTGATACCAACATCGACCACAACAGCGCCTTTCTTAATCCAAGCGCCAGGAATGAAGTTAGGCTTACCAACGGCAACTACAACAACGTCTGCTTGACGCACGTGACCTTCAAGGTCTTTGGTGAAGCGGTGACATGTTGTCGTCGTACAACCTGCTAGAAGAAGCTCTAGCGTCATTGGGCGACCTACGATGTTTGATGCGCCAACCACAACCGCGTGCTTACCACGTAAGTCGATGTTGTAACGGTCAAGCAGCGTGATGATGCCTTTTGGCGTGCAAGAGCGAAGCTTAGGCATGCGCTGAGCCAAACGGCCGACATTGTAGGGGTGGAAGCCATCAACGTCTTTTTCTGGCGTGATACGCTCAAGAACGTGAGTGCTATCAATGCCTGCTGGTAGAGGCAGTTGAACAAGAATACCGTCGATCTCTGGATCGTCGTTCAGTTGGTCTACAAGTGTTAACAATTCGTCTTCTGTCGCAGTGGCTGGCAAGTCGTAAGATTTAGATACGAAGCCAACTTCTTCACACGCTTTACGCTTACTTCCAACGTAAACCTGAGAAGCAGGGTCTTCACCCACTAAAACAACCGCTAGGCCCGGAGCGCGTAATCCAGCTTCAGTACGAGCTTTTACACGTGCAGCAACTTCGGAGCGAACCGTTTGAGAAATTAGCTTTCCATCAATATTTTGAGCAGTCATGAATTTCCTTAGTATTGATATTCAAGTTAGTGGCTGATGTTTTTGGCGCATTATTCCAGAAAATCTTTTTGATTACCATCAAGCAAACGTTTGCTTTGCTCTATTTTCCAACACTTATATGTTTGTTGGCCTTTTTTTACCCACTTAGATCAGAATGTTACATAAAGCCGTTGCTTTACTGATTCGAATTCGTATAATTCGTTCCTGTAGCGCGCCCTTAGCTCAGCTGGATAGAGCACCTCCCTTCTAAGGAGGTGGTCGAAGGTTCTTATATTAGGTTAATTCTGGTGTAATGAATTAGCAAGTTTGCAAAGCGGTCGTGATACCACGTTTGGTGCAATGAAGGCCAAACGAAGAAACAATTTGAATTTCGTTTTTTAACTAGTTATAGTTTAAGAACTAAATAATGCGCCCTTAGCTCAGCTGGATAGAGCACGTCCCTTCTAATTGGCTAGTTTATACTAGCATTCAGGTTGGGCCTCTTTTTGGAAACGATAAGAGTGTAAGACGTCAAATTCGGGGAAACCTTACTTTTACGAGTTGGCAATCCCGAGCCAAGCCCAGTTATACTGGGAAGGTGTAGAGACTAGACGGCGTCTACCTAAAGCTTTTAAAGCTATGGTAAAGGGATAGTCCAGCGCACAAAGCCTCTATAGGTGGTAGCGAAAGCTATAGTGTGATGAAGGATGTGGTCGTAGGTTCGAATCCTACAGGGCGTGCCACTTTCGAAGAGCCAGTATCTATTAGTTTAGATACTGGCTTTTTTCGTATGCCTGCTAGAAAATTTCCCATCATTTAAAAACTAAAAAGCCAACGAATCCTTGTTTCCCAATGTCATTGCACCAAAATAAAAATACTGCTAGTTTATATAAAGTTACTTAGGTTAATTATTGGTGCAATGGACTTATGCCTAGAAAAACAAAAAATCTAACCAAGAGAGAGTTAAGAGACGCAGACGGCGTGGTGTTTTATTCATACATATCGAATAAGACAGGTAGGATTGTTGAGCTTGAAGAGCATATAAATGCAATGATTTTGAGTAGCCAACCATACAATACAGTTAAAGCTAAGGCTTCTGATCTTGCTAAATTTTATGATTACTTTATCGAGGCATCGATAGTGATGCATTCAGAAGAGTACAACAATGCAGTTAGTGACAATCCCGCCATAGCAGCAAGTCATGAACTCAGAAGTACATTGACGTTAATTTTTGCTGGGTACGCCTCATTTCTACTTGATGGAAAGCACTCTAAAAACCCTTTAGCAAGAATATGTGCTGAGAACTTAGACTCTAGTTCTCTAAAAAGAGCTTCTGTCAGTCGCATGATATCTAGTTTGTGTGATTTCGTGTCCGCGTCAAATGCCCTTGAGCATAGTTTGCAACGCCAGCGCAATGCGGATGGGCTAATAGATGTAGAACAAGGGCTAACTGCTGTTGGTCAAGAGCTTGGAAAAGTCAGGCACTTATCATACAGAGAACGCGCTGCCTTAGTTGAAAGGTCTTACATGGCATCTTGTATATCTGGTGGTGCAAAGGTCACAATGATTAAGAACTTTTTTAAACTTCCATCCACACCAAAAGCAGAACACGATAAGTTCTTTCCCCTTGAATGCGTTGGACAATTCTATATCAATGTCAAAACCCATCGCGATAGAGCCATATATGCACTTTGTTTTGGAGGCGGGTTGCGTATCTCTGAGGCCGCTTCTATCAGGTTTCAAGATGTTGACGTAGTAAAAGAACACGTCAAGCTACACGACAAAGGCACAATCAGTTATTTAGAATCAGTTAGTTATACTAATGTAGCAGGTAAATCCATTGACCATTACTTAGTCCACTTGATTGAGCCGTTTAAGACTCTATTTTTTGAAGAGTTAACACTTTATTTGGAGAATGAGCGCCCGGAATCGGGTTCTGAATATCTATTTTTACAGTCGCGTGGAGTCAAAAATAAACTCACTGAGGAAATGATTTACCCTCCATATTTTCACTCAAGTGAGAGTACCATCTGTGAGGCTTGGAATCGTAATCTTACAAGAGCGGGTTTGACTGATGAGATTTTCGACAAGCTTGGAACTCACTCGATGCGTCACTTCTATGCGGTCTTTATGCGCAACTTTGCTCCGCGTCCTGAAGGCGGTCAGGGTTATTCAGATCAAGAGATTCAGTACTATATGCGCCACTCTGAACTCAAGAGCACTAAAAAATATTCCAAGGAAAGCTTTGTGAAAATGGCGCAAAAGATTGAAGACACAAACAAAGCACTAATGGAGCATGAAACCGCCTTTTACGAGGGTAGGCCTACCAACAAGTTCGCTATGATCGAAAAACAGAGTAAAAAATTATGATCTTCAACGATACCCTCACAATAGACAGTTTCAGAACTATTGTTGATTCCTTTAGCATTAAATTAAAAGAGAGTTGCGATAGTGCTTTTCCTGCTTCGTACAAACGAAAATTTAAAGGTGCTGACGATGGTAGTGATGATTGTATTGCTACCTTGAATAAAATATCCCAAATGCAACTTTTTGAAATTAAAAGTTTTTTGGTGGAGATGGAATCTTTGCTGAAAATGGAGGTTCGTGGCGATACTAAAGAGAAATACCTTCCCGTGTTGGATAAGCTTGTTCCATCATCCAATAAGATTAGACCGAATGACATCTTTAATCGCATGCACAATATGCGTCTCTTTGTATCTTACCTTGCCTTAAAAAAACTTGTTGCATTGAACCCAATGGTAGGTTCCCACCCTAAATCAACAAATGCTGCGACACGTATTAGCACTACAGCTATGAGCCAATTTATCCCTCCGCTGGCCAGTGATTTATGGCTTGGTGCGACAATGAAGCGATTTGAAACCAACATCTCATTCATACAAGTACCATCATTCAAAAAATGGTATGTGAAACATATTCAATTAGAAAAGTTGTCGACTGATAAGCTCAATCAGTCTTTCAAGAGGTTAGCAGACATCATTGTGGCTTATGGAATTACAGACGCAAATGACATTACCGTGGATGTTTTACTCAGCTATCATGATAATTTAATGCAGCATCATGATAACAGCCCCGCAAGTTACAATATCAGCCCTGCGATTGACTTACTGGTTCGCGCTGAACTTATGAGTGAAAACGATATCTACAAAGAGTTCACCAAAAGGAGAGTAACAATACAAACGAGCGCAAAGTCAGCATCGAACACAGCAGTATACAGTGAAAAATCGAGCAAACTATGGAAGCTAGTCGGTAAAAATGTTCAGGGAATCAAAGAGATCATAGTTCCTATCAGAGATAGAAAAAACCTTATAGATTATGGCTACTGGTCTGGTAAAGGAGGAAGTGATTCAGCATTTTACCCTGAACAACTGAATGAGGATAACATCTGGGTGGCTGCGCAACATGACTATATTCGAGCGACCTCAAATGAAGCTGGAACAGTCAAGCAAAAAAAGATGCGACTCAGTATTTTTAATAAGTACCTATTCTCATATCTGCCCGCTTATTTCAGTACTGACTTTTCCGGAAAGTTTTCCTATCCAGAGCGACCTGAAGATTTGCTGCATAGTATTTACGTTCAGCGGAGCAATGTATTTGAAATTGAAAATCGAGAAAAATTTACAGAGGGCTTTCAATACCCAGTAACGCTTCAACAGTTTGTTTATGATATGACCTCTGCTGTCCACCGAGATGATACTAAAAGTAACAACAGTGGTAGGGATGCTTTGCTAATAATCAGCAATTTCTTTGATTATCTTACTACTTTAGATTCGGGGTTGGTGCAGAGCTTTAGAAACCCTCTTGTTGGAAAGGCTAAGGAAAAAAAGGGTAACAGGTATGTGAAAAATACCAAGTATGTCTTTGGGTTAGAGTATTGGCTTGGTTTGCGTAGTTTTTGTAAAGAGGTCACTAATCAGATTCTAGATGAGTCAGAGAGAGCGATAGAAACAGGTGTGAACTGTCGGAACTATGTTGTAGTAAATCGAAATGTCAATATTGACGGTAGCGTTCCTATGAAAATAGGTAGAGTAAACCTAAGCCAAATGCCTCAAATAAAGCTGGTCAAGAATGATACGGTCAGGAAGATATATGGCACTAAAGATGAGAACGTGTATATCCATAATCACATCGCATGGTCTCTAATGAATTTAGGTCTTCACTCTGGGCTGAGAAGGTCAAATGCTATTTGGCTGGATGATCGAGAGTGCTTCAATTTATATTCTCCCAATGGTGGCGCGTACCAACAGTTGATAGTGACAAACGATAAGGCAAAAAATGAGCCGTATCCGGTCACGGTATCTAAAGAGACGATGGAGATTTTACGCAAGGTATATAAGATCAAAAAAAGGGCAATGGAGTCCAACCCGAGTATTTGTGGTGACATTCCATATGGTGGTTATGAGGACTCTAAATGGGGAAATATCTCACCATTATTTAGAATAAAAAAGTTTCACAACGACGCCGCGTGTCCTCACTTATTTAGTGAAATGATCAATGAATATGAAGCGTTCCTAACCCGCAATGGTGTTAGCTTTGAGCCTACAACACTTTTTACCCCTACACTTAACTATTCAGTGAGTGAGTTCCTCCACCTTACGAGTTTAGGCGAGTTTGATACAAAGCTATGCGATATTTCAGTTTCATATCATGATTGTCACAAGGCCGTTGCATTTACACCTGTCATTAGAAAAACTCGAATAACACCGCACTCGTTGCGAACTATGACGGTTAGTGTTTTTGCACCAATTTTAGGGTCGAATGTGGTTGGGAAATACTTGACTGGTCAATCTGAAGCGACAGTCGACTACTATACAAAAAGTCTACCAGATAGCGCCTCAAAGGAATTGATTAATCAGATAGTTATGATCATAGATGATGCTAAGATAAACGATCAGAATACCATACTATCTGTGCGTGATCTGGAAATTAACCAGCAGGCTTTTGAGAAGGAATTGAATGATTCACCAAGTAAGACAATAGATAAGTATAACGCTCAATCGGTAAATTTCGATATGGGCGAAACTGTAATTCAACTCAACGGACTTACCGAGTTGGGGAGAGTTAACACCAACAATATTGCTTACTTCCGTACCCACATTTGCCCTACTGGTGGAGAATGTCCTAAGGAAATTATTAACAGCATTGGTGAGAAAAACTGCCATGCATGTCCATTAACTGTGTGCACAAACAACAACCTCCCTGCGATCACTTCAACAATTCGTCTTTTGTGTGATGACATTAAAACAATAAATACAAAGTTGGATAACTTTGAAATGCTTGAGACAGAAATAAAAGAACTCGAGAACGAGAAAATGGAGTGTGTTATCAAAGCATCATATTGGGAAGTGCGCAAGAACGTGATTGAAGATGCTAACGCCAATGTTAACGGTATCTATTATGTGTCTGACGAGGGCTTGCAACTATTGAATTCAATGAAAGTTCACGGTGCAAGTGAGCAAGAAATGCTCATGTTAAGGTTAAAGGAAACTGAGGGAATTCCGTATTTACATAGTGATAGACTAAAAATGCAAGCCTCTAGGCTCAGAAGAAAAATAGAGGTTAGGGCTAAAGATCGAGTGGGTCAGTCTACTGAAGACCTGTCTGATATAGAGTATTTAGTGGCAGTGGCAAAAACGAAGGCTGATCTTCGAGGATTAACCAATAATGAGATATTGGCTCTGATGAGTACCGGAAACCAGAGATAGCGTTATGGCAACTTTAATTGAGAGGAAACAATCTCTTGCGAAGAAACGAGTTGAATTTGTTGAGAAAATTCTCATTGAGCTAACTGCATCAAATTCGACGTTTGCATCTTCGCGTAAACTTTCGGAGTATGTAGCACAAAAAATGACAGAGTATGGGATGCCTGTCGATAGTTCTACATTAAGGAGAGCAGGTAGTCGATATAAGGTTCTGATCGATAACTTTGTCGGTAAGAAAGAGGAAAAACCTGACGCTAAGGTCAAGCTCGAATTAAAGGTCAGGAAGCAAAACTTGGATATAGAGAGATTGACCACACGCGTGGATGAACTGGAGCATGAAGTCGATGGAAAAGAGAATGAAATTCGGTTGCTGTTAGTTGAAGCGCAGGACAAACGAAACAGTGTCATCGCCTCTATTGCCCCCCCCAAGGCCACAACATATACACAATCTGAATTAGCTACGATCAAGCAATTGCATGAGAGTGATAAAGCGCAGCTTAGTAAGGCTCTTGAAGTTATCGAAAATTTACTAAAACCTGAACTTCGAACAGCGCAAAACATGGAAGGTTCTTTCGTGGTTAAGAATGGTAAAGTCATTGACTTGCTGACGGATAGTGAGCTTTTCAATATGGAAAACCTACCTGACTATTTCAAGGACAAATAATCATTCCGTATACTGGATTTCTTGAAACACTGTCCATAAAGGTACACTTTAGTTACACAAAAACAGCACCTGCCGAGGTGCTGTTTTTGTGTGTAACATAAGGTCTATTCATATTTGTTGACATGTTGTAACTTAATGCGTAGTGTTTTTGTTACGATACCTAGGTGAGTTTACTTATGACAATTCAAAAAGTTGGATACATACGAGTGTCCAGTGCAGATCAGAACATTGACAGGCAATTAGTCGGTATTGATGTAGACAAACTATTTGTAGAGAGAATGTCTGCTAAGACTGTACGAAACAGACCAGTACTCACAGAGTGCATTGAGTACCTTCGTTTAGGCGACGAGCTGTATGTTCACTCTATTGACAGGCTAGCTAGGAACCTCCTCGACCTTCAAGGCATTATCGAAATGATAAACAATAAAGGCGCTTCGGTTATCTTTCTAAGTGAAAAATTAGAGTTTTCAACTAAAGAAGATCCTTTTGCCAAATTGACGATGCAAATGCTCGGTGCATTCGCAGAGTTTGAGCGAAAGCTGATTAATATTAGGCAGCGTGAAGGAATGCAAGCAGCAAAAGCAAAGGGAAAAAATATTGGTCGCCCTTCTTTATCTCAAGATGTAGTTCAGGCAATCCGTCAAAAAGCGAGTGCAGGTATTCCCAAGTCACAGATTAGCAAAGAGTGTGGTGTATCTCGACAAACAGTGTATCGCGTGCTAGGTGCTAAAAACACATAAGGAATAGGAATGGCAAACGGTCAACAGTTGGCTCAAGAAAACTTGTACAAGTTTGAGGTATGGAAGGCCACTAAGTCTGATTCAGATTATAAGAGCATGATTCATCGAGGCAAGCTCAACCGAGGTGAAATATCAAAGCAAGCTGATATAGGCAAGTCAGCATTTAGACAAAACCCTGCCCTTGCTAAAGCCCTAGAAGATCTAGAGAAATACCTGCGTAGTATAGGAATTCTTCCTAGTTCGGTTGGAAAATCAACCGCCACTAGAGCATCCTCCAGTAAAGAGCGAGACAATAGTGCTATTAAAGTTAGGCTTCTAGAGGCTGAAAATAACAAGTTGAGGTCTGAGATATTGGAGCTTAAAGCCAAACTGTCTCGTTATTCCGAGCTGGAAGAGGTCATCAATACTATGGGTAATATTTTATGAATGTGTCATCTCGGTATTACATCAGAATCACAACTGTGTACGGCTTGAGAAATGGCATGTACAGATTCAATGGTATGTTCGTGCGGATCGACGACTATGTAAATCGTGTACCAGCTAAATCCTATGCTTCGGTAGAATTAAACGAAAAGAAGCTCAATGCTGAACCAAGAGCAGGTCAGGTATGGGAGTTGTTAGGAGACGTGGACGAGAAGGCTGTAAACCATAGTGGTTATGAGCTTACACAATATTCTTTTACCCAACCGGACGCTGTTATGGTGCTACCAGAAACAGTAGAAGAGTTTATTCAGTTTGTTTCTAGGGAACCAGATTTCGAGGGTATTGGAGAGATAAAAGCGCGAAGAGTCTTCGAGGCATTTGGGGTAAAGTTATTTGAGTTACTTGAAACAGGAGAAACGAAGGAGATAAGTGACCTATTCACACCTCAACTGGCAAGTAAGCTCGCAGAAGGGTATCGAAAATACGAAAACCTAAACGATGCTCTCTATTTTGCAAAAATGGGCATTCCGCCATCAGTTCAGCAAAGACTTTTTAAGTACCACAAGTCTGAGGCTGTACAACAGATAAAACAAAATCCTTATTTGTTACAGTACTTTGGTGTCTCATTTAAAGATACAGATACATTAGCAACTGAAGCTTTCAAAGTAGATCTGTATGACCCACGAAGGATGAATGCAATAGTTGAAAAGGCAATGCATCAGCACTGTAAAGAAGGACACACAGTCGCTCAAATTGACGAGCTTTGGCACTTGGTTATGGAGATCTGTGAGGATGATGAAAGTTTGGCTGAGGAGTGCCTTGTAAATGCTCACAGCTCGCTCGCTATCTATTACAACGATAAGACTCAGCAGGTTCACCATACTGGCCTGTACATCATGGAGAGCGTGATCGCCAAGCGTATAAACTATTTGGCGAACTTAGGGAGTGGGTGGCGCTCTAGGGCTGATGAGGCCTACAAAAATGCAGTGGCTCAATTCAAGTTCCCATTAACTGAGAAGCAAAATGAAGCAATAATTCGGAGTCTTGAGCATCACGTATTTATCCTAACAGGTGGAGCAGGTACGGGTAAAACAACTGTAATGAAGGCAATTGTCGATAGCTATATGGCTCTTGACTTCAAAGTGTACGGAGTTGCACTAAGTGGTAGAGCAGCAAAGCGATTGCATGAGTCCATCCTAATTGAAACTCAAACTATACATAGATTCTTGATGCTGAATGATGCAGATATCAATAGCGATGAGTCAACGCTACTCGTGATTGATGAGGCTTCTATGATTGATGTGCCTAGCCTCTATAAGTTAGTTATGAAGCTACCTAAGAGTACACGAATCATATTCGTAGGAGATGATGAGCAGCTACCACCTATCGGCGCAGGGCTAGTTCTGTCGGAGTTTATACAGTATGGAGATCTACCAAGAACGCACCTTGACGTTGTTCGTCGGCAAAAGGATGAAACGGGTATTCCTGACTATGCAGATGACATTAGGAATTCGAGAGTCCCAAAGGAACTGAATTATAAGAATGTTTTCTTCACCGAAACCAGTAGGGCTAATATCGTCAACGACATGGTTGATTTATATCTCAAGTTGAAAGCCAGTACTGCTGTCCAAGTCATATCACCAACAAGAAAGATTGCCAGCGAGGTTAACCAACTTTGTCAGGCAATAGCGAACCCTTATGGAAAAAAACTTTTGATCATATCTCCTGAGGGGCGAGTTGAAGATATTGGACTCAGGTTGGGTGACCCAATCATATTTACAAGAAATAACTATGAGATTGACATACAGAATGGGACTTTAGGCAAGATTATTGAACTCCACGATAAGGAGAATAAAAGTGTCTTGGCTAGGGCGAAAATTGATACAGGGCGAATCGTTGAGATCACGATGGAGATCTTGGATCATATGGAACTCGCGTATGCTATCACATTGCACAAAGCACAAGGAAGTCAATTCCCAACAGTAATCGCACCCATCATAGATCACCGACTCATAGATAAGTCGTGGGTATACACAGCTAACACAAGAGCGTCTGAAAGTATGTATTGGCTGGGCAGTGAGCAGGCATTCGCAAAGGCAATAACGTCTCCGACAAAAGTAAGTAGGAGAAAGGTATGTCTGGCTGAGTTGCTACGGGAGTCTACATTAGTAGGTTGAAAAGCATGTTTGGATGCATTGGGAGCTGATGACGCTGTCAATACGATTAGCGCCTCTGGTGAAACTGGTAACACGCACGAAGCCTATGATTCTAGTGATTGCATTGCACATCGTTATTCAGGTGCCTGCCATAATTAGTTCACTTTAGGTGAATTAGCCTGAATCAGTTTGTCTAAAATTTGCTGGCTAAAACTCACGGTATTGTCTGGTATTGAAATTCTGAACCGAGCGATACCGCTCATGTTTGATGAGTTGTATGAAGGGGTAGGGTTAATGCTGAACCTGTTTATTCAACAGTGTTATCACCCTCTGAAAATCGCCAGTCATCATTAAATCCAGAGGTGTCAGTCCGCCAAGATGTTTGTTATGCATCTTAACCCAGCCATAGAGCAGTTCATTATTCTTTGGGTATAGAAGCCTGAGGTACTTATGTATCGTCAGTAGATGTCTGGCGCGAGATCTGATGTCGCCTTTGTTAGGTAAACCAGTGCTCCCATCTCTCATGCCTCTCAGTACCTCGTCATCACTATCTGACATTCCTAAAATTTTGAGTTGAGTTGAATCTTGTACCCCCCAGAGGGTAAACATTTTGACAATGGCCTTAGCGACTATCACTGTTTCGTCTATATCATGCGGCATAATATTTCCTATGACTAATAATCACCTGAGAGGTTGTTTAAATGAACAGTAATTCAAGTAGTTAAAATAGTCCAATTAGAGCTAGATTCGTCACATAGATCTAGGTAAATTTAATACACGATAACGCCCGAATCCACCCCAAATAATGCTGATGTGATGATAGTTAGGCTTATGCATCTTGAGAGCATTTTTATCCGTTGAATAAATTGCTTCGGGACAAAAGCATGCTGGTATCGTAGCGTGGTCGGTAGATAGTGAAGAGTCTGGAACGTGGCACGACATACATGATAACTATGTCGCAGGTACATATCTGAATGGCGGGTACTACGTGCAATAAAGGCTCGACTCGACTATAACGTTTCAGTAGTAATCGATTTTATCAGGAGTTGAGTTATGGAATTGCCTTATCTAGAGGAATTTCGAATGGTTGGGGCGGAGTTTCCGCTGGTAGACCCGTCTGAACTGCCACCCAAATGGGAGCGGTTTTTTGATGAATTTATGCGAGGGCAGTCGGTGCCACACCCTGTTTATGTATATGCTCACGACTGGAATTCATTTTGTGTTCGAGTCAAGCAAGGTGATATCAAAATAGACTGATTCCCACTAAGGTGTACTGACTCATATACGATCTGACACCTTTGGTTATGACCCGTAACCTATTCGTACAGGACTGCCCCTTATGTCACCAAAATCGGTTTGGGACAAAAGCAATTTAGGTTAAATGCGTTGGCTGTGCTCCTGTAAAGACTAAATAAACAAAGGCTGCAAATGCAGCCTGTCAATATCACTGTATGTAGAGCGAGAGCCATGCACAGTTAAGTGTTATTTTTAGTTTCTTTTTAAAAGCTTGGCTCTAGCCTCGTTAAACTCTTCTTCTGAGATGTAACCGTCTTCTTTGAGCTTAGCCCATTTTGTTAATTCATCCGCTACAGAATATTGCTTTAACTTCTCACCTCTGATGATGTCTACCTCTGACTGAACGTTCGTATTTGGTTTAGTTGTTGTTGAAAAGATTCCATTGCTCTCTACCCACTCTCTGTGTCTATTCATAGGGGAGTAAAATAAAACCTGTACAGCAACCAAGTAGGCGAAAGCAATACCAGAGAATATTAGCGAAACAAAGAATTCATCATCGTAATACCAGCTATTTTCTTCACTAAAATACTTACTACCCCAATAGATGGAGCTGAGAGTGCATACGATAAGAACTAGGAATGTATAACCCTTAAAGTTTTTAACCGCAGTCTCTATACTGGAGAAGTTTTGATTCCTCTTCATCATATAGATACCAAAAGCTAAAAATATAGCTGGGATAATGCCAACCATAAAAACTACTGATGGAGCAAAAAGAAGTGCAAAAATTAGCAATTTGCCTTGGTCATTGCTGGTCATTGGTTGATTCTGCAATTTACTTTCCTTTTATAAGTGTCAAGTTACTTGAATGATTGTTATCGAATTGTACTTGATAACAATCTGAAATGAATAGAACCAAAGGTGTATCGTTTCGTGTATATCACTTTACGTGACTAGGGAAAAACGGCTTAGAGGTATTTAGCTGCCTTCCTTTCAGGTTTTTTGGTTCAGATACTTCTTAGCTTGGCAGTTAAAGCGCTTTGTAATGTATCAATACCCTCTCCATTTTTTAAATAGGTTTGAATTCTGTGTCCGTGAAGATCTGACGGGATATGTTCTAGCGTTTGACTAATCGGTATTACTATCTTACCCAAAGTATGTGCGATTCCGACCTCGTACATCACATTAGGGTTACGTCCAGAGAAATCAGCAATAACAATTTTAGAGCGATAGATTAAAGAGAAGATGTCTTGAAGTATTGTTGAATGCTCCCAAATGTCATCAGCTCTCTGGCTGCGGTAACCTGCCTGTTTACATGCCCTAACAATGCCTTGGTGAACATCGTCAAAACCTGCAAATGGCATCATTATTGACACTAGGTCATTCTCGACTTCAGAGCTAGGTATTTGAAAAATGTTTGGAGTAAAAACTATGGACTTTGTTGACTCTGTTGGAGCAGTAGACACTGACACTTTGCCTGTTAAAGGATAATTACGGTCTAAGAAGCTCGTGATATCATCAAGAGAATTTCTATGGTAGGTAAACATACTTTTAAGTACGTCACCTACAGCAGTAGGATAGTCAGGGTCTCCAAAACTCAGTGAGCGTAACAAGCGTGGGTGATTCTCGATTATATGTTGGCAATCAGTTGTATCTCCAATAGTGATCCAATCTGCTTGGTCAAACGTATTAATTGCAACTATGCGCTTTCTTAAGGCGTAAATTTTTTGATGATGTTCTTGCATCTAAATTCTCTTTCAAATGGGTTGCTTAGTTCGGGTTTGACGTCCAGTTGTTTGTGTCAGTTATCTACAACCTCAACGGTTTTATGTTGCGCACCATAGTAAGTGCCCTCATCAATGATGTAACGCAGTGCCACACCACAACTTGGGCAATCAAACCCTTCGTTTGGCTCAATGCATTCGTCTTCAATCCAATCCCAACCAAAGTGGTCTTCACATTCAGGGCATTGCATGATGGTTCCTCATGTCTCACAACTCTCTGAAATCCTTAGCGCATCTTCAATCTCGACGCCAAGGTATTCAATCGTGCTTTCTAACTTAGCATGACCTAGAAGTAATTGAATAGCCCTAAGATTCTTCGTTTTAGCGTAGATCAAAGAAGCTTTTGTTCGGCGCAGTGAGTGCGTGCCGTATTGCGTTTTATCGAGTCCTATATCAGTAACCCAGCGGTTAACCATTGTGGTGTAGTAATGGTACGAGATGGGTTGTCCTTCACGGCGTGGGCTTGGAAAGAGATAGTCTGTTGGTGACAACGAGTTTTGGATGATCCATTGAGACAAGGTTTGCTGCGTCTTAGGTGTTATCTCGAAGTGCACTTCTTGCTGGGTCTTCTGCTGTTTCACTATGGTTCTCGACATAACGCAGCCGCTGCGGCTGACATCTTGAACTTTCAAGTTGCGTAAATCACACGGCCTCAACTTACAGTCGATGGCTAGATTGAACAGTGCCAACTCAAACAAGCGTTCTTCCAATTCAAGTCGAATACGGATGCGCCAGATGTCCTCTAGTTTAAATGCTTTCTTCTGACCTACACGCTTCCCTTTATTCCAAGCTTCCATAATGTGCTCCTTACTTCATAAAAATGCTCTTTAAGTAAGGCAGAAATCAAAGATAATGCTGCATCCAGTGGTATGATTGACGGAATATTTCTATAACAAGAAAACTTCCAATGAATCAAACAGAACAACAGTATTTGAAAGAGCTTGAAGGCAAGCTTTGGAACGCCGCAGACAAGCTACGCTCAACGCTAGACGCAGCGCAGTACAAACATGCAGTGTTAGGTCTAATCTTCGTTAAGTACGTCTCTGATGCGTTTAAGCTGCGTCAGGATGAGATTAAAGCCGACCTTGCTAACCCTGAGCATGAATACTATCTAGATCCTGCTGACTTCTCGGAAGAAGAACTAGCAGAAGAGATTGCGATTGAACTAGAACAGCGTGATTTCTACACAGAGAAAAACGTGTTCTGGCTACCTACTGAATCGCGTTGGCAGTTCCTGCAAGACAACGGCCCATTGGTTATTGGTGGTGCTGAGCTAGATATTAATGGTAAAGCAAAGAAGATCACTTCTGTTGGCCATTTAATTGATAACGCACTTGAAGGTATCGAACGCGATAACCCGAAACTGAAAGGTGTGCTTAACAAATCATACTCTTCATTGAAGATTGACCAAGCCAAGCTTAATGAACTTATTAACCTGATTGCGACAATCCCGTTTGTTCATGCCGACCTCAACAGTAAAGATATCCTAGGTCATGTATACGAATACATGCTTGGTCAGTTCGCACTGGCTGAAGGTAAAAAAGGTGGTCAGTTCTATACGCCAGCATCAATCGTAACGCTGATCGTAGAGATGATTGAACCGTTTGAAGGTCGTGTCTATGACCCTGCAATGGGTTCTGGTGGTTTCTTTGTTCAATCAGAGAAGTTCATCGAGCGTCATGCAAATGAGAAGAAGGTTGATGCCCTTACTCAGAAGCAGAAGATCTCTATCTACGGTCAAGAATATAACCATACAACGTGGCAGCTAGCGGCGATGAACATGGCGATCCGTGGTCTTGATTATGACTTTGGTAAAGAGCCGGCAAGTACCTACACTAACGTACAGCACCCAGATCTTCGTGCTGATTTCATCATGGCTAACCCTCCATTCAACATGAAAGAGTGGAACACGGGTGTTGATGATAACGATCCTCGCTTCAAATACGGTCAACCACCATCAGGTAATGCGAACTTCGCATGGATGCAGCACATGCTTCACCATCTAGCACCTGAAGGCTCTCAGGCACTCCTGTTGGCAAATGGCTCGATGAGTTCAACGACTAACAACGAGGGCACTATTCGTCAGGCGTTAATCGAGAACGACTTGATTGAATGTATGGTGGCACTTCCGGGACAACTGTTCACTAATACTCAGATCCCTGCGTGTATTTGGTTCTTAACTAGGAATAAGAATCCTCGTGTTGATAAAGCAGGTCGTAAGCTACGTGGCCGTAAAGGTGAAGTATTATTCATTGATGCTCGTAATCTTGGTTTCATGAAAGACCGTGTATTACGTGACTTCAGCTTTGATGACATTAAGAAAGTCGCCGACCTATTCCATGCTTGGAAGACGGGTGAAGAAATCCATGGCTTAGCTTATGAAGACCAAGCTGGATTCTGTAAATCCGCCACATTAGAAGAAATTACTAAGCACGATTTCGTTCTGACTCCGGGCCGTTACGTTGGCGCTGCTGAAGAAGAAGACGATGGTATTCCATTCGGTGAAAAGATGGTGACGCTGACTTCAAAGCTAAGTGAGCAGTTTGCAGAGTCGGCAACGCTAGAAGCTGAGATTAAGAAGAACCTAGCGGGGTTAGGTTATGACTTCTAATTGGGCAACAATTAGATTGGATGAATGCGCTTCTTTTCAAGAAGGCTATGTAAATCCGACACAGAAAAAAGAGCATTACTTTGATGGCCCAGTAAAATGGCTACGTGCTGTTGATTTAAATAATGGTTCAATACGCGATACATCAAGAACCTTATCCGAAGAAGGTTTCAAAAGTGCGGGTAAAAGTGCCTTACTATTTGAACCGGGAACTTTAGCTATAAGTAAGTCAGGGACTATTGGCCGTATTGGTATCCTTGAAGATTACATGTGTGGTAACCGTGCGGTTATTAACATAAAGGTTAATCAAGACGTATGCGACAACCTATATATCTTCTATGTCCTATTAACCAGCCGAAAGGTAATAGAGACACTTGCTGTTGGGAGTGTTCAAAAGAACTTGTATACATCAGCACTTGGTAGCTTGGAATTAAAACTCCCCCCGCTACCAATTCAGCAAGCTATTGCGATACAGTTATCTACATTGGATAAAAAGATTGATTTGAATGCACAAACGAACCAAACCTTAGAAGAGATGGCGCAAGCCATCTTCAAGTCATGGTTTGTCGACTTCGATCCAGTCAAAGCTAAGATGAATAGTGAACTACCTGAAGGAATGGATGCTGCCACTGCCTCGCTATTCCCAGAAAAGCTAGTTAGCGAAACAGGCCTACCTGAAGGCTGGATACAGTCTGAGATCGGTGATGAAGTAACAGTTGTTGGTGGTGGAACTCCATCTAAAAAGAATGATGATTTTTGGGTAGATGGTGATATTCATTGGACATCACCTAAAGACCTTTCTGGTGTTCAAGATAAGGTACTACTCGATACCGCGAGTAAAGTTACAGAAGCTGGTTTGAAAAAAATTAGTTCAGGGCTACTTCCTATAGATACGGTTTTGTTATCTTCCCGTGCTCCGGTCGGTTATCTAGCTCTAGCTAAAGTTCCAATGGCAATTAATCAAGGCTACATCGCAATGAAGTGCGAAAAGCAATTACCACCTGAGTTTGTTCTCCAATGGTGTGTTCACCGTATGGATGAGATTAAGCAACGCGCTAGTGGTAGTACATTCGCCGAAATCAGTAAGAAGAGCTTCAAGCCTATTTCAGTTGTAGTTCCAAGTGGCGAAGTGCTAAGTGCCTATCGAAAAGTAGTGAAGCCTCTCTATGACGCAATAACTTCTAATGCTCGCCAAAATGAACAGCTTTCGACGTTGCGGGATACTCTGTTACCTAAACTCTTATCCGGAGAGGTAAATTTAGAAGAAGACCGTAGTTTATCAGGAGCCTTAATATGAACCTTGAGTTAACAACCTCGATGGTTGCAAGACAGAATATCTTAAATAATCAGTATGCTTTAGTTCAGTTGGAGGAGCATTTAGATTTATCTGGGTTGGTTTTAGATGGCGTGATTGTCTTCACCAAAGCACAAGTAGCAAGCTTGTTAGCGATTGATGAACGCACAGTTGAACGCTATTTGGCTAAGGATGATGGTGAGTTAAAGGCAAATGGCTATCAAATTGTTAAGGGAAAAACCCTTAAAAACATGAAGTTATGCTATGCGGGCGACACTGATGTCGGTCGGATGATTGATCCTAAAGCATCTAGTTTAGGGTTGTTCGATTTTAAAGCATTTCTAAACTTGACTATGTTAGTCACTGAAAGTGAAAGAGCAAAAGCCATACGAAGTCGAGTTTTGGACATTGTTATTGATGTTATTGCTCAGAAAGCAGGGGGTCATACTAAGTATGTCAACCAAAGAGATCAGGATTACTTGCCGTCATCATTTCAAGAAGAAAGCTACAGAAAGCAATTCACTAACGCGCTTCGAGATTATTTAGAAATGGGCAATCACAAATATGCGATTTATACCGATAAGATCTATCAAGTTGTATTTTTGGGTAATGCTGCTGAGTATAAGCAAGTTTTGAAACTCGCCGATAAGGATAAGACACGTGACACAATGTACAGTGAAGTGCTTAATGTTATCGCAAGTTTTGAGCATGGTCTTGCGGAGGAAATGGAGCAAGAGTCTCAAGAAAAAGGCCGGAAGCTATTACCTGTAGAGCTTGACTCTATCATCGAAAAAGCGAGTAGAACTCCTTATTTGAAACCTCAGATCGAAGATGCAAGAACTAAAATGGCGAGCAGAGATCTAGGGTTCCGTTCGGCTTTACATCAACGTTTAGAACACTACGTACAGTCAGTGCCTCAAAGTGATTTTGATAAGTTTCTTGGAGACAAAAGTCGTTCTTTGGAAGAGCAGTTGGAAGATACGAGAACACTAGATGTTCTCAAGCGCTTGAAGGATCGCTAATGACTTTACCTCTCTTTTATTTTGATGTTGAGCACGCAGTAAACACTCATGATTGGATCATTGATAACAGTGGTGGGCTGTCGGGGACTAAGAATGTTGGGCAGTTAGAGAGTGTGCTTGATCATATTCAGAATGATCTTTATTACCCGAATCTTGAAGACAAGCTTACACATTTGGTTTTCTCCATTAATAAGTTTCACGCGTTTAATGATGGGAATAAACGCTCAAGCTTAGTTTTAGGGGCTTACTTTTTAGAGGTTAACGGCTATGACTACTGCCTCAAGAAATTTGTTTTTGAAATGGAAAATATTGTCGTGTGGGTTGCTGAAAATAAGATAGATAAAGTGTTGTTACAAGAGATCATTACTTCAATCATCATGGACGATGACTACCCAGAAGCATTGAAGCTCAAGATAATTATTGCCACTGAGGAAAACATCGATGAATGAAGCTTTTCCTAAATTGCTTTCCGGCGAAATCGAGCTGGGCTAAAAAACTGCATATATAAAATAGCCTCACAACTTCATTGAGTATTGAGGCTTTCTTGAGGATAAAAAATGGAAAGTTTACTCGTTAATGTAAGCAAGTATGCATCCAGCCATCAAACATCTCCGACAGAAAACTTCATTACTGAAGCTTTTGCGTGGCTGCTAAAACATGATGAAGCAGTTAGGAAAGCATACGTTGAGGTATTGGCTAGCAAAGTACCTCAGCATAAAACTGAGATCATCAAGTTATCTTTATCTTCTGATGTTGAAACGCAAGTCAATTTCGGTGGTAAGTATCCTGACTTACTGTGGAGTTCAACAGATGATGACTTTTGTCTTATCTTTGAACACAAGGTTTGGTCTGAATTACATAACAAACAGTTGAGCAATTATCGAAAATTTGCCGAAGAACACTTAAGTAAGCCGTTTTTGATTGCTCTTGTTACAGGGCACTCGGGGCAACATCGTCAATCACCAGATCTGGCATTATGCTGGTATGAAATTGCAACTTTAATAGAAAATGTATCTAGCAATGGCACTAGCACTGAAAACTGGTTACGTAATGAGTTTGTAAAATTATTGAAAAGCAATGGCTTAGTGAACTCAACACCATTAAATCCGTTAGCTATTGCCTACTACAATGAAGTCCAGAACATAGATAAACAGCTTTATGAGATTGTTCGCAGAACTGTGCAGAGGTCTTGGGCTATATGTGAAAGCAATCAAACCGTTAATTTCAACCATCCTCCAAGACACCGAAATGCTCGTGGCCGATACGATGCATTCGGGCGAATCGGTTTAGAGTTTTCATCAGTAAACACAATAAACGATCAAAGCGGTTGGATACCCGGTGTGTTTTGTGGATTTATTATCAATGGTGATGATCACTTGGTTCATGACTTGTTGAAAAGTGGTCCTATTGCTGCGATGGTCTTGAGCGTGAATAAAACCCTCCAATCAAAGCTTAAATCTAACGGTTACTATGATTTGATGGTGAAAGAGCTTCGAGAAAAGTTACCTAGTGATTGGGAACTAAGCGACAGAACGGAGTCAGGAAATAAACTTAACTCGTGGCATCCTCTTGTTATCTATAAAAAGCTATCGAGCTTTGTTGAGGGGACTCAAAACTTGGATCAGCAAACTGAAATGTTCATTAAGGAAATGCAGGCATTACAGAAGTTGTTAGTTGAGAGTGATACCTTCGGTGGCTTTTATCGTGAAATGCATCATCTGACTAGTAAGGGCTAATTTTGATCACAGAAGACCAGTTAGAACAAGAATGTATTAGGTGGTTCACCGACCAAGGTTACCTCTATAAAAATGGCTATGACATCGCACCTGATGGAGATTCTCCGGAGCGTGATGATTATCATCAAGTTGTTTTAAAACAACGGCTATTAAATCAATTAGCAATCATCAATCCAGAGCTTCCGATAGAGGCACTGAATGATGTGGTTAACACGGTATCTTCCCCCGATACGCCAATTCTTATTAAAAACAACCGCGCCTTCCACAAGTTTGTGATTGAAGGGGTGCCTGTCGAATACACGGCAGTTGAAGACGGCGAATCGAAGACAAAGCATACTCACGCTCAGTTAATGGATTTTACGACGCCTGATAACAATGAGTTCCTTATCGTGAATCAGTTTACGATTACAGGTACCAAAGGAAACCGCCGCCCTGATGTTGTGGTGTTTATTAACGGCTTACCAATCTCAGTCATCGAGTTAAAAAATCCAGCCGATGAGCATGCCGACATTTGGAATGCCTTCAATCAGCTTCAAACCTACAAAGATGAAATTTCAGATCTGTTTGTTTTCAATGAAGCGTTAATTGTCAGTGATGGTTGGACGGCTCGCGTTGGTTCATTAACGGCAAATAAAGAGCGATTCTTACCTTGGAAAACAGTCGCTACGGAGGACGATAGACCGTTATTGGAATTTCAATTAGAAACCATGGTTCGTGGCTTCTTCAAGCAAGATCTACTCCTCGATTATATTCGTTACTTTGTACTATTCGAAACTGACAACGACAAAATCATCAAGAAAATAGCAGGCTACCACCAGTTCCACGCAGTGAGAGCGGCTGTTGAGGCGACGGTTCGCGCCGCCAATACATCAGGTAACTTCCTTGAGAGCACAATACCTGCCCTAGAAAAGATTAAGCAAGGTAGCGGTAAAGCTGGCGTGGTTTGGCATACACAAGGCAGTGGCAAAAGTATATCTATGGTTTGCTACGCAAGTAAGCTGTTACAGCAAGCATCCATGAATAACCCAACGATCGTGGTGGTGACTGATCGAAATGATCTCGATGGGCAGCTTTACAACACCTTTGGGATGGCGCAAGAGACGTTAAAGCAAATACCTCAGCAAGCGGACGACCGAGATGCGTTACGTGAACTGCTTTTAAATCGCCAATCTGGCGGCATCATATTCACGACGATTCAAAAGTTCGCTTTATTAGATGAAGAGACAGAGCACCCTAGGCTATCTGAGCGAAGTAATATTGTTGTCGTTTCTGATGAAGCGCACCGCAGCCAGTATGGCAACAAGTCAAAGATGGTTGAAGTGAAGGACAAAAACGGCACTGTAACGGGTCACAAGTACGTTTATGGTTATTCCAAGTATATGCGTGACGCATTGCCTAATGCTTCATTCATAGGCTTTACAGGGACACCTATCGCAATGGATGACAAAGACACGCGTGGTGTTTTTGGTGAGTATGTCTCTATCTATGATATTCAAGATGCCGTTGATGATGGTGCCACTGTGCCTATCTACTACGAATCTCGCCTCGCTAAGCTTGATATTAACCAAGATGAAATTGAGCAACTTAACGATAAAGTTGAAGATGAAATCGGTGAAGATGAAGAAACGGCAGATCGTGAAAAAGTAAAATCAGAATGGGCAACGTTAGAAAAACTTGTAGGCGCAGAGCCTCGTATTGAACAAGTCGCAAAAGATCTCGTTGAACATTTCACAACTCGAACGTCGACCTTTCCCGGTAAGGCGATGATTGTTTCGATGAGTCGAGAAATCTGTGTCGATCTTTACAATGCTATTGTGGCAATTAAACCAGAGTGGCATCACCCAGATACCGATAAAGGTGCAATCAAGATTGTGATGACTGGCTCTGCATCAGACAAAGAAAAGATGCAGCCTCACATCCATGATAAGAAAACAAAAAAACTATTCGAGAAGCGTTACAAAGATACTGACGATGAGCTTCAACTCGTTATCGTTCGAGATATGTGGTTAACAGGATTTGATGCGCCTTGTTGTCATACCATGTATATCGACAAGCCAATGAAAGGGCATAACCTGATGCAGGCGATTGCTCGTGTTAACCGAGTATTCAAAGATAAACCCGGTGGTTTGGTTGTCGATTATATTGGTATCGCAAATGAGCTTAAAAATGCATTGAAAACCTATACCAACAGCCAAGGCAAAGGACAACCCACCGTCGATACGGCAGAAGCGTTTTCAGTATTGATGGAAAAAGTTGATATCATTCGAGGTATGTTCGCAACACCCGTTGATACAAAGGTATTCAATTACCGTCCAGACTTTGAAACGGATGCATTGCGCTTGTTACCGGGAGCAGTGAACCATTTGTCAGGTTTATCTCATACTGACGCTAACGGAAAACAAGTCAGGGACGGAAAGAGGCGATTCCTCGATGTGATGGCTGCTTTGGCTAAAGCATATTCACTGTGTAGCACCATGGATGAAACTCACGGTTATAAGAACGAAATTGCCTTTTATTCTGCGATCAAGACAGCTTTTATCAAGCACTCAACGGTAGACAAGAAACGCACTGATGAGGAGCGCAATACAGCATTGAAGCAAATTCTAAATAATGCAGTTGTAGCCGATGGTGTTGATGACATTTTCACTATGGTTGGGCTTGATAAGCCAAATATCGGGCTTCTCTCTGAAGAGTTCTTAGAAGATGTAAAGAACATGAAAGAGAAAAACCTTGCGGTAGAGCTGTTAGAAAAGCTACTTCGTGATGAAGTTAAATCTCGCATGAAGAATGATGTCGTACAGGAGAAGAAATACTCTGAGCGTATTATGTCGACGCTTCAAAAATATCATAACCGCAGCATTGAAACAGCTCAAGTTATCGAAGAGTTGATTCAGTGGGCGAAAGAGATGCAAGAAGATGGAGAGTTACTAGACAAGCTCAACCTCTCTGTCGACGAAATTGCTTTTTATCGCGCCTTGGTCGACAACGAGTCATCAGTTCGAGAGCTTGGTGATGATAATTTGCGTAAGCTTGCTATTGAATTGACTCATCAACTGCGCAAGTCAGCCACGGTAGATTGGCAAAAAAGAGATAGTGTTCGTGCTCGCATGCGTAATCTTGTACGTCGCCTGCTGCGTAGATGGAAATACCCGCCAGATGCTGCTGAAGAAGCAATTAAGCTTGTGTTAGAACAAGCTGAAGTGCTTGCTGATGGGTGGTACGCTGCATGATTTTAATCGAGGCAAGGTGTGAAAACCTTGCCTTTTGCAATTATTACCACCTAACCTAGAGCATATGTAATTCCTTGATAGATATTAGTGATACACTAACATATAGAAACAGAGCCTCCCTAGAAGCGTGTGACACTTAGCGAAAAGCAACAACATCCCCCAAGAAGCGTGTGACGTCTTAGCGAAAAGCAACAACATCCCCCTAGAAGCGTGTGACGTCTTAGTTAAAAGCAACAACATCCCCCTAGAAGCGTGTGACACTTAGC
>NZ_JBFSUR010000037.1:0-47795 GCF_041467535.1 Vibrio sp. 10N.247.311.47
TCCAGCCTAAATAATCATGTTTACGAAGATCATACTTCCTTTGGCAATACCACCAGTCAACTCAGCAGTGGTGGCACGTTACAGGTCATTGACCCGGATCACGATCAAGCCGGTTTTATCGCACAAACCATCACTACCGCCGAAGGTGGTCGGTTCAATATCAACGCACAGGGCCAATGGTCATACGATATTGACAATGATAAAGTCCAACATTTAGGCGCAGGGGAAAGCTTCCAGCAAACCTTTACCGTTGAATCTATCGATGGCAGTGCTAAAAAAGATATCACAGTGACCGTTCACGGCACCAATGATGCGCCCGTCGCATCAGCTGAAGTACGTTTAGCGAATGGCTTAGAAGATAATAAAATTGTCCTCACCTCAGCACAGCTACTGGCCAATTCTAGCGATGTTGACGACAACGATATTGGCAAATTATCCATTGAAAACCTACAGGCTGACCACGGTGCTATTGTATTAAATGCCGATGGTACCTTCACGTTTACCCCAGATAAAGACTATAACGGCCAAGTGCATTTTAGCTATGATGTTAAAGATGCTCACGGTGGTGTGACCCACACTGGCGCATCAACGACGCTCTCGGCAGCTGGCGATGCTGCGATCTTCACCGGAGATAAAAGCGGTCAAATTACAGAAGATCGCCATGTACAAGGTGATGCTCAACATACGATATTTGTCACTGGCGTGTTGAATGTTATCGATCCTGATGCCAGTGAAGATCATTTTTACGCCACTCGTAATGCCCATGCGGTCAGTGATCCCTATGGCGGTCATCTGACCATTGGAAAAGCCGGTGATTGGGCTTATTCGGTTCCCAATGCCAATATTCAGCACTTAGCGGCAGGGCAAGTCGAGCAGGTTCAATATGAAGTAACGACCGCTGGTGGTGATAAACAAATTATTACCATCAATGTGCATGGCACTAATGATAAACCAACAGTTTCTGAAGTTATCGCAGGTGCACATAACATTGATGAAGATGCTGCAAATGCGACCTCTGGGCAAATTATTATCAGCGATGTTGATCATAGCGATCAACATTCTGTCAGTATTGATAGCCAACATCAGCCACAGTATGGTTCTGTTACCTATAATAGCAATACACAAACTTGGGTCTACACACTTAATAACAGCAATAGCCATGTTAATGCTTTAAATAATGGTGAACAATTGACCGATAAGTTTTCTCTATTAGTCGATGATGGACACGGGGGCATTACAACTCAAGAAGTTGAAATGCGCATTGATGGACACAGCGATGTTCCACCAATGCCAACCCTAGTTGCCCCTGCAAAAATTACCGGCAGTGCAGGCAATCAGGACCTGCATGCCTCAATCGGAATTCCTCCAATTATTCACCAAGGAACGCCTACGCCAATGACAGGCTGGGGAATATCAGATCACCACGGACACTCTCTCACTGCATTACACGGTCAATTTGGTACTTTGCATGTCAATCCTGCAACCGGAGAGTTGAGTTACGATTACCAACAAACTTCATCAGGCGTCGTTAAGACACATACAGGAGGCTCTTACGGTAGTGGTACAGACGAAACCGACTCGTTTGTTTTAACCCTAGGAGGCGATCAAAACTCACAAGTCGCGGTGCACCTACATTTGCACTCGCAATCCGTCCATGGAAACAGCGGACATCACATTGACCAAACCACACTAACTGGCATGGATTTATCGCCAATCGCTCCATCACCTCCTCCAGCACCCGGCATGAGCCAAGCGGATGAACCGGATGCCTCTTTCAGCACCCCTGATGAAGTTACTCTTAATTTTGATGAGGTGACGGCAAACCTAGAACATACAGCGATAGGCGAACACGAACAGCGTTCTGGTGCCCATGCTTACCTAGACGCTCTGGGTATTAATGCTGACTCGCCGTCTATAGATTCACCGTCACACAATGTACCAGTAGCGCATGATATCGATATCATTTTCAGTGATGCCGAGAGTGCTTATGGGGCTGAGCAAACTGACGATGGTATGAGTGATGGGCTGTCTCACCATACCGATAACCCATCTATTGATGATTCTTTACACCATCATAATGACGTTGACGGACTGCCTGACATAGACCCAAATAACTAGAACATCACCCCTTCGGTTAGATAAAAAAAGGAGCACGGCATGTGCTCCTTTTTTATGCAAGCCAGAGTGGAGGACTTTACCTCTCTCCAAACGCCACGCTAACATTGGTATAAATCGGTTTCCATAAGTATTGGAACACCGACTTCTCGCCAGTTGTGATGTCTACTTCACCCGTCATACCCGGCAGTATGGAAAAGCTTTCAGGGTTATCACGGAAGTAAGGCGTATCAACCGACACTACAACTTCATAATAGATCTCGCCACGTTCGCTTTGACTTGTGGTCGGTGAAATACTCTCTACCGCCCCTTTTAAAGCCCCAAAGCGGCTGTAATCAAACGCATCAATCTTGACTCGAGTGGGCTGCCCAACACTCACAAAACCAATATCTCTTGGGGACAAACGTGCTTTGAAGTCAGCGTTCCCTCCGACAGGCACAATTTCAACTACCGTGCCACCCGGCTGAATAACACCACCATCCTGCGTGCTTGGTATGCTTTGCACCAAGCCTTGTAGCGGTGACACTAACATAGTGTTCGTCAATTTAGCTTGGCTTGAACGAACTCTAGCATTCAATGCTGATAAGTCAGATACGGCTTTAGAACGATCATCGCTCACTTTAGCTTTCGCTTCCGCCAGAAGCTGTATGATTTTTTGGTCATTACTGTCAGCTTGTCTAATCAATACCGACTTCTTACCACGAGCTTCTTCGATTTTCTGTTCGATACTGGCCAATTTTTGTCGCATTTCAAGCACACGTAAACGTGAAATGTTACCCGCTTTATAACCCTTCTCCAGTATGTTCAACTCTTGCTTAGTCGCATTTAACTCTTTCTCATAACTCGGCAAGGCCTTTTCTACGCTACGAAGCTGCTCTGCAATTTGCTCGCTCTCTTTCTCAAGCACCACACGCTTTTGGAAGTAGAGGGCTTTTTGCGCGTTCAGCTGAGCTTTTTGCTGGCTGACGATCTCTGGGTAATCGACCTCAAACTCAGCAAGGTTAGGCTCACGTTGCTCAAGCAACGCATTCATACGTTCCACACTGGCTAGAAGCGTCACTTGTTGGGACTTTAGCTCTTCAAGGGCGGTACGCTGGAAAGTGGCATCAAACTCAACAAGCGGCTGGCCTTTCTCTACCAACTGGCCTTCTTTAACAAGAATTTGCTTTAACTTACCGCCAATCGCACTTTGTAATACTTGCTTCTCGCCTTCCGGAATCACAGCACCTTTGGCTTTGGCGATTTCATCAACTTGAGTGACTACAGACCAAGTGGCAAAAGCAATAACACATAAGGCAACCGACCATGTGGCCAGCGCCAATGTACGAGCCGTATTTTGTGATTCAACAAGCTCACCGTAGCGCTTGCCCTTCTCGATAGATTGTTTAGTCATTAGCGACTCCTTGCTTAGACTCTGATTGTTCTTGTTGGGCTGCATTTTGTTGAGCAGACGCCTCTTGAGTTGACGGCTGTAGCTCTTGAGATAACGGTTGCTCAGATAACTGCGGTTCTTGAGAAGCTTGAGGCTCTGAAGGCTGTTCCTGCTTCGAAGACTGCTCCGGCTCTAATGGACCGGCATAAACCACTGCACCTTCATTTAATACCACCACTTTATCGGCAAGCTTGATTAAATCCGGATCGTGGGACGTGTAAATCACCGTTGCTTTTCCTTTTTTCGACTGCACAAACTCACCAAATATACGTTTAGCATTTGGGTGAGCATCAGGCACAGGATTATCCATTAAGAACATTGGGTAGTCATAAACCAGCGCTTTTGCATCAATTAGGATCTGCGCGACGCTGCCAGACAACATGTCAAAAAGGCTGTCCGGCTGAATACTGCTGATGGAAGTATCGAGCCCACCTGATAATGTCTCGAACCAACGCTTTCCGCCGACCATTTCAATTGCAGAGATCATTTTCTGATCTTCGACTTTGTGACCGTCGTTTAGCCACTCTCGAATACTCAGCGTAAGCAAATCAGGATATGCGGCTCGAATGAAACACCAGTGGCGATAAAGCTGCGGGTCGTATTGAACGAGGTTAACGCCTTCAAGCTCGACCATGCCATTTTGGATAGGCTGCAAGCCAGACAGCACTTCAATTAATGTTGATTTACCGCTCCCAGAAGGGCCGGTAATCGCGACAACTTCACCGGCTTCAATATCAAAACTCACACCATTCAAAGCGGGGCGACTCTGTTTGGGATAGCGCAGCGTCACTTGGTCTAATTTCAAGTTAGGCGCTACCACAGGTAACGGGTGATGCTGGTAACTGAATTCACGCTCAGACGGCTGAGACAAAATACGGTTCACTTGCAGCTTGGATTGATTAAAGCTATTAAAACGCATCGCACTGTTTGCCAACACCTGAGCAGGACCCGTCACCTTAGATATCAACATCATTGAAGCAATCAAACCACCAGGGGTCATCACTTGTTCAAAAATAAGTCCTATGCCTAACCCCATCACGGCGAGTGTCGAGCCCACACCAATGAAATAGTAAATCGAGGTGTACCGACTCTGGAGAACCGATTGATTAAAGGTCACTGTTGAAGCAAGAAGATTGGCTTTTTTGAAACGTTGAATCCAGTGCTCTGAGAATCCAGCACTGCGAATAAAGGCAAGCTTGGATGACAGCTCATTAGTCATGTTTTGACGATTCGTACCTGCGACTGTCGATTGCATCGAGCGCTTGCTGCTAGAGCGTATCGAGCGTTTTGCTAGCAAGTAATAAAGGATTAAAGAAACGACTGGAACCAGTACCAACCATCCGCCTAAAACTCCTATCGCTAGTACAAAAATTAGAATGAATGGCAGATCAAACAGCGCATTTCCTAATGGCCCCGATAGCACACCTGAAATACGCTCTGACAACATCACTTGGTTTTGCTGACTAGAAGAAGCTGTTTGCTGATTTTGAGCATAGCTATTACGAAGCAGACGCTGCACGAGGGATTGAGAAATCTCACGACTTACTCGGTTCGAAACTGAAGCAAACACGCGGCTACGTAATGTTCTCAACCAACCCATCATCACAAACAACAACGCCGCGCCAATGGCGATACCTTGCAACTCATGCCCTGCATCACCACCAATCACATGGTCATAAATCGACATCGTGATGAAAGGAACGGCAAGCGCAAATAAGTTAGTGATAAAGCTGACTAGCAGCAATTTAGGAATAATGGGGCGAAACGCATGTAGTCGTTCGCCAACCCAATCAGGAGAAGCCTTCTCTAGTGGTGGACCTTCGATAACAATACAAAACTGAGGGACATCGGTAATGTCGTCATTGGCATTAAAGGCAACAAATTGCTTGGATTCCAAATGACCAGAGACCAGCTCATGTTCACCAAGTACCAGTAAGACCAATTTATGTTCACCAACTTCATCTAGGTTGGCAACCAAGCGATAAGGCAGTGCAAGCCTGTCGAACAAGGCAAACATATCGTCGATTGATTCAATGCCATTTTCATCGACCCATTGATGTGCGAACAACTGGATATTAGCATTAACTTCCAACAGCTTAAGAACGGAAAGGCTCTCGGTTTCTAAATGATTCATCACCTCTTGTCGACCGCTGGTATCTGCACGGTTGTTCGTACCTGAAGGGTTACCAATATCTAAACGATTCATACGACGGCCTCCTGATTGCTCTCGCTGTCGACCGTAATAGCTCGACTTTCCACTGTAATGATTCGATTAGCAAATTCGCGAAGCTTCGAATGGTAGCTCACCATCAGTATCGTGCGTCCTGCCGTTACTTCTTCTTCCAACACCTTAGCTAGATTCCCAAGGGCGTCTAAATCAAGTGAAGAATCCGGCCTTTCCAACATGATTATGGGTTTATCACTTGCCAATTGAGCCGCGATATTGAGCATTTTCACGTTACCCATACTCAACAAAGAAGCACTCGTATGGCCAATTTGTGTCTCTAGTCCATCGGGTAATCGAGTAATCTCTTTGGTTAAACCCAAACGCTTTGCATAGTCACTGGCGCTTTGCGTTTTCTCAGGGTCAAACCCGCACAAGTTGTCGAGAATAGTACCCGACACCAACAGCCCTTTAACGCCACAGTAGGCAGCAATATTGGTTACGGATGCGATTGAAACTGCAGCTCCGTTAATGAAGCACTCACCCGCTTTTAGATCATCAATACCTGCAATCGACGACAATAAATGACTGTTGGTGTGGCGATCCTCACTCTCTAACAAAACCAACTCACCTTTATTCAGTGTGACATCTGCATGAGAGAGTTCACCATATCTTTCAACGGTCGCTTGCTTGATTTCCAACGTCTCAAAGTCAGATAAGTGGTTCTCAACTTGCTCAGAATCTGAAGATTCCGATAATGATAAGTCACTCAATTTTTCTATTGCCTGATTGGCACTGTGTATTGAATTAAGCTTGATTCTAACCCCAACCAGAGCACTCAAAGGCGCAACCGCTCTGCCAGATAAGATAGAACATGCCGCCAAGCCACCAGTAGTTAACTGACCATCCAACACCCACAAGCTCCCCGTAATTACGAGTAAAACTGACGTGGCTAATGCGGCAAGCTGAATACATTCTTGGGCAAAGGCGTTCTGTTCTTCTTCTCTCGCTTTAGACTGAGAGCGAACGTTATTGAGGGATTTAAACTGATTGAAGATTCGAGACTCAACAGCCTGACGTTTGATTCCTTGAATGGTTTGGCTCAGTAAAATCAAGAACGCTTTTCGCTCCTGCTCATCTTGGGAAGCTTCTTCACTTAAGCTTTTAACGCGAATAGAAGATAACCAAACGATTCCGAGAGTAATCAGCCAAACTGCCAAAGGTATCGCCACCAGCTCACCGCCGATGTAAGCCACCAAGCCCAAGAAGATCAAGGCAAAAGGCAAATCAATAAAGCCTGCAATCACACCACCGGAATACCAATCTTTGACTTTGGATACAGAACCAAGCCCCTCTTCCACGCCGCCAACACCAATGTGGCGGAGATGGCCTGATGAAGCCGTTGTTACTCTTTCAACCAAAGTTTGATAGGTCGCTTTCTCGGTATTGCTGGCCGCGGCTGACAAAAGCCAAGTACGCACAAACCGGATCAATGCTTCCATGGCAACAGCCAACGCTGCACCCGCCAACAACAAAGTGGCAGTACCGTAACTTTGGTTAGGTAAAATACGATCGTAAATTTGCAAAACCGTTAACGGAACGGCGAGAGAGAGAAGATTTATGAGTAAAGAAGGCAGTAAGACTTTCCCCACCACCCCTTTGTTTTTCATTGAACTTGCGGGCATACACAATCCTTATCCATGCTTATGAAATAAGATTGGTACACCATGTTGAGTATTGCAAGGTAACGGACTGATTTAACGTGTTTTTCAATATAAATATGACACAGATCTTTCTACACAAATCTGTGGCTATACCCGTACCTTAAAAACGCTCGTTACAAGTGCTCCTTACAAACAATTGTCGTAATCCGTTATCGCCTGCTTTAACTTTGAAAAGTCTGAGTTACATAAATACGGTTTCAGCGCTTCAAATTTATCTGAGGGCCACTCGTATATTTTGAATGACATGAGTTCGTCAATAACGGACTCATCAAAGCGGTATTTGACGACTTTAGCTGGAGAACCACCGACAATGCTGTATGGAGCGACGTCTTTAGTCACCACACTATTCGCTGCAACCACAGCGCCTTCGCCAATCGTCACACCGGGCATCACCATCGCTCTCATGCCTAACCACACCCCATCTTCAATGTGAGTGTCACCTTTGCCAATGTAGGCATCGTCGATTACATCCATAAATGGATACAGCGAAAACCAATCAACTCTGTGGGTATGGTTTCCACCCATTAAAATCACAACCTCTGCGCCAATGCAGACATAATCGCCGATATGGAGTTCGTCGATTTCCCATCGAGGCTCCCACTGGCGGCTGACGTCGTCGCCATGTAAATAACGGACGACAGATTGCTCGAACCCATTATCCCAGCAATCGCTGTAATAACTGTGTTGACCTTTTACGTGAATATTGGGGTTGGTTACGACTTCATGCAGCAACTCGAATTTGGACCAATGCTTCTTTTGCATTTTTACCTCTGAATGATCTATTAAGTTTTATTCGTTAACTATCAAAATGTTCGACGATGCAAATCCAAGGTGCACAAACTAACGCCCTATAAACACAGGGTTCACTGGGATGAATAGTGAGTATCACGCTTAAATCATAGCAATATCGCTAAAACTAAAGAGACGTCAGTGGATTCGAGGTTGCTTAAGAAGAGGAAGTAGTTTCAAAGTTTGCTCAGTTTTTATCGATAACTTGGTTGGATAATTTACAGGCGTAGTGTAACTGTTTAGTCGCGCCAATTTGACAGGAAGATGTGATTAATAAGGTTTCAAATTTCGTTTCGTGGAATACGGAATGAACAAGAGCCTGCGCGATTACACAGGCTCAAACTTAGACTCAGCTATAAACTTCGGAGCTCGCTTGGAGCTGGGCTCAGCGACTACATGCGTGCAAGCTGTACTTTTCTGTCTTTATTCACCACGCAGAAGTTACCGCGCTTAGTACGACACTTAGAGCATCGTTCGCATTCAACAGGGCTTCTATCCCCTTCCTTCCAACGCTTCACTAAATGGGGTTCAGAAAGCAGCGGTCTTGAAAGCGCGAAGTACTCAATGCCCGTGTTGTTTGCAATCGCTTCGATAGCATCAAAATCCGTTAGACCACCAACCGTGATCACTGGGATATTAACGTCTTGGCTAATCGCGTGACCATACTCATGGAAGTAGCCTTCAGCTTGAATGGTAAAACCATCGTGCGACTCGCCAATCATAGTGTCTGCTTTGCCATGAATATTGCCTGACACGACAATGCCATCCACACCCACTTGTTCAAGCTTTTTACAGACAATACGTGTTTCCTCAAAGGTGACGCCACCTTCAAAAAACTCGGATGCCGTGAGCTTAACCAAGATAGGGAAATCATCACCCACCAGCTTACGTGTCGCGGTATAGATCTCTAACAAAAATCTCATGCGGTTTTCTAAGCTACCGCCGTATTCATCTTCACGTTGGTTGTAATAAGGGCTTAGAAATTGGTTAATCAGGTAAGTGTGAGCGGCATGAATTTCAACGCCATCAAAGCCTGACTTCTGTGCTCTCAAAGACGCTTGAGCAAACGCATCAACAATGTAGTCGATCTCGTCTTTGGTCATCGCTTTGCCTAGAGTTTGAGTTCCTTTTTCTGGAACCTCACTTGGTGCGTAGATTACTCGCTCGCCAAGGTCATGCGTGGTTTTGGTGCCACCATAAGCCAACTGCATCACGATTTTAGAGTCGTTGTCGTGCACCAGTTGAGTCAGCTTTTGATACTCTTCAATGAATGAGTCGTTATACATACCCATCATGCCTGCATTCGGCTTTTCTTCTTCAACAATGTTCGCGTAGCCCGTCACGATCAGGCCGACTTCACCTTGAGCCAACTCTTCATAGATAGCGTACAGTTTATCTGTCATATGCCCATCTTCGGTGGCCATATTTTCCCACGTTGCACTTCTCATGAAGCGATTCTTTAGTGTCATCTTGCCAATGTGGGTTTCTGTAAACAAAGTGCTCAAGTGTCTTCCTCTCAAAATCGTGTTACGCAAGTTACCCATTAAGCATGGGCACTGATTCAGGCGGATACTACAGAGAATAAGGCAGCGAAAACTTAATCTAGATTAAGAGAGCGGCACTCTCATGTGAGAAAGATATAGAAAGCATCAAAAAGAGATAAAAAAGATTGGAGAAATGGTAACAAAAGAAAGTCGCTAAGTTTTAATAAGCGACTTTGTTCAATTTAATCTGGACTAAGTCAATGGTTCTTACGAGAGGTGTCCACCTGCGAATTTCTGCCTGCTAACAGTTATTTGAACTCATAGGTGTAAGACGCGCCAACACTGTTATTTTCACCGAAATCGTCCTCAGCAAAAATAGTGAAGAAGTTGAATGATTGAGCATCACTCAACTTGTAGCTCGCGCCGACGCCAGCCCAATACCCTGAATAATCATCAGACCCCATCGAACCACCACCGAAGCCCATGATAGACCATTCATCCGTAATCGTTTTTAAGCCAAACGCACCAATGTAGCCACCGTGTGTTGAACTCGGCATCAACACATAGTCAGAACCAACATTATCGTCATCGAAAACAGCTACTTCGCCGTCATTATAGCTGTAACCAGCCATAGGGAAGATTTGCCAACCGAACGGCTCAATATCGAAATAGCTCAGTGGTATAAATGTGCCAATACTGTAGTTGTTCTTATAAGCATCGTTGTCATATTCAGAACGGCTAAAGTTGAAATTCACGATACCCATAGGCAACAGCCATGAACCGCCTAATCGCCACTCTTCACCGTCCGCATTGACACGAGCATTGATCATTCGCGCTTCATCTAAACCAATAGAGCCTGAGAACTGCAAATCTTCGTTATAAGCAACGCCAGCTTTTGTCACGATTTTAGTCGGATCATCAGGGTGCTTCTCTTCAGCAAAAGCACCCGTTGAAAATAAAGACACTAAAGTAATGATTAGTAGATTACGTAATGTCATTAGAAGGTCGCGCTAACACCAACAAAGTGGATACGGCCATCGAACGAACCATTCAACAGATTAACTTGACCAAATCGACCATATCGATCCATCTCAACTGAACCCAAATCAGCGTATTCATAGAACACATCAATTAAGATGTCGTCCCAGTAGGTAGATGCGCCAACTGAGTAGCGGTACTGTTCACCCACAGGAAGGTCAACCCATTGCATTGACGGATCGTCTTGCGGAGAAGTTTCGTAAGAGAAGCCAGCTTTCAAACGCCAGTCTGAATTCAATTGATAATCCGCACCTACCGCAAATTTCCAAACGTCATCCCAGTCACGCTCAATCGGAACACCATTAATTGGACTTCCTGCTATTCCAAAATCAAGAACGGTTGTATCCCATTCACTCCAACGATGGAACTGAATACTAGCAAGCAGGTCAAGTTGAGAGTTCAAAGCATAGCTCGCACTGACATCGATGATTTCAGGTAAAGCAATATCAGTTGATAATGAATTCAATACGCCTTGGTTAATAACGCCATTTACATCATTGTTAAACTTATGCTCTAGCTTAGAACGGTAACTTGCGCCCAGCTTAAGTTTATCTGTCGGTGTGTACATTACGCCAAGGTTATAGCCGTATGCCCAGTCAGTATCTTGCTTCGCAGTAAGCATTGACGTTGTTTGTTGGAATGCAGCCCAACTGAATTGCACACCCGCGCCTACTGACCATTGGTCATTCAGCTTATAACTCAGTGATGGGTTCACTTGCATTGCAGTAAGAGTGATATCTTCTAGAAGTGCAGCACCCGCCCAATCACTGCCGTAATCAAGGCTAGAGCCGCCAACAGCGCCAAGCGCGATACCAAGGTGTAATTTGTCTGTGACTTGATGAGCGTGGAAGGCACCAAATGACGGCATTACGGAATGAGCTTTACCATCTGGATTACCACCGTTATCTTGATACTTCATTTCAAGATCGAATGCCATGGTGTTGATGGTCGTTTTGCTTTCGCCCATGTGAGACATAGTGGCAGGGTTTGTCCACATCGCCGCTGCAGATCGAGTGTAAACACCATCACCAGCGCCAGTAGTACCAGCGTTGGCAACGACAGCTTCTTGCAAAAACAGGCCACTTGCGAATGCATTTAAGCTCGTAAAAATTGCAGTGGCAGCTAGAGAGTAAGTAAAAGTTTTGTTCATCAGAGCGCTCATTTAGCCTTAGACATTAAATTGCTCTAAGGTTACCGCAAAGCTCAATAAACAAAGGGAATATCCATTATTCCTGTACAAGCGCTATTTAAACTTTCTGGCGACGTAAGGGCGTGGTTTGTCTCGATGAATTTCACGTTGAGCAGCAATCGCCCTGTTCTTACCTAACCCAACCTTTATCTGATACCAAGTTTCGCAGAATACAGCCATGCCCGGGCTTGACCACCAAGTCTTGTTGTAGAGCTTCTTGTTAGCAGCGACGACATCTGGCGACCGATTCGCACACTCAAGTGCCAACGCATAGGCTTCAGCGTAAGGATCTTCGGCAATCTTGGTCACCAACCCATATTCTTTAGCGGTTTCACAGTCGATCACTTTGGCCGTCATCGCCATTTCAAGGGTGTGATCTTTACGCATCAGCTCTCTAAAAGCGATAGCGCCTCCCATGTCTGGAATCAGACCCCACTTTGCTTCCAATATAGAGAAGTTCGCATCCGGGCTAGCAATTCTAAAATCACCCCCACTGACCAATTGCAGGCCGCCTCCCCAACAACGACCATGAATCGCAAAAATGACAGGGCATGGAATATCTCGCCAACCCAATGAAAAGCGTTGTGCAGCGTTAGGCAATGTCGGTAGCCATTTAAACAAGAGCTTCATCGCCCCAGATTTACTGGTTAATAGGGACTTAACATCAAGCCCTGAACAAAAATCAGAACCCTCACCTTTTACTATTACGGCACGAATCTCGGTGTTCTTTTTCAGCTGAGTCACCATGTTATTCACGCCTTGAAACATTGCCATATCAATAGCATTGAGCTTATCGGGTCGATTCAACACAACCGTCGCAATTTGGTTTTCATCGATAGAACAAGTAATACGATCGAGGTTTGGCATGGTGGCTACCTTATCAGTGGTCAGACCTTTAGGTTATACATTTTATTAACATATGCCAAACTTGCACATTAAGAAGCGAGACCTGTGTTGCTTAACGTCTTTCCCTTTACACAAACGACATCAACAAAAAAGCAGTGATGGATCGCTCCATTCACTGCTTTTCATCCGTAGCTTTTATCGCCAATGGCTTTGATTGCCAGTAGCTTTGATTAGCAATGGCTTTCGGTCATGAGCAAAACCTATGTTCTTCGAGATTTCAGTAGCAAGAAGATGAAGTAGCTACCACCAATAATTGAAACTAACGTCCCTGCTGCAAGCTGCGCTGGGAACACCACCACTTGCCCTAGCCAATCGGCGAATAGCATCAATGCTGCACCAATTAAAAACGACAAGATGATCTGCTCTCGAACCAAACGAGCCCCCACCATTGCAGCGATATGCGGAGCTAACAAGCCGACAAACGCGACAGGCCCCATGGTTGTTGTCACGACCGAGCATAAGATCGCAACAATACACAACAGTGCCACGTATGCGATATTGATATTCAACCCTCTGGCACTCGCGAACTGTCGTCCAGTCGCAATTAAGGTCACCCAACGGCTCAGTAACAGAGCAACACCAATACAAGCCGTTATCACTACTGCCATTATAGTGGCTGATTCAGGCTCCACACGGTAAGTAGAGCCGGCTAACCAAGCCAATAATGTGTATTTCCCCTCACCCACTCGCGTTAAAGAGAATTGCACCAAAGCTTCCAAGACTGCGGTTAATGAAATACCTGTAAGAATCAAGATCGATGGCGCAAACTGATGCTTCTTGCCAAGGAATAGCAATAAACACAGTGCAATCGCACTGCCTAAGAAAGCAATCCAAGGGCTCAATGAGTGAATCGAATATCCCATAAACAAGCTGCTGAAAATCAAAGCTAGAACCGCACCTGCCGACACACCAAGAATGTCTGGGCTTGCGAGCGGGTTGTAGACCAGTCTTTGTAAAATCACACCAGCCACCGCCAAACCGCCACCAGCGAATATCGCGGTTAACATTCTCGGCCAACGAATAGACCATTCAAATGCGTCTGGGATAACAAAGTAGCTCATATCAGAAGAAGGCTGTGACAATGTACTCAACGCCAACAACCCGAAGATCATCGAGCCCAACAAGAAGTAAGCCAAAGATGAAATAGACTTCGGACCTTTAGGCATTGAGAAAAACAACTGATCTTGAGCAGACATTTGCTTTCTCGCAATAATGATCAACGCAGGAGCACCAATCACTGCGGTTGCCGTCCCTGTTGGAATCATGTCCAAAGACCATTGCGCCAAGAAGATCGCCAAGCTGTCGGTGACACAAAGTAATAGCGCACCTAATACACAACTCGCGATGAGTTCAGATTTAGCCTTTAGAAAACCTAGATGCCTAGCGATGTTCGGAGCAATCAAGCCGATAAAGCTGATCACGCCCACTGAGGTAATCGACACTGAAACCAACCAAACGCCGATTGCCATTAGCACAAAGAAGGTCGTGCCAATATTGAGCCCGCGCGCCGCAGCCCCTTCAGTGCCGATGGAAAGCAAAGTCAGAACTCGCGGAGCTAAGAAGAATATGGCAAAAATCGGCAACAGCTTAGGCATCAACCAAAGCACTTGTTCCCAGCCATTTTGCCCTAGGTCGCCCGCTCCCCATACAAACAGATTTTGTGCGTACTGATCGTTGAGCAGAATAATCGCCGTTGCAAATGCCCCTAATAACAAGTTGACCGCCATACCCGCCAATACAATTGGCAAGCCGCTCATGTTTTTGATTCCGACAATCGAAACAATCAGCCCCATCGCAAGCAGCGCACCGACCAAAGCAAACCAAACTGAATACTGAGCGACCAACATCGGCGCCACCACATTCAGAATAACCAGACCAAGCCATGCACCTGACGATGTACCTAAGGTTAACGGGGACATCATGCGATTCTGTGTCAGTTGTTGAAACAAGCTGCCGATGGTGCCAAGTGTTGCGCCAACCAAGATCGCCATCACCAAGCGAGGTAAGTTGACATAGGCTAACGCCATCAACTCAAATGAATCATCAACCATTGAGTTGAATGTCGCGATGTCACTGATCTGTGAGACTTGCTGAAGCAACTCACCAATAGGACCAAATTCCGACTGCCCTAACCATAAATGAACAAGGGCAGCACAAAGCAGCGCAGCCCCCATCATAAAACCACTGGATTTCATTACTGCTCCGCTAGCGTCAACAACGATTGCGCCATGGCTTCTGCGTTATACAAGATCGACATAGCACCGCCGTAGCTCCAACTTGCCGCTACTGGGCTAAATTGACCATTGCGAACAAAGGGCATGCTCTTCCAAACCGGAGAACGGTTTAGCTTGTCTTGATATGGGAAAGGTTCAAAGTAAAGCACAATGCCGTTCTTCACGTTCTTAAGCTCGGTCATGCGTTTTTGACTGATGCCCCACTGACTTGCAGGAAGATCCATCGCATTGTCAAAGCCAAGCTGCTCAAGTGCGTATTGTGGAATCGAGTTATCGCCATAAATGAACACCGATGTAGTACTCGCAAAACGGAAAGAAGTGACTTTCGGTTTGTCGCCCGGATACGCTTTATCTAACTCAGCTTTTAGAACAGCGATACGCTCATCCATTGCGGCCAGCTTTTGGTTCGCTTGTTCTTCTTTACCAAGCAACTGGCCGATCTTCTTGAAATTCTCAATAGCAGCCGCTGCATTGCTGTGTTGTTCGCTGTACGTTTGGTAGTAAAGCACGGGCGCAATTTCAGAAAGTCGTTCCTGAAGATCTTTCTGAGGAGAAGCGATAAGAATCACATCAGGGTTTAGCTTTTTAAGCGCCGAAAAGTTAGGTTCAGTTCGAGTGCCAATATCCGCCACGCCTTCTGGAATCGCAGGCTGAACAACCCAATCGGTATAACCTGCAATATCAGGTACCGCTACTGGTGTAACACCGAGTTCAATCACTTGTTCGGCTATGTCCCAGTTCAGCGCAGCCACTCTAACAGGCTGAGCTTCAAGGGTTTTAACACCCTCACTGTCTTCAACTTGAAAGTTGGCCATCGCTTGAGCTGATAACAACAAGCTCAATGAGACAATGAACGAACTCACTTTAGGAAAACGAGAAGTAAAATAGTTGGCTTTCATATAATCACTGTCACTTTTTAATTGTTTATTTAACGACAAAAGCAGCCTACACAGGCTGCTTAGATTTATGTATTCAAATGAATTAGAACTCGTAGTTCACGCTGAGTTCTACTGACTGCTCTGCACCGAACCAACAGTTCGATTGGTCGTAGCAGGTGTAGTACTCTTCATTAAACAGGTTGTTAACCAGCAAGTTAGCCGTTGCACCTGACAGAGTTTCACTTGCTTCCCCTAGGTCATAACCTACGGATAAATCGACAACCGTATATGATGGTACTTTTCCTTGAGTATTCGTTGCATCCATCTCCATTTCACCCATGTAACGAGCACCTGCACTGAAGCGAGTTCCCGACAAAGCACCACCATAGACATAGTAATTGCTCCATAGATTAGCGGCATGTGTCGGTACATAGATTGGTGTCGTTCCTTCAAGGTCAGGGTTTGCATCTTCCGTTACTTCCATATCGACGTATGTATAGCTCGCGTTCACATCCCAATCTTCCGTTACAAACCATCTGCCTTCGACTTCGACACCTTGAGAACGCACTTCGCCTAACTGAATCTTAGAGCGATACGTTGGATCCGATGGATCGGCAGCAATTGAATCTTTCTTAGTAATGTAAAAGTATGATGCTGTAAGTTGCTGTGCCATATCAGCAGACAGGTATTTCACACCTAGTTCGACTTGCTCACCCAGCTGAGGTTTTAAAGAGTTACCGTTAATATCGGTACCAGCAGCTGGTTCAAAACTCGTCGCGTAACTTACAAATGGAGAGATGCCATTATCTAACTCATACAAAGCACCTACGCGGTAAGAGAACTGATTGTGATCCGCTTTTTCTGTGCCATCGCTTGTTGGATAAATGCTCGTTTTTTCGTCACTCGCTTTGAACATGTCGTAACGTCCACCAGCAAGTAAAACCAGCGCGTCGTAGCGAACTTGATCTTGGAAATACAAGCCCAGTTGCTCGGTCGTGATGTCATGTGATTCACGATAATTCTCTTGTAGCTGACTCTTATCAAGCAAGTCATTATTTGGGTTGTATGCGTTAAATCCGTAGAAACCAGCGTTCGCGGTGAACTCTTGATACAAAGAGTCGCCCGTCAGTTTTAGGTAATCGAGACCAAACAATAAGTTATGCTCTAGCCCAGCAACCTCGACGCGACCTGATACTTGGTTGTCGATAACAAAGCTTTGAGAGTCTTCATCCGTGCTATACACATTTCGAATTAAGCTACCAGTTGCGGCGTTAAAATTCGTACCGCGATGGTAGGTGTTTTCTTGATATAGCGACGCATCGGAATAACGAGCGTTCTGAAGGAAAGTCCAGTTGTCATTGATTTGGTGGTTAATTTTGTAACCTAACATCAAGACTTCACGTTCAAAAGTACTCCAGTTCTTGTCGCCCATCGACACAGATGGATCACTTGCCTTCAATACTTCGAGCGGCATTGCAGAGTTAGTACCCATTGACGGATCATTCTGATAGTAAAGATTGAAGTTAATAAGTGTTCGATCAGATACCTGCCAATCTAGCGATGGAGCAATCACATAACGCTCTTCTTCAGCGTTATCAACTTGGCTGTCTTGTTTACGAGCGAGTGCAACTAAACGATATGAAAAGTCACTGTCACCTAACTGACCTGAAGTATCAATTGACGCTTCCATCAAGTTTCTTGAGCCTGTAGATACACCCACTTTTGTCGACCCGTCTTCTTGCGGTGCCTTCGCGATCATGTTGACCATACCACCCGGCGGCATCGATCCATACAACACAGACGTAGGGCCTTTAAACACCTCAACTTGCTGAATCGCAATAGGGTCGATCTGAGGTTGCAGGTTCCATCCAGTCAGGAACGGCAGAATCAAGCCATCGTAGTAACTCTGATTGTTACTAAACCCACGAATCGAGAACGTATCGTACATGGTTACTGATGCGCCCTTTTGCTCAGTCACAACACCCGGCGCGTATCTAAGCGCTTGGTTAAGAGACTTTACACCTCGTTGCTCTAACTGTTCTTCATCAATGACTGTAATACCTTGAGGTGTTTCTTCCGGCTCAAGTGCCGATTTTGTGGCTGTATTACGATAGGCTTTACCCATAATAGTGACAGTTTCTATATTCGAATCTGCCGCAGTAACGGTTTCTTCCGCCAATGCTTGCGCTGAAAACGCAGTCAGCAACGCTACTGCCAATGATGAATACTTAAAACGAGTGTGAGTGGTCATAATTCCCTCGGTACCAATGCTTAATATAAATAATAATAAATCTCATTTGCATTGTATGTATCTAGAGGTGGGATAATTAACAATTTGGTGCAAATTCAAAAAGAACTTGACCTATTTTTAGTCGAAAACGGTCAATTGATGATTAAAAAGACAATTGACCCTATTGATAGGAAGGCTTTGCTAGAAGAGAGTGAGCGGGAATATGACTACGATTTAATAATAGGAACCCAGTACTCCATTTCAGCGTCAGAGGCATGTGCTTGATAGGCAAACGGGTACACTTCAAGCTCATATCCATCGACGCCACGATAACCTGAACTTGGCATCCAATTCAGCACAAACCAACTCAAGGTGTGTCGTAAATTCTCAATTGGACCACAGTGCTTCACTACAGCATAAGTTTGCTTAGGAACCGTCAGTACCTCTAATCTTTCAGAGATAATACTCGGTAATTGCGGGATTGAAATTCCTTCCTGAAGTTCTACCCCTGCCCAATAGTGAATATTAGTCCCGTCAAAGCAAGACTGAGTCAGGTCAACCACGCCAATGAACTGGAGCACGTTGTCGTCAGGGATCTCAACTTCACCTTCTAAACGTGACCATAGCTGAGGGACTTTCTGAGCGAAGTCTTGCGTGAGTGAAAACAGACCACTGATTTCTGATGTCATGCCTTTCACTAGGAAAGACTCTCTTTCATCAATGCGCACTTCCACAAAGCTTAACGCCCCTTTTTCAGAAGTACTCGCTGTTTCAGATACTTGTATCGGCTTTCTTAGCCCGACTCTTTTACCTGCTTTTCTATACTGACTTGGGCTAGACCCAAACATCTGCTTAAACGAGCGGCTAAAGCTTATTTCTGAATTGAACCCGAGCCCAAGAGCAATATCTATCACGCGATCTTTTCCATCAAGCAGGTGTTCTGCAGCTTGGCTTAACTTTAGCTCTCTCACATAGTTAGCCACAGTAAGCCCTGTTTCGGCTTGAAACACTCTCTGAAGCTGCCAACGAGACCAACAGCTTTGTGTCGCAATATCTTCTAACGATAGCGAGGAGCTAAGGTTCGAATGGATATAGGTTAAAACGCGACTGATACGACCAAATGCAGGTGTGTTCATATTTAAGCTTTCATATTCTCTATAGTTGACAGCGACATATTCGATTCACCAATACTTTTATCATTTAAAACGGCTTTTATCACTCAAAAAAAGAAGCGCTCATGTGTGTTCTATAAAATGACCAAAAGATAGAGGCACCGAGTAGATGCTCCATTTTGTATGGTTATCCTCGATTATGTCCGTTATGATAACGCTACTGATTCTCATTTAATGGTTTATGATGCTTTCCCAGCTGCACAATATTATCACTCGTCGGAGAGCCCCGTCTCTACATCAGAAAATCTTCGCTCACTCAAAACAAGTGACACCTTATTTAAGTGGAAGCTTTGGTGTTCTGCATAGCAAGAGCATTGCAATAACGAATGATGATAGCCATAAAGAAATCAAACGAGTTTACGATGGCCTTGCGCAGAGCCACCCTGAAGCAGGCAAAGCCTATTGGTTAACCCGAACGTGGGATCTGGTTTGCTGGCAACCAATCTACGTGACCTTTATATCTATCTACGGCCTTCACTCACTGCCTGATATTAAGAACATCGGCCAGTTTAGGTACAAAGAATTTGTCACAGGCTACCGTTTCTTTAATGGTGATCATCAACACGGTTCACCAGAAGAACTGATTCCACAAGCAGGCGAAGCTATTCTTGCACTCACAGAGTTTTATCGTAGCCAGATTAGTGAGTGGACACGTATTCGTCCGGGGTTTACCAATCATCTACTTGCTGATCTATTATTAGGCAGCTTGATAAAACTACAGCAGCACGAACCGAGCCTAACCAACGATTATATCACTGAACAAGCTAAGCTTTGGTTAGAAGCATGCCAGTTACCTGAAAATCATTTAAACAGCCTTAAAATAGACGCTGATTCGGGGATGCTAAAACTGATCAGAATCAGCTGCTGCTTAGTTTATAAGTGCGACTCTAGAAAGTATTGCGACGATTGCCCAAGACATCCCGACAACAAAAAAACAGCTCAATAACACCCTCTATTTTTAAAAGCCAATAAAGCTCGTTTAATTTCACTGAAGCGCTTTATTGGTCTAGGCACAGGACTGACATGTTTCAGCTTTCAAACATCAAAATTGTTCGTGATGAACGAACGATTCTCTCAATCGAAGACCTCTCGATTCCGACCAACGAACTGACCGTCGTTCTTGGCCATAATGGTTCGGGTAAATCTACACTCGTTAATTTACTCTCAGGGCAGATGTCACCAGATCATGGCAGCGTGGAACTAGACGGCGCTTCCCTCTCTTCATTCAAAAGCAAAGACTTAGCCAAGCAGATTGCTTATTTACCGCAAAAACTCCCCGCTTCTGCTGGCTTAACTGTCGAAGAGCTGGTTCGTTTAGGGCGTTTCCCATGGAGAGGCGCACTAGGCCGTTGGAATTCAGAAGATAAGTCGATCATCCAGCAAGCAATGGAAAGAACCGGTGTTACTGAATTCTCACAAGCATTAGCGGATGACTTATCTGGTGGTGAACGTCAACGAGCGTGGGTCTCTATGTTACTAGCTCAACAGTCACCGGTATTGATCCTTGATGAACCGACTTCTGCACTGGATGTTCATCATCAATTTCAGCTAATGGGCTTACTGTCTGAACTCAACAAAAAAGAAGATGTTGGGGTGATCGTTATTTTACACGATTTGAACCTAGCGCTTCGTTACGCGACGCATATTGTCGCCCTGAAAAAAGGTCAGATTGCGTTCGAAGGCAGCGCGGATAAGTTACTCGATGAAGAGGCTTTGTCAGCACTGTATGAGTCCCCTATCCGACTGATCGATCATCCAGCGCCAGCCAATACTGCAGCAAGTGAGAAGGTTGCAGTCGTCTGTGAATAGTTCGGGCATTTCAGTCTAAGCTCTAAGCTCTAAGCTCTAAGCTCTAAGCTCTAAGCTCTAAGCTCTAAGCATAATAAAGGCCATTGAAATCATAAACTTCAATGGCCTTTTCGTTTTTCACTCACTAGCTAGCTAAATAATTAAATAACTAGCTAAGCTGGGACTCTCTCGCTTCTTGACTACTGAAACCACGTAAAATATTAAACAGGGTAATCAGTGTGAACAACATGATGACAAGCGATAGATGCCACGCTTCTCCTAGTCCTAACTGAACCAGCCCCATGCTCACCATTGAAGACACCACCATCTGCCCTCCGCCAGACATCGCAGCAGCCGCGCCAGCGTTCTTCTTATAAGGCGACATCACCAACGCCTGAGCACAAGGTAACGCTATACCATTGCCAAGAATCATCAAGAACTGGCCAAGCATTAAATAAAGTGGCTCAAGTGGACAAAAGAAAAGCCACAACGCCGCAGCCACATGTAATACAGGTGTGCATAACAGAGTTTTCTTGTTGCCCAGCATAGGGCGAATACGGTTACATAAGCTTGTTCCGCCGAGCATGCCTAATGCAGGAATCACCGCCCACATCGCGTATTCATCTGACGTCATGCCAATCTGATTTTGCATGATAAATGGCATCACTGATACGGTGGTGATCATCAAGCTAAAGTTAAGCCAGCCAATACTCGCAAAGCTCATAAAATAACGAGAAGTGAGTAGCTCTTTGTATTGAGAAATCATTTTCTTCGGTGAAGGGATAGCCGAAACCTTAGTGACGGTTTCCTTAAACTTGAACGCCAATACCACCCAAGCCAATGAGACATAGCCAAGTAGTGAGATAAACACCATACTCCAGCCAAAGTGGAAGTTAATAAACCCACCGATAACAGGCGCGATCAAAGGTGTTATAGAGGCAACCATCGCAATATAAGACATAGCCAAAGGCAAGTCTGCGCCGTTGAATCTATCGCGCGTCGAGGCACGAGCAAGTACAGCGCAACAGCCGGTTCCTAGGCCTTGTAGAAATCGCCCCATCACCATATTGGTAAACGAGTGGCTGAAGAAAATGATCATCAATAGTCCCAGCATGGCGATTAATAATCCGCTCAGCAGCACTTTCTTGCGCCCAAGAGCATCGGAAATAGGGCCATAAATAAACTGGGAAGGCCCAAAACCTAATAGGTACACGCTTACCAATAGCTGGGCTTGCTCTAGTGATACATCGAAGTCTTTGGCGATCCAAGGTAGTGATGGAAACACCAGTCCCATACTGAGCTGACCGATACTGATGACCAAGCACGCAAGTAAGATCGATTTAAAATCAAATCCACGACTCATCGTTTAATAGGTCCGTTCGAAGAAAAATCGTGCGTATCTAACTCACAACATAAAAACAGAGAAAATAGCGAAAATGCTGCTGGTGAGTTGTTCATAATGCTCCGACAGGATCAAATAGAGAAAGGCAGAGTAAACATACGTGAGCTTGTATAATCATACAATAGGCGTTCAACTAAATATGTGAATAGTCACTTTTCAGCAACCTCGGCTTTCCGCCTATCGGCCACAAGCGCTAGACTAACACTAGATGCTCATAATCAAGGGACTTCAATGAACACTCATCACCGTATTTTTTCATGTGCTTTGGCGCTGCTTGCCTCAGGTCCTGTAACGTCAGCCTTTGCTTGGCAGGCAGAGAAGATCACCGACGGACTCGTGATCCCTTGGGGACTGGCTTATGTCAACGATAAGTCCATGCTAGTCACAGAAAAATCAGGCGTCATTAAACATGTCGATTTAAAAACTGGCGATCAACACACACTCTTCAGGCTGCCCAATGTATGGGCGAAAGGCCAAGGTGGATTATTAGATATCGCACTTTCCCCTTTTGAAAACGGAAAGTTCTACGTCACTTACAGTAAAGACATCGATGATGAAGGCGTAACAACACTGGCTTCTGCTAATTACAGCAATAATGAAGTCATCAATTGGACAGACGTGTTTGTATCTAAATCTAGAACGGACACCGGACGTCACTTTGGTAGCCGTATCACCTTTGATGATAGCCACCTGTATTTTTCAATCGGCGACCGTGGTGATCGAGACAACGGCCAAGACACCATGACTCACGCCGGATCAATATTACGACTGAATGCCGATGGAAGCACACCAAGCGATAACCCATTCACGGATAACAACAAAGTGCTCAATGAAATTTGGAGCTTTGGCCATCGTAATCCACAAGGTCTGTATTACGATTTCCCGACTCAAAAGCTTTGGTCGATTGAACACGGCCCTCGCGGTGGTGATGAAATTAACCTAATAAAAGCGGGTGCCAACTATGGGTGGCCTGTCACCTCACACGGAAAAGAGTATTGGGGCCCTATCAGCGTTGGCGAATCGGAAACCAAAGATGGTATTGAAGCGCCAAAAAAAGTCTATGTTCCTTCAATCGCTCCGGGCAGTTTGCTTGTTTACCAAGGAGACAAATACCCAGAGCTGAAAGGCAAACTGCTGGCTGGCGCACTAAAACTTACTCACATCAATATTGTGACAGTCAATGAACAAGGTGAGGCAATCGAGGAAGAACGCATTTTAGAGGACTTGGGCGAAAGGGTAAGAGACATCGAAACTTCACCAAACGGAGACATCTTCTTCAGCACTGATAATGGCAACCTGTACCGCTTGAAAAAGTAGCCGAGACCTCGTTCAAGTAAAGGCACTTACCTTACAACGACATTTATAAATATAAGCCGTTAAAAGTGGGCTCAACGCCCAGTTAGCGGCTTTAAATTTGCAAAAATGAATGCGCTAAAACAGTGCATTTACTCCAAATTCGTCATCAATTTCGACCACCTTTTTCACAAAAACTACAACAAATCACCATACAACTGTAACTCCATGATATTTAAGGAATGCAAAGTTTGACTACCCCCAAGTTTCTGCAACCTTTCCCTATGTATTCGATTGACTATCCCCTGATTTGATTTAGACTCGTTCCCGGCTAGAAAGAAAGTTCTTTGTATATAAACATTTCGTTGGATTACTAGTAACCCCGTTGTGTTGTACGCAATAGCAATAAACTTTTCCGCGCTATCAGTGCCACAATTGGCTCAAAATAAAAATTTAATTTTAGGATATCATCATGTCTAACACAGTTACTGGTACAGTAAAATGGTTCAACGAAACTAAAGGCTTCGGCTTCATTCAACAAGAAAACGGCCCAGACGTATTCGCACACTTCTCTGCTATCACTGGCGACGGTTTCAAAACTCTTGCTGAAGGCCAAAAAGTTGAGTTCGTAGTATCTCAAGGTCAAAAAGGCCCACAAGCTGACAGCATCAAAGTACTTTAATTTAGTATTTTAAAGCTTTCTAAAAATAGCCAGCCTCTGCTGGCTATTTTTTTACCCGCTATTCAGAGATTTAAGGTAATATTCCCCTTCACTATTTCTACCTAAGACACCCTCTCAATGGCTCTTAAACCGACAATCTACAAGTTTCGTATCTCTTTAACCGATATGAATCGCGACTATTACGACTCTTTCAATCTAACGGTTGCACAACACCCTTCTGAAACAGAACAGCGAATGATGGCTCGAATCATGGCTTTCTGTATCAATGCATCTCCTGAACTTGAGTTCACTAAAGGATTGTCTAGCATTGAAGAACCCGATTTATGGCAGAAGTCGTTAGACGATCAAATCCTAGAATGGGTCGATGTGGGCGAACCCGATCCAGAGCGTGTTAAGAAGGCAACTCGCCTATCTAAATCAGTACGCGTATTCAGCTTCAACACTAAATCAAACGTTTGGTGGGAGCAGAACAAAGGTAAATTCGGCTACCTAAAAGCTCAGATCGTTCGTCTAGACAACGATGGTATTGAGCAGCTAGCGGCGATGACACAACGTACGATGGATCTTTCAGTCATGCTGACGGGTAACTCTGCTTTCATTAACAGCGATACTCAATCGGCAGAAGTAACGTGGGAAGAGCTACAGAGTAATGACTGAGCGTCCAACCCCGAATAGTTCGCAAACAGCAGCTAGCCAGCTAGAAGAAGCCAAGCAACAAGCCGACGCGCAGCAAGAAATCAAAGCTAAACAACAAGCTAGAACCAAGCTTCACCAGTGTTTAAAAGAAGCAGGTTTAGGTTCAGTCAAAGCGCTCTCGACAGGCTACGAGAAAGAGCTGTCGTCATTTATTGATGAAAACCACGCTTTGTTTAAACACGCTTGCGAGAACAAGCCGGAGAACTCTGCACGTCAGACGTTGCTTGGCTTGCTAACCAAGGAACATATCGATGCAAGCTATCGCTTTGAAAGCAATAAAGAAGCGAATGAGGCGATGCAAAATGTATTCGATAATACAGTGGGAACTGAGCACAGCGACAAGTTTCAAAACTCTAACGCTCAACAGTTAAAACTAGTCACGCATTTGTGGTTGTTCATTCAAGGACGACTAGGAATGGATTACAGCCTAGCCAATGATCACGCAGCTGTAGCCGCTACGCTACTGTCTCGTATATCGAGAAGCAGTGATGATGAGATTCGCGTAGAGTTCATGGCGAGTTTTTACGATGGTTTGAGCATCTATCAAGCCGAGAACAAGCCATCCGGTATTGTTCACCACTTAAAGCGTTTGTTTAACCTTTCTTAAGCACTCCACCAGCGACTGATTCTAGTTACGCTCTATATGCTTTCAACAAACGTTAAGATATAGAGCGTGCTTTTTCTGCTTGGCCGCAACAGATTCCCTATTACGTTCATTCCTCACTTTAGGGAATGGCGAAAGTGAATAAGTCGCTCATTCTTCACTTTAGGGAATAACAGCATTCTCAGCCATTACAGTTGACTTCATTGCAGGCGTAAAAAAGCCCCGCATAAAGCGAGGCTTAGAATATTTTCAACGAACTTCAATTTACAAAGGCTAAATGACGTGCATCCAATAACGAAACGTATTAACGCAGGCCGTGTAAGAATTCGTGGCGCGTTGCTGGGTTTGATCTGAAGATACCGCCCAGAGCTGTTGTTGTCGTTTCGCTAGTCGCGTCCATTACACCGCGTGATTTCACGCAGTAGTGAACCGCATCCATGGTGACAGCAACGTCATCAGTTTCGAGTAGCGTTTGCAGTGCAACAAGGATCTGCTGCGTCATACGTTCTTGAACTTGTGGGCGCTGAGCAAAGAATCGAACAATACGGTTAATCTTTGAAAGGCCGATGATTTTCCCACGAGGGATATAAGCGACCGCAGTCTTACCATCAATCGTCACTAAGTGGTGCTCACAAGTACTGGTCACGGTAATGTCTTTTACTCGTACCATCTCACGAACGCCCATCTTGTTTTCGATTACCGTAATTTTAGGGAAATTGGCGTAATCCAAACCAGAGAAAATTTCATCCACGTACATTTTAGCAATACGTTGCGGTGTTTCTTCCAGACTATCATCCGTAAGATCAAGTTCGAGTAGAGTGAGAATCTCACGCATATGGTGCTCGATTCGTTCCTTTTTCTCTTCTCGGCTAACCTGGTTAGGACTCATTGGCGTCTCTAGACCGCGGCTTGCTAGCGCATCTTTAACCAACTTCGCTGATTCGCTAAGACCTGACATTGAACTTCCTCTTTTGTTACCCCTTCTGGATGGCAAACAAGGATACTCGGAATTTTGAATAAATACACCCATATTTTAAGGGAGGTCATTATTTACGGGGGCTAAACTGTGCTAAAGTGGCTTCAATTTCGTTGACGAAAAGCGTGTTTTAATCATTATTGAACCACCATTGCCAACCACAAAATCAAAACAATAACGATCAAAGGATTTCAATTATGGGCTGTTGCGACGCTCCGGGCTTAATGCCAATTGAAGAAGCACTAGATAAGCTGCTGTCACCAATCAAACCTATTCAAACGACTCTAACTCTGCCATTGGCAGATGCTTTGGGCTACGTTCTTGCTGAAGACATACTCTCCCCTATTTTTGTACCTCCTTTTGATAACTCAGCAATGGACGGTTACGCGCTGCGTTTAGCAGACCTAGAGAACGGTAAAGTACTGCCATTAGCGGGTAAATCTTTTGCGGGTCAGCCTTTTGAAGGTGAATGGCCAGCAAACACCTGTATTCGCATTATGACTGGCGCAAAGATCCCGGAAGGTTGTGACGTCGTAATCATGCAAGAAAACACTGCTGAAACTGACGCTGGCATTGAGATTCAGCAAGACGACATCAAGCTGAACAATAACATTCGCCCTACCGGTGACGACATCAAGCAAGGCGATATCGTTCTTAGCCGTGGCGAACGTTTAACACCTCGTGACATTCCAATGATTGCTTCGCTCGGTGTGAGTCATGTAACTGTGGCACACAAACCTAAAGTCGCTTTCTTCTCTACTGGCGATGAGCTCAAGCCATTAGGTCAGCCTCTTGAAGATGGTCAGATCTACGACAGCAACCGCTACGGTATCAAACCACTGATTGAAGCGTTTGGTTGCGAAGCAATTGACCTAGGTATTATTCCTGATTGCCCTGCAACGCTTAAAGAAACCTTTGTAAAAGCGCAAGAACTGGCAGACGTAGTTGTCACTTCTGGTGGCGTAAGTGTCGGCGAAGCTGATTACACCAAAGACATTCTTGAAGAGCTTGGCGAAATCGGCTTTTGGAAACTAGCAATCAAACCAGGTAAACCATTCGCATTTGGTGAGCTAGACAACGCTTGGTTCTGTGGCCTACCGGGTAACCCAGTGTCTGCAATGATGACTATGTATGTGTTAGTTCAGCCTATGCTGGCTAAATTAGCTGGTCACACAGCATGGACAGCACCAGAGTCGATTCCTGCTATCACTAAATCTGCATTCAAAAAAGGCCCAGGCCGTACTGATTACCAACGTGGCATCTACTCGATTGAAAACGGTAAGTTTGTAGTAGAAACAACAGGTAACCAAAGCTCTGGCGCTTTCCGCTCAATGAGCTTAGCAAACTGCTTTGTGGTACTAGAGCGCGAACGTGGCCGTGTTGAAGTCGGTGAAACGGTTCAGATTCAACTGTTTAACTCCACGCTTTACTAACGAGGCTTGCTGATGGAAATACTGTCTGACGCAGAGATGCTTCGCTATAACCGCCAGATCATTCTCAAGCAGTTTGATTTTGAGGGTCAAGAAGCGCTGAAACAGAGCTCGATTTTGGTGTTAGGTGCGGGTGGTTTAGGCTGTGCCTCTGCTCAATACCTCGCGACTGCGGGAATTGGTAAGCTAACACTGATCGACGATGATATTGTCGAGCTTTCAAACTTGCAGCGACAAGTGCTTCACACCGATGCTGACATTGGTAAGAAGAAGGTCGATTCTGCCGCTGAGTCTTTGCAGGTATTGAACCCTCATCTGACGATTGCAACTGTCGATCACAGGCTTGATGACGAAGCGCTAGCAAGTTTGATCGAAGCACACTCTCTTGTTCTTGATGCCAGTGACAACGTTGAAACGCGCAATCAACTTAACCGTTTGTGTTACGCATCAATAACGCCTCTAGTATCGGGCGCTGCGATTCGCATGGAAGGTCAGATTAGCGTATTCACTTATCAAGATGAAAATGCACCTTGTTACCAGTGCTTGAGTGCTCTATTCGGCAACGCTGCTCTAAGCTGTGTTGAAGCCGGTGTGATGGCACCTGTTGTAGGCATGGTAGGCGCGGCTCAGGCTTTGGAAGCTATCAAGGTTATTGCCAAGTTTGGACAACCAAAGCAAGGCAAACTTTTGATTCTCGATGCCATGTCTCACAGCTGGCGTGAAATGAATTTAATAAAGATGCCTAATTGTTCGGTGTGTGGTAAGTAATAAAAAGAGCCAAAGCCCATTGAGTTGGCTTTGGCTCGTTACCCTAATACGTTGTTAATGATTAGAAGTATATTCAGAAGCGACGTAATCTAGCTCCTTTTGCTCTGCGAGCATCTCAACTGCAATTTCAGGTAGTGATGGAACCCCATGAAGAAAACCTTGTTGGTTAAAGCCGCCTAGAGTTTCCAGAAATGCACAGGTGTCTTTATTTTCAACACCCTCATAGATAATACGTGCGTTTTTTACCGAAACGAGCTTCTTAACTTCATCGATTTTTTGCATGTAATCAATGTTATGGCAAAGTCCCCATGTAATGGTTTTATCTATTTTTATCTCACTAATAGGCAGTTTGACAATACGTTCAATATTCGATGCTTCCATCCCAAAGTCATCTATAGAGATCTCAAAACCATTCAACCTTAGCCGTAAAATATTTGCCAACAATTCTTTTTCAATATTGCCTGAAAGCCCCTTTTCAGTCAGCTCTACAACGATAGTATGCTCAATACCTTGCTTATAGATCTCGAGTAGATTATCGACAACAGATTCATCAGTCAGTAAATTAGGATCGATATTAATTGAGAACCTCAACGATTTATCAAGTTCACTGAAGTGGAGATGATAATCCTGAATGAATTTATTTATCACGATATTGGTAAAAACCTTTTGCTTTCCTAGCTCTTCAATTACTGGCAAAAAATAGCTCGGTGGAAGTAAGGTCCCGTTTTCATCAGACCATCGTGACAACACTTCAAACCCCGAAATAACATTTATATCCGAAACAACTTGCGGCTGATAAACCAGATTGATGGGAAAATCGTCATCGATGATTGTTGCACGGTTACCAAAGCCAAGCTCGCTTTTGGTTATGGTTTCAACTTCAAGTGCTTTATCAACCAACTCACTTATTTGGTTAGCCCAAATAGGCTTTTCTAGTGAAGCGACAACATTTAACTCATAGAGCTTTCCAAGCATACTCACCGAGCTAACAATGGATTTATCCAAACCTGAAATAATGATTATTTTAGACTCAACATTTTGTTGCGACATCATACTCAAGAGTTCAAATCCATCGCCATTGGGCATCATGATGTCCATAATCACCAAATCAAATGATGCGTTTTGCATTTTGCTCATTGCATCGAACGCATTTTCTGCAAACTGTACAGATGTTTTTTTATTAGATAAAGAGACCGCATTTTTAATGACCTCTCTCGATAGTTCAACATCGTCAACAATCAATACTGTGTTATTCATTCTCTTCACCTTTATAGTTTGCAATAATATCCATCCAAGTGCGTTGTGATTTCATTTTCTTTGAATCCAAGTTCATGACCTTCATTGATCTATCGTTACTTCTTACACTTCGATACTCGCAGCCCAATGAAAAAAACAGATCAAAAATCCTTTTGCTTTTCAGTAGTATATAAAGCTCTTTATCTGGATTTAAGCTTTGTAGATACTTGTACGCCTCTCTGCCCATTGTGTCTGTAAATGACGAATAATGAGTGCAGTTAAAAGTAACAACTAAATGTGCTCTATCTTCTTTAGATACTAAGACTTGCTCCAAAAAATCTGCTGCAAGATTATAGTTAGCACTTAATAAGTGTCCGATTAATTGCCCATTAACCGTGACGAGCGTTAACTCTCCAGAATATTGATTTATTATTTTTTCAATAATTACCTTTCTACTCAGACCTAAATCTTCTAAATTACTGAGCATAACGTTATCCTCATATTCAAAGATGACATCAATTAACTTGGTAATCTTCCCAAGAAGGAATGAATTATTTGAGTTAATCACCGTAACTTCTGTTTGGACGTGCATGTTCATATCAATATAACCGTTATTATTAAATTTATTCGTTAACCCTGTGAGAACTGTTTGTGAGTCGTTTGCCTCCCAAACATCAAATATGTTGACTCCAATAAGGTCCAGTAACTCGTTTTGACGTTTTAAGTGGGGAGTTGTTACTCCTCTTTCCCAACGGCTTAGTGTCACAACGTCCAGGTTGTTAAAGTTAGAGTTACTTCTTTGAATCGCATCAACAAAATTAGTTTGAGACAAACCATTATTAACACGAAACGTACGTATAATATTTCCAAACATAGCTTTATTTTCTTATTCGTTATTGTGATTTAGCTTATTTTTAATTAAATACGAACAAAAGCTAAGGGCAAGCTGTGATTGAATAATTTGAAAATGCCCAGCTACTCTCAACACTTATTGGATGATAGTTATTTTCATAACAGTTTGGGCATTATCTTGATGACAATGCCCATAACTCTCAGAAAAACAGATGAAAATAATACATGAAGATCCGAAGATGGCTTACCCTCAGGTTATAGGTAGGAGTATTTAACTAAGTTAGCAAGTACCACCTGATAAAGCGCAATGAAGCTTTAGCTTTAGATCGCTCGGGTTGAGCGGTTTGGTTAGATAACACGAAAAGTATTGGTCCATTCGAGCCTCTTCTTGAATGGTAGCTCGTGCCGTAACGGCAATTATAGGTAACGATGGCTTACGCTTTCCCAACTCAGAAGCAAGCTCAATGCCATCCATAACCGGCATTGAAATATCCGTCAGTACAACATCAAAGTCATGTTCAGAAGCGAGTGCTAAAGCCTCCAAACCATCATTCGCGGTCATGCATTCACAACCTAGCTCGTTTAAGTGGAACTCTAGAATTTCTCGGTTGAACTCAACATCATCAACGATCAAGGCTTTTTTACTTGTGCAGTCTAAGCGCTCTCTAACGTTATATACCTGTTCAGCAACACCGTTAGAACACTCAAGAACATTCATAATTTCTTGAGCTGGGAGTGAGATAACAAAAGTACTACCGGTGCCGAGCACACTCTCAACACGCAACGAACCCTTCATTAACTCTACGATGGTTTTAGTTATCGCCAAGCCCAAGCCAAAACCAAACTGTTGGTCTTCTTGATTAACCTGTTCAAAGCCGTTAAACACCGCATCCAATTTATCTTGGGGAATACCGACTCCAGTATCGCTTACGGAGATATTGAATGCTCTATCGTCGGTTGAAACTTCTATTGTCACCCCTCCCTTGTTTGTAAACTTCAATGCGTTCGAAACTATATTATTGATTGCTTGCTTAATACGAAGCTCATCAATCATCAATGTTGTCGAAGCATCGACATTGCATATAATATCAAGCGACAATTGTTTAGACTCGCTAAGCGGAAAAAACGTATTTTCAATTTCGCGCATCAAACTCATTACTGACAGGCATTTAGGGTTTAATGAATAGCTTGCTGCTTTTACTCTTTCAAAATCCAATAGGTCATTCACAATGCCTAAAATAGTATTGCTCGCACTCGAAATACCGTTCAGCTGATGGCGATATTCGTCAAAGTTTTTGCTATGGCTTAGCATATGTGTATAACCAATAATCGCGTTCAGTGGCGTGCGAACCTCATGGGACACATTTGAAAGCAGCACCGATTTCTGTTTATTGGCCTCACTCGCCTCTTGCGCTGCTATCTCGTACAGCTTCGTTCGCTCTTCAACTTCATATTCAAGCCCTTCAATCAAATTTTGAATCTGGATCCCAGCCTCAGAATAAGCCTTTGAAAGCTGTTCAATTTCGTCTCCATTACTATAAACAGTATGTCTGGATTTATTAAAATCACGCTGCTTTAGATATTTAGCTTGTGCGATCAATTTAGAAATAGGTATCAGCATCTTATTCACCGCGATTGAGTTAATAGCTAAAAACAGACCAAGCAAAAGGATATAAGCAAAGAACAGGCGTTTGATCAACGAGTTATCACCAGATAAAACCAGCTCTTTGGTGGTCGCATAACTGGAACGAATCACATGCTCTGGCGTGACTAAAATCAACCTCCAACCGGTTTGACGGTTCTGAACAAAAGTGACATTGAAAACACCTTTTTCGCCACTTACCACAAAACTACCCAAGTAATGTGACATGATATGGCTTCCGACACTCTTTTGAATTTGTTCATCAAAAACACTTTCAGACATCAATTGGTCGACATTCTGTTGTAGATTCGACGCGATAAGCTTGCCGCTGTCGTCTACTAAGAAATAACGGTATTGGAATTCATCGATCATATTTTCAAAAGTCAGTGAACGAGAAAAATACTCTAAATCTAAATCAAATTTGAGTAACGCGTTATCCCAGTGCTCTGGACGGATATAAATGGCAAACTTAGTGACGTGCCCCACTTTAACTTCTTTCCCTATATAGAAATTCTTGTAGTGGATCATGCGACTAAAATCGACAGAAATAGAGCGGCTTACAATACCATTTTCGGTGATAGAGACTTCTTGGTTGCGTTCAGTGTCAATAAAAAGCACCTTTTTGATAAAAGGCTTACGCTCTGTGTTGATATAAGCCAGTTGTTTATTACGAAGTGCCTCGTTTTTCGATTCATTAACAAAATCATGAGCAAAATCAATCGCTACATGCTCCACTTCCTCAGTGATCAGCTCGACCTCTTTATCAAGGGTTACACTTTGAGCTTTCACAAAGGTAAGTAGAAGCTTTTTGTTATTTCCCGTAATGCTCTCCTTTATCTCTTCAAATTGGTTTTGTGAAGAAACCTGAACGATTTCGATAGCGGAGTACGTAAGCAACACCACAAATAGAACCAGTATTGTTGCGTTGGTGAAAATGATTTTATTTTTAAAAGACACGTTCATATCCTCCAACTTAAGCGTCAAAAAGTTGAATCATGGCGTTAGACACATCCATCAAAATCTTTTTTCCGGCACTTTCATTGATTACCGCGTCGTAGTGCTCCAATTTAAGACAAATTCTTGCAACCTCTGTAGCCCCGCAAGATAACGCAATGCCTTTCACTTTATGGGCGAGCGCTCGATTGGACTCACCTCCTTGAAGAATATCATCATTAACCTTGTGCAAACTTCTAATAGCAATCTGACGAAATCGAACGCCAATATCCGATTGAAAGTTACAACCCGTCGCCATTAAAAATACATTTGTGTCGATGCTATACATACCAATTTCTCCCGCCTTCGTGACCCCCCTTAATTTTGACCGTCTGTTACAAAACTGATATGGCAGATCGAGAATTTAAATAACCGGAATGCCCAATGGCATTGTCTGTTTTTTAACTTGGCTTATGCCATATTCACTGCTGGCTACATTTGGACAATAGATCACACTTTTTATGATTATCGAGTGAAAATAATGGCTCAACTTTTCAGACATACTTTTAGACGCTTGGAACAATTAGGTCGAGTGTCTATAAAACAAATATTTGGCGTAACGGCCTTCTATGTAGATCACGTTTTGCTCGTTCTACATAAAAGTGGGGAGCTGTACCTCAGAGGAACACCGGCACAAAAAGGCTACTTTATTAACAAGGGCTACCCCAAGGTGAATGCGAGCGTACTTGGAGTAAGTCAGAATGCGGATTATTACAAGTTGCCAGCAAACCCTTGGAGCAAGTATTCTTTGACTCTATGTGAAGCAGAAATCGCACTAGAGCAAATAAAGAGATCACGAAGCAGTTATATTTCTGCTCCCGAAAGGCTCAAAGACTTACCCAACATGCGATTCTCAACTGAGCAACTTCTTGAGAAAGCGGGTATAAACTCCATTGAGAAACTCAAAAACCTGGGCACGATTGGTGCTGTAGAGGCTATCCAACAGCATACCCACCATAAACCAACCATCGAGTTAGTTTGGTCGTTAGAGGGTGCAATCCAGGGTATACACCGTTCACAACTGCCGACGAACCTAAAAAATGCATTGCGCACCCAAGCTCAAAGTTATTGTTAGCCTATATTGTTTTAACGAAGCTTAGATTCTTGTTAAATCCAAATGCGGTCAATTTGATGCCGTGGCTATTCCTAGCTACGGCTCATTAGGCTAACCCGCTGTCCTTAAGTGATTTCACTCAAGTTTAACGTCTTTAAATTAGCCTCCCCTTTCATTTGATCGCCCACTCCGTTTTAATTTTCACTGCCAGCCTTTATTTTGGTTTCCTACTATTCCCTCTGCTACAAATTACCATTCAAGTTTTAATGCAACTGAATTTATAACTATTTATTTTACAACCTGCCCTATCGCTACCAAACTAGGCATATCAACACAACACTAATAAAAGGTGCCTAAATATGCGTTCATTAATCTTTATTTCAACAGCAGTATTAGCAACTCTTATCTCTTTTCAGTCGGCGGCCGCAAATGTCACTGTGCGTTGGACAGGGAAAGTACCGACTTCTGACTGCGCTTCAAACCCTATTAGCAATCAAGTCGCGTTCAACTCACAAAGCGAACGTTGTAAGGTTGAACTTAAACAAACTGAAATAACTAATACAAAAACAGCAAATAAAATGGTTTCGTTTGATGTGTAATATGAAAGGAAAACCCATTAAGTAGGCATAATAGCCAGATTAATATTCAACCTGACCTTGCATGTAATCGCAGCAAATAAATAATACGGGTATGATAATTAAACTGGCTGTTTGTTTATGCACTTAATCTTACATAAAGGGTCGCTAAGAATTTCGCTAGCCGACCACCCAACGATAAAACCCATCCAGCTCACACTCAGTGAATTTTTAGTTCTAAAAGAGTTACTCACTCATCAAGGGGAGCATTTAACCAAACACCATCTACTAAAAATGGGATGGCCCAATTCATTCGTCTGTGACAATGCATTGAATATGGTGATCATGTCTTTAAGAAAGAAGCTTCTTAGGCTCGGTGGATGGATAGAAATCAATACCATTTACAAGATAGGTTATAGTTTAAATAAAACTGACAAAATATGTGTTTTGCAGTGAATTTAAACACTCCCGTCGCTTTGTTTCCTAATTGGATCTCAGATAGAAACGGCCAGTATGGGTGATTATTAGGCTATTTCTATCGTTTTAGGCATACCTAACCCTGTGAGCTTATTCAACGCTTTAATCATGGCGTAGGTTTCACCAACCTGAGCATTATAGTTTCTTAAACTTAATCGCCCACCAAACAGTGTCTTTACACGGAACATAGCCGTCTCTGAAAGTGACCGTTTATGGTAACCGTACTTCTTTTTCCAATGTTTATTTGAGCCGTATAATTTCTGGCAAGCTACCGCCAGATTACGGGGGTGACCTCGTAACCAAAAAGCAGCACCTTCTCTCGGTGGAATAAGTGGAACAGCTTGTTTAATACGTATTGCTTCGTAGCATTGTCTTGTATCGTAAGCTCCATCACCAGATATCTCATTGATTCTACGACGAGTTTGATTCAGTAAATTAGGAAGAGCTTCACCGTCAGTGACATTCGATAAACTTAACTCAGCCGCAATGATTTCATGAGTGCCAGTGTCTACGGCTAAATGGAGCTTACGCCAAACTCGACGCTTCCCGTCAGTACCATGTTTTTTACTTTCCATTCACCTTCACCGTAGACCTTTAGCCCTGTTGCATCAATGGCTAAATGCTGTATTGCGCCTCGGGTCTTTGTCTTGAATGACACATTAACCGTTTTGGCTCGTTTACTGATGCATGAATAATGAGGACATGACAACGGGAGTTGAGCGAGTTTGAAAACAGAATCGATGAATCCTTGTAACGCTCTCAACGGCATCGCGAATACTCGTTTAACCATGAGGGCGGTCGTAATGGCTAAGTCACTAAACAATCGAGGTCGACCTCGTTTACCTTGCTTGAGTTGCTTCCACTGTTGAATCGCTTCCTCATCAATCCAGAATGTCAGTGAACCACGATTGATTAGGGCTTGGTTATATTGTTTCCAGTTAGTTGTTCTGTAGCGAGGCTTTGGCATTGCTCTAAGTATGTGAGTGAACTTAGATGATCTGATCGTAGCTTTAAGCATTAGTTCCCTGATTTAGGAAACAAAGCCTTGTTGCTGACTAAGCTTGAGTTTTGTTTCAATATCCATATTAATCCTTACTGAGTTTAGAAAATAAACCGCTACCCTCTATAAAAAGAAAAAACGGCCCTGCGGGCCGCAAACTCTGAACGTTGAACCCTAAGAACCTGATACGCACGAGACGTAGAACAGATTGGATGGGCCGCTGCTGCTGACGGTGCCAGAGCGGAGGTTCACGCGGTAGTAGACGGAACCACTAGCCGTCGACGACCAGTAGAAGCTGCCGGTCGCCCAACCCTTCGCGGTGTACATGTGACCAAAGTTATTAGAAAGACTCATCAACTCATCCATATTTGCTAAAGCCCAATCATCTCTCCCGTTAAGCTCAAGTGTATTATAATGTTCACAAAGGCTATGTGCTTCAGTAAAACTAAACATTGCAAACGATCCTGAAGGACCATCATCAGGGCTAATTTCAACATGACTACCGTTGTAATTACTATAGCCAACAGCGTTTAAAAAGCTCTCACTTGGAGTACCGGTAAACAACTTTCCATCGCTTTCCGCAATTTTAACACAGGCACCCGCGGCGTTTTGTTGATCATCATCCCCAACTTGGCCACCACACAATAAGGCATGAAAGGTAACTTGGCTAATCGCATTAGTCTGTGTATTGGTTGTTGTGGTGTAAGATGACGCCACATCAAAGGTCATGGTCGTTGTTGGGGTTTGATAGTTTGTATCCCACTTTACCCGCACTTTTTGCTCACCTGATTCATCGGTTTGAGTCGTTTCCGCTTCAAGGATAGGAGTAACCATTTCTGCGGTGTCTGGGTGCTGTTCTGTACTTACCACTGAAATGACTGAGTAACCTTCTACTGGGTTGCTATTTTGATCGGTCAAGGTCGCAGTAACCTGGCCACCTTCCACTGACGTATAAGGTACCGTGTCAATCGTTGCTTCTGATGACACTGCAGCCGTCTTTTCATCACCAATAAACTTAACTTCATAGTCTTGAGTAATGCCACCCACATCAAGGGTTAATGTGACGGTTTCCGCTTTTAAACTGGTTAAGCGAAACTCGGCAATACCATAGCTGTCTGTGGTAACGTTATCGCTGTCCAATGTCACATTTGGGCTAGAGACAGAAGCCGTCACAAGGGTATCTGGTCTTACTTCTTGACCGAGTTTTAACTCAACAAATACAGAACCAACATCAACTCCATCCGCGACAACTTCCGTGCTTGAGGTAGGCAATACAGTAATTAAACCTTGCTTAACACATGTCACATAATAAGCCGATGTTGGATCGACATCGCCTGTAAGGGTGCTGCCATCTTTAAGATCCACCCACTTAACCAGATCTGCTCCGTCATCATAAGCGAGGTATTGCGCTTTAACAGGCCAGTTATGTAACGCCTGAACATCGGTATCAGTGGCCATCAGCTTAAGTTGATCAAACGTCGGCACTGAACCACCGATGGTGTCGCAGTATGCTACGGCCGACGGATAACGAAAACCAGCCATATCAATCGCTGGGCTGTAGCCATCATCGTTCAGTTTTATATCATAAGGCGAGCCTTGCCCGGCTGCATCAAGTGCGGTGGGTGGTCCAATATAGAGATCCAACAAATGAGAAATGTCGTCCCATTTTGATGACTGATTAGGATCGGTCACTTCAACACGAATCAAACCCATGTCATACACTCCATTATGATCACTAACCGCAAAACTAATATAGTGGTAACCTGGTTGTGACGCTTGAAAGACGATCGTTTTATTCTGAGTGTCCAGTGGATCTTTAGGTACCGCTTTTGCGTTAAACGATTCAACATACACCAATTGATAATCATCACTATCGTCCGAGGAAACAAAGCCGCTGATGTCGATTTCTTCATCGGTCAATACGTAGACAACAACTGGATATACAATATTATCGTCAATCGTAAAACCTTGGTTAGCTTCGTAGCCCACCGCAACATCTAAAACCCCCATCAGCACAAGGCCATTAACCGAGTCTTCTAACGTATAAAGAACACGGTCAATGCCGGTAAAACCTGACGGCGGGGTATAATCCATAGTCTGGTCATCTGTACTATTTATTTGAACTGAGCTCGAGCGACCGTACGGTAGTGTAAGCTCCGTTAATACAAACTCGTCACCTAACGTAAAGCCGACTTTCTCCAATTCGTCCTTCAGTAAAACACTCACATCTTCATTAATCAGTGTTGTTGCACTTACTGGAACCAGTTCGGTTGAGCTAGGATTACTACTTACCGCAATGCGCGTAACCGCAGAACTCGAACCTTCTGAGCTACTACTATCACTCATTGGCGCTTCAGCCATACGGCTCATTGGCGACAATGTTTTAGGAGTCACATGATATCGATAGTCACACACCTTGGTATCAAAGGCCTGAATTACAAACCCTGTTTCCGTCATACTTTCTACTTGGCAGCTATCATCATTAGACAAGACCTCGACTTCACTCAGCGCAAAGCCACCACCCGTTGATGAAAATACCTTTGACGACAGGTCAACCTCGAACGATTCAGCATAGCCAGTCGAGTAGGTAGCATTTTGAGCGGAAAGCGTCGCGCTTTGAGTATTAGGGGAAACACTTGCTGAGCTTCCTTCACTGCCCTCTCCACCACACCCAAAAAGGGTAAGCGTAGTAGCGACGACAAAACCCAGGGGAATGCTTCCTCCTGGCTTATTGCTTAAAAGGTTCATATTACTTCTCTTTACTTTTTATTGATTTCAAAATTGATTTTATGATTTGTATTTAATGTTGTATTGGGCATTTACACTTTGCTGATAACAGTGATGCCATGTAGGCTAAAATTAGCACTGAACATGGGTAATGAATGCTGATCGTCCTTGATTAGCATTAATCATTGAAGGCCTATAATTATGTCTATTTTCAGCGTTCCTATTACTGAATAGGCAGTTGCATCTCTTTAGAGTATTTTTTATCGTAAGATGTTACGGTTACATTAAGTTGTTCACTTTGCGTATATTCCGCAAGAGAAAACGTTTTATCCCGACCAGATACAACAGTGAACTTTTGTTTGCATTGCGTATTTTTTTCTGTTGTACATGAGTTAACATAAACATCAATTAGCGTATTACTATTATTATCGATGCGTAAATTCTCGCCCTGATTGTAAATCTTATAATCAAAACTTGGCTTTGTCGTAGGCAGAATATAAACCGGTGAAAAACCATAGTTTATCTCGACACCGTGAATTTTCTCTCCCTCTTCTTTATAACGACTAGGAGTAAATGGCAGCATAAACATCAAATCTTTGCTGTTATCGCAAGACGTGTTGTGACATAAGCTACGAACACCCACGTCTTTCTCTTCACCAGGTCTTAAAACTAATCTTGGGTGCGTAAGAGATATTTTCCAAGCATCTAGATTGTTTCTTGTATAACTATTACGAACGATTTTGTCGCCATCAATAAACTGAATTTCTTGTACTTTTCCATTAACAAAAATCGGGTGAGACTCATCATTAATAAGTGTCACGACACCATTGCCCTTTTTATCCGCGACGACAATCATCTTGTCGACATTAAAAGCATTGGCAGCAGTAGAAGTCATTGCTGAACAAATTGCGAATACTGTTAATAGATTATATTTAATTTTCATATTTCTCTCTACTAAAAATAATAAATTTTAGGATACTACTCGTCTATTTTGCTCAGCGCGTATATAACACCAAGCGCGAAAAGAATGAGTACATACATGTTTAAAATATTTGGTCCGATCATTACTCCGCTCTCTTATATTTGACCTTCATGCATATAATTGAGGTATTAGTTTTCATATTTACGAGCCCAAACGATAAAGGTGAGTAGCTCGATTGGTGAACAGTATCGCGCGTTCAGGTTTGAAGGTATTGGGCACTCTTGAATTTCAAAAACGCAAGATGCGAGATAGCTAAACAAGTGTAGATATCATTTACATTGGCGAGATACTCTCTGCTACAAACAAAGAAACACTGCCAAAAAATTGGCAGTGTTTCTGTTTCAAGGAAGGCAATTTAATCTAAACAGCTAACTTTCGGGTAAAGTATTTTCTCTTCAGGGTAAATCAAATTCAAATCACGATTATTAAGATTTGGATTTGCTTCGACTAATTCATCAAGTGAGCTATCAAATGCTCTTGCAATTCGGAGCAAATAGTCGCCAGGAACCACTCGGTATTCAACTAAACGCTGCTGACACGATGGCGCCTTCTTAATTGGGACAATAGACGCCAATTGGGTTTTCGGCCTTGATACTTGGGTCGACTCTTCAACAAGCTGGTCAACATTGGGCCTTGGGTTAATATCTGAAAGGCCTTCTGCGGCTTCATTGCTTGAAAAACGATAAACCAACAGTGCATTAAATGCGTATAGATCGTCTTGTTGACGAGCTAAATCAAAGACGCCTTGGTAACCAAGGTCGGCGCTCCAATTTTTACTCAATTGGTATTTAAGACCAAGCGATGCCGTAAAATTGGTGTCGTCACTAGAAAACGCGCCCCCGACTCCTGCATACAAGGAGGCAAATTCACTGACGGGTAGCAATAAGTCGGTTTCAACCATTACCGCACGTAAACTATCTATTTCCGAATCAGAAAAAGCAGAATAATCAGCATAGCCAAGTTCAAATAGTACGTTTTCACTAATGTTATATCCAACCGCCGCCTTATAACCAAGTGCTTCAGTCTGTCCCATGTTGTCATCAAATGCAGAAAACGTCATGCCACCACTCATCTGGATAGGCAGCTCCTCTGCTGATACACTTATGGATAAGAACACAGCGATAATCGATGACATTAAGTTCATTTTTTTCATCTTAAATACCAGGCTCCAACATGATCGTTACTTCATCAAAATAATCTCCGGAAACAGCAGAACTGCCCTCAATATCGTAATCAAAGTCTAAAGTAAAGTTAATACTTGTTTGCACTCCAGCTCCTTCTGAAATAGCCGTTGTTTGATGCATTAATTGTCCTTCATCAACTAAGTTACCAGAGCTGCACTGATCGCAATGAATGCTGTAAGGAATAACCACACCAGGGTTACTTGAATTAACCAATTCGTATGACTGTAAGGGCATTGTTAAAACAATTCCGTCATTAAAATAGCCGTTCGCTGTAATATCAAATGACGTTGTCGATGTTATTCTTTTGCCAATTGTGTCGTAGACTGGCGTCATGACACCATCTCCACTTACAAAAACACTGTCGAGTTGAACAGGCTGATAATCAAATGAAAACAACATCACTTCATTGATGTTGCGATAAGTCATAATGCCGTCATTTTCATAGTAGTAACGAATATTTACCGGCACTGAAGCTGAATATTGCCCCTCTGGTAGCCCACTTAATGCCGACACTATTTCACTTTCGTTAATATCGAAAATAGGTCTCAGGAAAATAAATGGGCTCGATTTTTGTTTATTAATTAATCGAACAGACGAAACACAGTTTGGACCTTCAACAGTCACAATCGGTAGTGACACTTCATCAAATGAGCACCCACCACCTACCGTATTCGCTGACTGGGCAAATTCAATTCCAGTAGTATTGTATTGAACGCCCGATATATCGATCGATATTGACGGTGAAGTATTCCCATTTCCCCCAATTAAAGTCATCTCTGTTGGAGGTGTACCCGAAAATGTCGCGGCCGCCCAAGCTTCTGAAGCCTGCAACATAGGAGGAGTTTCCCACGTACTTGGCAGCATTTTGCCATTGTAACGTGTCACATTGTCCCAACGAACACCACCAGCCTTCACTTCCGCGCGAACTTCAAACGCAGCTTGAGCCATGCTTGTCGTCATTAATGCAATAAACGCTACAATATATAGGATAGGTCTAGGCATTATATTTTACCTCTCGTCACCATTTCTTTCTTTGAATAGCTTCTGTCGTGAGATGTCACGGTAATGGTCAACTCGTTATTTCGCATAGTTTCGGTTAAAGGGAACGTCTTATTCCTTCCCGATACAACCGTAAATTTTTGTTTGCATTGGGCTTTGTTTTCAGCAACACATGCATCTACAAAAAAATTGAGCATGGTATTACTTTTATTTTCGACTCTAAGGCTATCACCGTTGTTGGTTAATTCGTAAGAATAATTCGGTTGTGTTGTAGGAATAATATAAACAGGTGCGAATCCGTAATTAATTTCCACACCACTCACTACTTCACCAGGTCTGTATTTACTTGGAGAAAAAGACAGCATAAACATCAAATCTTTTGAATTATCGCATGCAGCGTTGTGGCATAAACTACGTATGCCAATGTCTTTCTCTTCACCAGGGTTCAAAACTACCTTCTGGTGCGTTAATGACACCTTCCAATCGTTTAAGTTGTCTCTTGTATATTGTTTTTTTTCTACCTGTTCTCCATCAATAATATTTATTTCATCCACCTTTGCTTGGATAAAAATTGGGTGAGACTCGTCGTTGGTTAACGTAACGATACCGTTCCCTTTATCATCAGAGACAATAACCATTTTATCTACCGTAAAAGCTTGTACACTTATAGATAACAATATAGCGGTGAGTGATACTAAATTTAGTAGAACTTTATTGGATTTCATTTCCCACTCCTTAATTAACTTGTGCGACTGGGTATGTAATGGCGTTGGTGCGATAAAGTCGTTTTGCCAACAGTTTTAACTGATCGATATCTCTTTTATGAAGCGCTATTGTTTCCGCCATGTTTATAGATTCATGCGCTATATAAATTGCCTTAAACGAACCCACTTCTTTCTGAATAATTCGATAACCGTGTAATTCGAGCTTTTTAAGCGCTTTATTCAGTTCAATCGAGCTTTCGTATGCACCTAAATACATCGCTTGTAGTCGTTCACCTGCATCAATCAAATCTATCTGCTTTTCTTGAGCTATTGGCAAACAATAGTTTTGACCAAAGTTCATCTGATTTGTTGAAGTAAATTCATAAGGCAGTAAGCATTGGCTTTCTTTCGCTGACAATTCAAAGTTCATGCCTTCCAATACGGTTACTCTATAAACACCGTCGGCCATTTCATTGACTTCAATACAACCTTCTCCATGACACTTCACTTCTGTAATCGGCTGTTCTGATATGTCATTAAAGGCGCTAACAAACGAAACGACGCGACTAACTCTTGGCTCAATAGAAGCAACCGTACCTGGGTGTGTAAACACGGTTACGTTACTATCACCAGAGTTGTAAAGATCAACGCTCTCTGAATCAAATTTCGCACGATATTGACTATAGTCTTCCAAAGGCACAACGGTTTCATCGTTATATACGATGAACTTACTGTTGTTTCGCCCTTCTTTTTTAAGAGAGAAGTAACCTTTTTCATCAAACGTCTGCTCTGTATTCTGCGACTGATGAATATCGACAAGCGTATAAGACGTTGCCGCTTTATCGGTAATATAAACGCCGTCTGTCGTCACGATTTGAGTGCTAGACAAGCCAGCATTGATACCACTCGTGCCATTGGTGGACGTATGGGCGGAGGCATTCATTCGAGCGTATTTAGTCGTGCCACTGGTCGCCAATAACGCATCTTGATACATATCATCCTGTTGTCGATCGTAGGTGTTACTCACCTCAAGCGACGTATTAAAGGAGTCTGAGTCAATTAACTGATTTCGTCTTACTGTTGTTTTAAATTGATTAATGTCATCACTATCACTCGTCAGGCCCACGATAGTTTCTACTGTGTCTGACAACGGGACACTCCATAACAAATTAACTGATATGTCGTCCGTCGCCTCAGAGTAATCGACGTTAATATTAACTCGAGAATCTAAAACTGTGGGCGTGCTGTAACCAACGGAAATAAACTGCTGTTCCTGTTCATCCGAGTTACCTAAATTGTCTAACTGCTTGTCGTTATTAAGCGAGTAAACCGCATACATAGATTGTCCACCGCGGAAGCTGTACGAAGAATTCAACGATAGACGTGAATAATCGGCATATCCGTACATATAAGAAGCAACTGGATCACCAAGTTCATTATCGAGAGACTCATAAGATAGACTTAAATAAGGGATACCGATATTAGCATTAAAGTGAGATGCGTCTTCGAATTGGCTGTACACAGCTTCAGTACTCAAATCCCAATCAATCAGATTGTATGCACCACCAACGGTGTACATAGTGCCACTGTCCGTGACCAAGCCGCCCAAGCCTACTTGCAACGAACGGGTGAGTTGGTAGTTAGCTAATGCCTTGCCATAAACATCGTCTTCAATATTTTTAATGCCATGTTCCGTGTAGTCGTAATGGCTTCCTGAAAACATACCCGCAGTGGCAACGAAATCCACTTCCCCCTGAGTCAGAGAGTCACCTTTGGTGTTATATACTTGATAAGTCTGGGTATTAACAACTTGCCCACCACTTGTCACCTCAAGTACAGCTTCATAGCGACCAGATGGTAACTTGCTGTAAGGAATTGAGTTCTGCCCTTCTGGTACGTTATCTTGAAAAATCAATCGACCATCACGAAGAACTTGTACACCGCCACTTGTTGGCGCATAAAAGCTCAATACTTTGTCGTTATTATGTCCGCCTACGAGCAACTTTTTAGAGGTACCTACCGTGAGCGAGTTTTGAGCAACTCGAGCGGTGTTATTCAGGAAGTCAGTTGAGTTAACCTCTGGCTCAAATTCAAAATGACCCGCTTTTATTGAGTAAGAATCGATATCTAAATGATATGCCGCTTCATACAATTCAGAACCGTTATCACTGTTGTTGGCATTGAAATCAGTTTTGAGGTATCCGTAAGGTAGCCCCAGTGTCGTTTCATTATTTAAAGAAACGATTGAGTCTTGATCTTGATATTCACTCACGTACAGATCAAATGAATTGATTAACCCATTGTGTTGACTCAGAGACGAGTGGTATACCAGTTCTTTATCGAGATTCGAGTATGACAACACCTGTGGAGATACAAAAAGATAGACTTCTTGATCGTTATAGTTATGAACGATCTCAAACGTTTCTGGGTACAACTCACACTCATCGAGCTTACCTAAACACTCAGACTGATCTTGTATGCCAACCATTAATTGATCTATGATCTTCTGCTGGTACTCAGCCGACACTGTATTATCATTTAAATAGTCAGATACCTGTGCGATCGCTTTTTTATTATTCGAGTCTAATTTTAACGTGTTAAACGACGTTAAAAATGGGATCGGTGAAGTAAGGGAACCATCTAAGTTACGTATACGGACTGTTGACTCTTTCAATTCAAACAGTTCTTCAAAACCTTCAAGAACATTTTGACTATAACTTGAATACGAATACACAGGCAATAACACTAAAATTGCCATTGTTATGAGTTTGAACCTGAACATTATATATCTACCTCTATATTGAACTCTATCTCACCATTACACCTCTCCGCTTGGCCCGCTGTGATGATATCTTTAAATGACTGAAAACTTAATATAATGTCATGCTCACTATACTTATTGTCGCCATCATTTAAATTGAAATTTGAAAAAGAGACGGATTCACCCTCTGACAAACTTATCCCGTCAATCGTTAATGTAACGAAATCATCCTGAACATTGCTCACTCCAGAGTAGTCCGTACAAATTGACGTATTTTTTGTTAACGTTGAAATATAAGGAATATCCGAAGACTCAAAAGGTATATCTGTTTCAATTCTTAATGTGGTATTAACATCATCAAATTTTGTTTTGTCTTGATTTGACGTCAACTCCAGAACTGCCGGAATAAATTCAACAGAATTAATTGAATTTGTATAAAGTTTGCCTACATCGAGGCTCGTAGTAATGTAAAGCACTTTGAAATCGGCGTTGGCATTCATACTCATGAAAGCCAATAGTATTAAAACTTTTTTCATATTGACTGCCATCGTAGAGAAATAAGGCTCGTAATTACTACGAGCCTTTGAATCGGGAATTTTCTACAAATTAAACAAGGTCAGCCATAACCGTTACTGATGCTTGAACAGTAGTTCCACCTACTTCAGATTCAGGTAATACAGCAGTCTGCTTAACTTTAGTTGAAATAGTTTCTTCACCAGAAACAACATCACCAACGGCTACTGGTGCACCATTTACATTAATCTCAACAGCTTGAGATGGGTTTGCCACACCGTCAAAAGCTACTGATGCATCAACTAGAGTCCAGTTAGCTGAAGCTAATGCACCAACAACAGGAGTAACAGCATCACCATCATTTAAGTGAGACTCAAGTACGATAGTATCTGATTCAAACACACCGTCTGTGCTTGGAGTGATAGTACCGTTAAGCGCTGTTGTATCACCTCCTAGGCCAGTGATGATAAGTGCATCTGATGCGTTAGTTACTGGAACAGTGCCACTCCATACAACAGTAGCATTTGAAGATGCGTTAGCACCTGCACTTACTGCCATACCCATAAGAAGAACTGATGCTAGTGCGCTTTTTTTGAAGTTAAACATTTTACTTTCCTTTAAAGATTAAATATTTCATAAATTAGTAATCCCGCTCCTGCGTTTAAATTTGTTAACGCTCATCGGTGACAGGACGAAATAAATTATGCGGAACACTGGAAAAGAAATATTGGGCATTTGAAAATTCCATTTGCCGAAAATGCCGATTCGATAAAACCATCAACAGTAAAGCTAGTAATACCTACCTTCGTTTTATCTACATCTATAATAAAAACCTGCCCGATAAGCTATAGTTTAAATTCTAATAAAAGAAGATTGAATTACATAAGCAATCGAACAATACTTACCATAATAGAGATTATCGAGGACAAAGAATGCCACTCACGTTTGCACACTTCTTAGAACAAGCCAGAAAGGAGCGAGGTTTAACACAGCAGGAGATGCTTGAGTTACTGCTTGAGGCCGACCCGACATTGTCTAAGCTCGACCTCAGGGCAAGATTACGAAGCCCCTTGCCCTGCAAGGACTTGCGAAAGGTAAGCGT
>NZ_JBFSUR010000038.1:0-45807 GCF_041467535.1 Vibrio sp. 10N.247.311.47
GAGCGCAACCTTGCCAAGGTTGAGGTCATCGGTTCGAACCCGATGTATCGCTCCAGCTTTCTTCTAAAAAAGCTAATAAGTACTTTAAACCTCTGTGTTTAAAGGCGACCACAAAGGTCACGCTCTTTCTTTAATGCTGCGAAGCATAATCCCCCAAAAAAGCAAATAATCCTCCATCATGGTGGATATTTTTTTGTCTTAAATTTTTCTTAGCAACTGAAATGCTAGTAAATATCAGGTCTCTGAAGCAGACACTTGAGGTTTTTCACATCTATAAACAGACTTATCCACAAAATGTTAGGTGTGGATAACTTGGTTGATAAAGTTGTTTCAGGCTTAATTCTTTACCTATCCCTAAAAGATCTTTCTTGTTTTCAATATATTAGATGAATTGCAGCGATCGTAACTTGTTGTTTTTTATCAAGTTGGATGCCTATCTTGGATTTAATAAAAGATCGTTAACTTGTTGTTTTTTGATCTTAATCATTTATCGGTACTGTGTTTAACTTTGCTCGGGTGTCGGAAGTTTACGAGAGTTCTGAATTTTTTCCACATTGTTAGAATTGAGAACAAGGTCAAACATTGTTCTAAAATTATGTGCAACGAGTTGTCTTAAATATTGGACTATCGATGTGGGTGTCGCTGTCAATCGTTGATACCAAAAGGGCTAGGCGTCTCTTGGTAGTCCTTTCTCTACTATACGTATCAGTCTGTGCTTTTTGGTGGAGATTTTGCTGTTACTTTTTTGCACACAGCTATTTTTCTGCGTAGAGCTATCTTCTTGCACACTGCTAGCGTTGGGTAACTGCTGTAGTTGTTTATTCAAAGCCCACTCAATATGCACATCCAACATATCGTTTTTCCCTTGATGAGACTCCAGCGTTTCAACAATGCGTTGTTGGAATGGTGCATTGCCCATCGCAACAAAGATGTTGCGTAACCACTGGGTGTGGCCGATACGTCTGATTGCTGAGCCTTCCATTTTCTTTAGGAAGGTTGCTTCGTCCCAACTTGAAAGTGACACCAGATCGGCTTCTTGGAAATCTTCTCTGCGGTGAAAGTCGGTTTGTTCTGTAAGTTCGGCATGACGGTTCCATGGGCAAACTAACTGACAATCATCACAACCGTAAATACGGTTACCAATGGCATCTCTATACTCTTCAGGGATCACACCATCATATTCAATGGTTAAGTACGAGATACATTTGCGAGCATCCACTACGCCATCAGCAATAATGGCACCCGTTGGGCAAGAAGTGATACATGCGGTGCATTTGCCGCACTCATCAAGACTGGGTTCATCCGTTGGAAGAGAGATGTTAACCAACAGCTCCCCTAGAAAGAACCAAGAGCCAGCGTCTTTATCAAGAATTAATGAGTGTTTACCTGTCCAGCCCAACCCTGCTTTTTGAGCGAGTGGTCTTTCCAAAATGGGCGCTGAATCGACGAAAGGGCGTGAGTCTAAACCCTCGACCTCTTTTTCAATTCTTTGTCCTAGCTTTTTCAACTGGTTACGGAACAATTTGTGATAGTCGCGGCCTAAAGAATAGCGGCTGATGTAGCCTTGAGTGGTATCGCTTAGGTTAGAGGCGAACTGAGCTTCTGGTGGTAGGTAGTTCATTCGAGCGCTGATCACTCGAATTGTGCCTGGGTGAAGTTCATCAGGACGTGCACGCATCATCCCATGTCGAGCCATCCAATCCATTTCGCCGTGGTTGCCAGCATCTAGCCATGCTTGAAGAGGGGCTTCGTGTTCACTTAAATCAACATCGCAGATGCCAACTTTTTGAAAGCCCAGCTCTTTTCCCCAGATTTTAATTTTTTCAGCAAGATGGTCTAGATTCATGGCTTATTTCTTATTTTCTCTGTTTTACAATTAGAGATAAGGCTAATTAAAATTAGGTTCGGCAAAAATGGGGGCGGATCTTAACGGATCTTAGTGGTGTTGACCAGAACAGACGCGTTTTGAGCAGTATTTTTCATAGAACTTACACTTGAGTGCTTGTCTCCCAAAAGCATCACGGTTTACTATTCTTGTTCTTTTGATTTTTATATAGTCAACGATCGATTTTTAGAGAACGTATTCATGAGCACGAAACAATTTACTTTGAAAGATGAACAAGCAACGATTCAATTAGGAACGGAGCTTTCGAATCTTTGCTCACAGCAGACGACTATTTATCTGCATGGTGATCTTGGCGCAGGTAAAACGACTTTCAGTCGTGGCTTTGTAAAAGCACTTGGCCATCAAGGAAATGTAAAGAGCCCAACGTATACTCTAGTTGAACCTTATCAACTTGCAGATTGGCAGGTGTACCACTTTGACCTTTATCGCCTAGCCGATCCTGAAGAGTTAGAGTTTATGGGAATTCGTGACTACTTTACTCCGGATGCTATCTGTTTGGTTGAATGGCCTGAGAAAGGTTATGGGATGCTACCAGAAGCCGATTTGGATATTGATATTCGTTACCAAGACGATCACCGTGTTGTTTCTTTAACCGCTAATAGTGAATACGGACAGCGCTTACTTAGTCAGTTGGAGTTATGTTGATTTCTAAACGCCTTATTTCAACAGTGGCCATGATGGCTGCTGTTTTTTCTATACTGTTTTCTTCACTTGTTTCTGCAAACTCACTGAAAAGTTTAAGGGTTTGGCCTTCTCCAGAAGAAACTCGTGTGGTTATCGACTTAAAATCAGAAGCGGACTTTAGCTATTTCACCCTGAGTAGCCCGAGTCGCTTAGTGGTTGATTTAAAAAATACCAGTCTTGCGACTAAGTTACCGGTCGAGGTGAAAGACAGCCCTGTTCTATCTAAGATTCGTAAGAGCTCACCGCCAGACAAAAACACCTATCGCTTGGTTTTTGAGTTAAAGAAGTCGTCTAAAGCAGAATTATTCAAACTGAGCCCGACCCCAGGTGGTCAGTATGGACACCGTTTGGTGATCGACTTACCTCATGGTGCGGCAAGTAAAGCGACATCGACACCGAGTAAGCCAACGGTAAGTAAGAACATTAATCAGGTTAAGCGCCAGAAAGATATTCTAATTGTGATTGATCCTGGTCACGGTGGTGAAGACCCAGGTTCGATTGGTCCTACGCGTAAATACGAAAAAGACGCGACTCTGAGTATTTCTAAGAAGTTAGCAGCTCAACTGAATGCGGTCCCGGGGATCAAAACTCGTATGACTCGTAATGCTGATTACTTTGTGAACCTGAATCGACGTGTTGCGATTGCTCGAGAGAATGAAGCTCACCTGTTGATCTCTATTCACGCCGACGCCTTTACGACGCCTCAACCAAGAGGTGGTTCAGTGTTTGTATTGAACACTCGACGCGCAAATACAGAGATCTCTCGTTGGATTGAGAATAAAGAGAAACAGTCTGAATTGCTTGGTGGTAGCGGTGCAGCGTTCACAAGCAATATTGATGATAAGAACGTAAACCAAACCCTGCTTGATTTGCAGTTTAGCCACTCTCAAAAAGAGGGCTACAAACTGGCAACGGCAATTCTGTCTGAAATGGGTAAGGTTGCGAAACTGCACAATAGCAAGCCGATTAACACCAGCTTAGCAGTATTACGTTCACCACAGATCCCATCAGTACTGGTAGAGACAGGTTTTATTTCGAATCCGACGGAAGAGAAGCTTCTTTTCCAACGTTCGCACCAAGATAAATTGGCACGAGCAGTGACTAAAGCGGTGGTTAAGTATTTGAAGGCTAACCCGCCTGAAGGGATTATCTTGTCTAACGCAACGTCATCAACGGGCAGCGTGAGCCAACATAAAGTCTCTCGTGGTGAGTCTTTGTCTGTGATTGCGAGCAAGTATGGTACGTCGACACAGACGTTGATGAAGTTCAACAATCTGAAATCGAGCAGCCTAGCAATTGGTCAAGTACTTAAGATTCCAGGCAGTGCTTCAACTTCATCATCAAGCAGTGCGGTTCAAACTAAGACCATCACTCACACGGTTAAGTCTGGAGAGTACCTAGGTAAGATCGCCAGCCGCTATAAAGTGTCGGTGGCTGATATTAAACGTGAGAACCGTTTGAAATCAGAGACGGTGAGAGTAGGCCAAAAGTTACGTATTACGGTTGAAGTTAAAGATGTTCCTCTGCGCAAACACAAAGTTGCAAGAGGTGATTACCTTGGCAAGATAGCTTCGAAATACGGCGTGAGCGTCAACAGCATTCGCCAAGCGAATAAGTTAAAATCTGACAGCCTGGCTATCGGCCAAGTGTTGATTATTCCTCACAAGTAGTCTTGGGAATGCTAAACAGCTTCAGGTATATCAATGATAAAAAATAAGAACTAGTGCAAACGTAGCAGCGTTTCCATCAATGGCAGTAAGGTAGCTATAAATATGACGATCAAAATACTGCCAGCTCGGTTAGCTAACCAAATCGCAGCGGGTGAGGTGGTAGAAAGACCCGCTTCTGTTGTAAAAGAGTTGGTTGAGAACAGTTTGGATTCTGGTGCGACACGTATCGATATTGATATCGAGAAAGGTGGCGCCAAGATGATCCGCGTTCGTGACAATGGTAAAGGCATCGTAAAAGATGAGCTTGCCTTGGCACTGAGTCGTCATGCTACCTCCAAAATCCACACTCTTGATGACCTAGAGGCGATCGTCAGCCTCGGTTTCCGTGGTGAAGCGCTGGCGAGTATTAGCTCGGTTGCGCGCTTAACCATGACGTCACGCCCTGCCACTCAAGATCAAGCTTGGGCAGCACACAGTGAAGGCCGTGATATGCAGGTGAAACTGCAGCCTGCGGCGCATCCTATTGGCACTTCGGTTGAGGTGTTGGACCTGTTCTTTAATACGCCAGCACGCCGCAAATTCTTACGCACCGAGAAAACTGAATTCACCCATATTGATGAGTTGCTTAAACGCATCGCATTGAGTCGTTTTGATGTGACGATCAACCTTCGTCATAACGGCAAGATGATTCGTCAGTACCGCGCTGCAAAAACACAAGTTCAAGCAGAAAAGCGAATCGCTGCGGTATGTGGCAATCCTTTTGTTCGTCATATGCTTAAGATCGAACTTGAGCATCAAGGCCTAAAACTTCATGGCTGGATCACCACGCCAGAAGGAGCAAGACAACAAAGCGATCTACAATACTGCTATGTGAACGGTCGTATGATGCGAGACAAGCTGATCAATCATGCGATTCGTCAAAGCTATGAGACCAGCCTACGCCCAGACCAATTTGCAACTTATGTGTTGTTCATTGAGCTAGACCCGCATCAAGTCGACGTGAATGTTCACCCTGCCAAACATGAAGTACGTTTCCATCAAGCTCGCCTTGTGCATGACTTTATTTACCAAGCATTGAGTGACGGTTTAGCACAGAGCAAGCAGATTGATGCGGCGCCTATTAATCAATCCGCTTTCCACCAATCAGAAGCCCCTAATTATCAACAGGATAGTTCGGTGCCTGAAGTGGAAGAGACGACGAGTTTTAGCGCTCCAGAAAGCGATACCCCAGCTCATTCGGAACAATCGCAGGTTTCTGAAAGAGTGCGACATGCGATTGAGCAGACGCCAGCCTACCCAAGAAAAGCCGAATCTGAGCAGGTTTATGATAACTCTCAGCACAGCGTTAATGATGGTGGGCGACATTATGTTTCATCAATTAGCCCAAGCTCATCAACCAGTCCAAGTTCATCTGCTGGCCGAAGCTCGGCTACTAGTGACAGCAGTTTTACCGCTTCCTCTCGCCAAGAGTGGATAGAGTCTCGACCTGAACCTAAAAAAGAGAAAGAGCCACACCAACATCATGGTGAACCCGCGCCATCTAAGCGAGAAGTGAAAGCCTATAAAGAGCTTCTGAAAACGCCTGATTTTGATGATCAAGTTGTACAGCCTTCATCTTCTCAAGAGCATGTGGCACCAGTAGAAACCAGAGACAACTTAGAAAATAAAGAAAATAAAGAAAATAAAGAAGCTAAGCCTGCTCAACAGAATCCTGTTCATTTAAAGCCAAGAGCAGCAGTGACGGATTTGGGGAAAGCGGTCTCGGTTGTTGAACGTCAATATCTCGTGATGGGCAACAAGAATGGTTGTGTTTTGGTTTCCTTAGCTAAGGCTGAATTATTACGTGTTGTTGGTCAGCTTGATACTCGAGGTGGTGCGTTAAAAAGCCAACCACTATTGGTGCCTTTATCGATTAAGCTGGGTAGTGAACTTGTCGAAGTTGCTAAGGCGCTGAGTCAAACTCTGGCATTACTGGGGATTGAGCTTAAGGCGCGAAACAGCGAGGCGGTAATGGTGATGGGCGTGCCTTCTCCTTTAAGGCAGCAAAACTTACAAATTTTGATCCCAGATCTGTTATCTTACGCGGCTTCATTAAACGCTCAGATTGTTGATAAACACTCGGCTAATGTTTCTAACGACCTATTGCCATCATTGGTCAACTGGATCGGGATTCAAACCGCACAAGTAAAAAGCGACTACACTTTATCTGAAGCGGTTCAACTAGTTGGGGAACTAGAACAACTTTGGCATGGTCTACTTCCATTAGATGATCCAGAGTTTGTTAATCCTATCGACTTTTCAGCGACTATAGCCGCGTTTACGGTTTAATTTTTTCGCGACGACCTTTGTCTTTTTAGCTGAATACGTCGCGACACAAAGCCCTTTGCTAAAAAGCGCTAAAACAGAGAAGCAAATACAAAATATCATGACTGAAAAATTACCTTTAGCGTTGTTTTTAATGGGCCCAACGGCGTCAGGAAAAACAGATTTAGCTATCCGCTTACGTCAGAAATACCCTGTAGAGATCATCAGCGTCGATTCGGCATTGATCTACAAAGACATGGATATTGGTACCGCTAAACCGGATGCGGAAGAGCTTGAGCTCGCGCCTCATCGCTTGATTGATATTTTGGATCCAAGCGAAGCGTATTCTGCGGCAGATTTTCGTCGTGATGCGATCAATGAAATGAATAAGATTGTAGCGGAAGGCAAAATCCCGTTACTTGTTGGTGGCACAATGCTGTACTACAAAGCATTGTTGGAAGGTTTATCGCCATTACCAGCCGCGGATCAAGAGATTCGTAAGCAGATTGAAGCGGAATCTATCGAACAAGGTTGGCAGGCATTGCACGATCAATTAAGAGAGATAGATCCCGTATCCGCTGAAAGAATACACCCAAATGATCCACAAAGGCTTTCAAGGGCATTGGAAGTTTACCGAATTTCGGGTAAAACATTAACAGAGCTAACTCAAACGAAAGGCGATAGCCTGCCATTTCGTGTAAAACAATTTGCAATAGCTCCCAAGGAAAGGACTGAACTCCATCGCCGCATTGAGCTGCGTTTCGAGAAGATGATAGAAGCTGGGTTTGAAGATGAAATGAAGGCGTTGTACGCCAGAGAAGATCTTCACCCTGAACTGCCATCGATCCGATGCGTTGGTTATAGGCAGATGTGGGATTATTTAGACGGTAATTGTGATTTAGACGAAGCGGTTTTCCGTGGTGTCTGTGCAACCCGTCAGTTGGCCAAGCGACAAATCACCTGGTTGCGCAGTTGGGATGATTTAACTTGGTTAGATAGCGAAAACATTGATCAAGCGTTAGAAACTCTTTCAGATGCAATAGCATCTGATTAGTATTGCTGTGTATAATGTGATCGCTTTTGCGTGAATATACTCTGGAAAGGATCCGTTATTGAGGCTTTTAAAAATCACAGCCTTTCAATAACAACGGAGTTTTTTTATTCATTTAGCTCAGATGCAAAGGCCGCACCTTTTTGTGCACCACTAGCTAAATAATTACAACAAAATACAAATAAGGAAAATAAAATGGCTAAGGGGCAATCGCTACAAGACCCATTCCTAAATGCACTCCGTCGTGAGCGCATTCCAGTCTCTATCTATCTTGTTAACGGCATTAAGCTGCAAGGTCAGATCGAGTCTTTCGATCAATTCGTGATCTTATTGAAGAACACAGTAAACCAAATGGTTTACAAGCATGCGATTTCTACTGTGGTACCTGCTCGCGCAGTTAGTCACCACAGCGGCGAGCAACGCACGCCATCTGATCGTCCAGAGAAGACTGAAGATTAATCGTTCAATTTGTACAGCTTGCGCTGTAATAAGGAGTTGGTTGCTTGTTTGACCGTTATGAATCCGGCGAGCGAGCCGTACTTGTTCATATCAACTTCACGCAAGAGGGAGAATGGGAAGATCTAAGCGAATGTGAAATGCTGGTCTCCTCAGCGGGGGTAGAAACGCTACAAGTGATTACTGGTAGCCGACAATCCCCACTCCCTAAATACTACGTTGGAGAAGGTAAAGCCCTAGAAATCGCACAAGCTGTTCAGCTGACCGGTGCTGAAATTGTGATTTTTAACCACTCCCTCTCTCCTGCCCAAGAGCGCAACCTCGAGCAATTGTGTAAATGTCGTGTGATTGATCGCACGGGTTTGATCTTAGATATTTTTGCACAACGTGCGCGAACTCATGAAGGTAAGCTACAAGTTGAGCTCGCTCAGCTTCGTCATATCTCTACCCGGTTGATTCGTGGTTGGACTCACCTTGAAAGGCAGAAAGGTGGTATTGGTCTTCGTGGTCCAGGTGAAACTCAACTGGAAACCGATCGACGTTTGTTGCGTGACCGTATAAAGGCAATACTACGTCGTTTAGCGAAAGTTGCTAAGCAGCGTGAACAAGGACGACGTGCTCGTAATCGAGCTGAAATCCCAACAATTTCTTTGGTTGGTTATACCAACGCAGGGAAATCAACACTTTTCAATCGCATCACAAGTGCTGGTGTTTATGCGGCAGACCAACTGTTTGCAACCCTAGACCCAACACTACGTAAGATTGATTTGGCAGATGTCGGGCCTGCAATTCTCGCAGATACCGTAGGTTTTATCCGTCATCTACCACACGACTTGGTCGCTGCGTTCAAGGCAACATTACAAGAGACGCAGGAAGCTGACATTTTGTTACATGTTGTTGATGCCAGTGATGACCGTTTTCGTGAGAACATTCAGGCTGTTCATGAAGTATTAGAAGAAATCGATGCTCATGAAGTGCCAACCCTTGTAGTCATGAACAAAATTGACTGCATGGAAGACCAAAAACCTCGAATTGAAAGAGACGAAGAGGGCGCACCTCGCGCTGTTTGGGTTTCTGCAATGGAAGGAGAAGGTATTGAGCTACTGTTTGAAGCTTTAACTGAGCGTTTAGCTAGCCAGATGGTTCAATTCCGGTTGTGTATTCCACATCAACATCAGGGCCGTATTCGCAGCTTATTCTTCGAGATGAAATGTATTCAACAGGAAGAGTATGATGAAAATGGTAACTTGTTGATAGATATCCGAATGCAACAAATAGATTGGTCTAAACTTGAAAAAAGAGAAGGGGCGCTCTTAGGTGACTTTATCGTTACCAAAGAGACTGCTACAGTATAACGTCATATCAAATGATGGAGCTTTCTAATGGCGTGGAATGAGCCTGGAAATAACAACAACGGCGATAATAACGGCCGCGATAATGACCCTTGGGGTAATAAAAATAATCGCGGCGGCCGAGATCAAGGACCGCCAGATCTAGACGAAGTGTTTAATAAACTAAGTCAAAAGTTAGGTGGCAAGTTTGGTAAAAAAGGTAGCAACGGCAACGGACCATCTATTGGTGGTGGCGGTGCAATTGGCTTTGGTGTCATTGCCGTTATTGCTATTGCTATCTGGTTCTTCGCTGGTTTCTACACCGTTGGCGAAGCAGAAAGAGCAGTAGTACTTCGACTGGGTCAGTTCGACCGTATCGAAGAACCTGGTCTTAACTGGCACCCACGCTTCATCGATGAAATCAGTGATGAGCAACTAGTAAACGTTCAAGCGATTCGTTCTCTACGTGCTGCTGGCACGATGCTAACGAAAGATGAAAACGTTGTGACCGTTGAAATGGGTGTTCAATACCGTGTTTCTGACCCATACAAGTACTTGTATCGTGTAACGAATGCAGACGACAGTTTACGTCAAGCAACCGATTCCGCGCTTCGTGCGGTAATTGGTGACTCACTAATGGATAGTATCCTGACAAGTGGTCGTCAGCAGATTCGTCAAAGCACTCAAGAAACGTTGAACCGTATTATTGATAGCTACGATATGGGTATTCTGATTGTTGATGTGAACTTCCAGTCAGCACGTCCACCTGAGCAAGTGAAAGATGCATTTGATGATGCTATCGCGGCTCGTGAGGATGAAGAGCGTTTTGAACGTGAAGCTGAAGCTTACCGAAATGACATTCTTCCAAAAGCAACAGGTCGTGCTGAGCGTTTGAAGAAAGAAGCGGTGGGTTACTCAGAGCGCATAGTTAATGGTGCTCTAGGTCAAGTTGCTCAATTCGAGAAACTGCTACCTGAATACCAAGCTGCTCCTGAAGTAACACGTAACCGTATGTACCTAGATACAATGGAAAAAGTGTACTCAAGCACATCGAAAGTCCTGATTGATTCTGAATCAAGCGGTAACTTGCTATACCTACCAATTGATAAGCTAGGCGCACAAGGTGGTTCTCAGTCGGGCTCTCGCCCTGCAAAAGCATCATCAACTTACGATCAAATTGAGTTAGAAACTCAAGCGGATCCAAAGCCTAGCACTCAAACTCGTTCAGACAGTTCACGCCAAGGGAGATACTAATAATGCGTAAATTAATGATCCCTGTATTAGTTGTGACGATTGCCCTTCTATTGATGTCAGTGTTTGTGATTCAAGAAGGTGAGCGTGGCATGGTAATTCGTTTTGGTCGAGTTCTCGATGACAACGGCGTATCACGAATCTATGAACCAGGTCTGCACTTTAAACTACCGATGTTTGATCGCGTAAAAGTACTTGATGCTCGTATTCAAACGATGGATGGCCGTTCTGACCGTTTCGTAACATCAGAGAAAAAAGACGTTCTAATTGATACTTACGCAAAATGGCGTATTGCTGATTTTGGACGTTTCTATCTGAGTACCGGTGGCGGTAATATCATGACGGCAGAAGCACTTCTTGAGCGTAAAGTGACAGATGTTCTTCGTTCTGAAATTGGTTCTCGTGAAATTAAGCAGATCGTGTCAGGCCCTCGCAACAAGGACATCCTGCCAGACTCTGCTGATAGCGAAGTCGTCACAACGGTAGCGGCTGCAGAAGCACTAGAAGTTGATGGCGAACGCGATAAGATCATGGAAAACGTTTTGTCTGGAACGGCAGAAAGTGCGATGGCTGATTTAGGTGTTGAAGTTGTTGATTTTCGTATGAAGAAGATTAACCTTCCTGACGAAATCAGTGAATCTATCTACCGCCGTATGCGTGCAGAACGTGAATCGGTTGCTCGTAGACACCGTTCTCAAGGTCGTGAGAAAGCGGAAGTTATCCGTGCTCAAGCTGAGCTAGAAGTGGCAACAGTTCTTGCTGAAGCTGACCGTACAGCTCGAATCACTCGTGGTGATGCGGATGCAGAAGCAGCGAAGATCTACTCTGATGCGTTCAGCAAAGATCCTGAGTTCTACGGCTTCATGCGTTCATTGCAAGCTTATGAGACATCATTTAGCGATAAGAGCGACATTCTAGTACTGGATCCGAAGACTGACTTCTTCCAATACATGAATCAAGCAAGCGGCGCTCCAGCAAAATAAGCTGATGCGTTAGCGAATGCTTAGCTTAATAAGCAAAATACGTTAAAACTTAAAAGGCTCCCATTGTGGGAGCCTTTTTGTTTTCTATGACTTCTTTCAGGAGGAGACATGTTTGTGGATTCACTATTGGGGCGCGAGGGAAGGCGCTTAACAGCGTTCTACTTATAGAAACCTAGCGGTAGGTCATGAAAGCGATAACCGCTCCAGCCACCACAAGACAGCCTCCAATGCGGCGCAGTTGCGTGTCTGGTTGCTCGCTCAGTTGCGCGACCATGTTTCTCCAGCCATTGGGTGCAATCAAGGGGCCGAGCCCTTCCACAATAAGTACGAGCCCAATAGCGAGCCAAATTGATTGAGACATGGTTCTGCCTTTTGTCTGTAAAAAAGCAATGATATCAGTATCTTTACACATCTGCCCCCAGTTATGGCTGGTTTATTTTTGTACAGCGTTAACGTTTATGAACAAAAAGTGACTGCAAGAAGTGTGATTCAGTGCTAGAATCCATTTTTAATTAGCAACAGAAATTGGAAAGATGGGAAATAACGTAGTCGTTCTAGGCACCCAATGGGGTGATGAAGGTAAAGGTAAAATCGTTGACCTTTTAACTGAAGATGCAAAATACGTGGTTCGCTACCAAGGCGGTCACAATGCAGGTCACACACTTGTAATTGACGGTGAAAAAACCGTTCTTCACTTAATTCCATCAGGCATCCTACGTAATAACGTTAAATGTGTTATTGGTAACGGTGTAGTATTATCGCCTGACGCACTTCTAAAAGAAATGAAGCCTCTTGAAGATCGCGGTATTCCAGTACGTGAACGTCTTTTCATCTCTGAAGCTTGTCCTCTAATTCTTCCGTACCACATTGCAATCGACAACGCGCGTGAAATCGCTCGTGGCGCTAAAGCTATCGGTACAACGGGTCGTGGTATCGGTCCTGCTTACGAAGATAAAGTTGCTCGTCGCGGTCTACGCGTTGGCGACCTTTTCGATAAAGAAGCATTTGCTGAGAAGCTAAAAGAAGTGATGGAATTCCACAACTTCCAACTAGAGCACTTCTACAAAGCTGAAACAGTAAGCTACGAAGAAGTTCTTGAGCAAGCGATGAGCTACGCAGACATGTTAACTGCGATGGTTATCGACGTAACTGACGAACTAGACGCAGCACGTAAGCGCGGCGACAAGATCATGTTCGAAGGTGCTCAAGGTACGCTACTAGATATCGACCACGGTACTTACCCATACGTAACGTCTTCTAACACGACTGCTGGTGGTGTTGCTGCAGGTTCTGGTTTCGGTCCTCGTCACATCGGTTACATCCTTGGTATTACTAAGGCTTACTGTACTCGTGTTGGTTCAGGTCCATTCCCTACTGAGCTATACGATGGCCTTGAGAAGCAAGACCCAGTTGGTAAACACCTAGGCGATGTTGGTCACGAGTTTGGCGCAACAACTGGTCGTCTACGTCGTACTGGTTGGTTTGATGCTGTTGCTATGCGTCGTGCAATCCAAATCAACTCTCTATCTGGTATGTGTCTAACTAAACTAGACGTTCTAGATGGCCTAGAAGAACTAAAAATCTGTACTGGTTACAAGATGAAAGATGGTTCTATCCTAGAAGTTTCTCCAATGGCTGCTGAGTCATTCGAAGAAGCGACGCCAATCTACGAAACAATGCCTGGTTGGTCTGAAAACACATTTGGTGCTAAATCTATCGACGCGCTTCCACAAGCTGCTCTAGATTACATCAAGCGTATCGAAGACCTAACTGGCGTTCCAATTGATATCGTATCAACTGGCCCAGATCGTAACGAAACTATCATCAAGGTTCACCCATACGGCGCATAATGCCTGCTGAGTGATTACCAGGCACGAACAGTGCTTTGATAATAAAATAGTTTTCTAAAAGCCGACTTTATTAAGTCGGCTTTTTAATACCTGCAATTTAGCCGTTCACTCTTTGATGGTGATCTTTTAAGCGTCATCAGGCAAAATATTGCCCATTAACGGCAAGTTTTGTCTAAAGCCGTCGGGGTTATTGCCGATACAGATATCATGGAAAGTGAAGTTCACCCTGTTTTGTGCGTGTAGAAATCCTCTGCATTCCTCAATAGATAACTTTAGCGACAGATAATAGAGTGCAGGTATGAAGCTACGAATTGTGGCAGCTTCATTAATAATGGCGCTGAGCTCACCCTTGAGTCATGCTAATTTGGCTGATGTGGGAGAGCCCGTTCCAATATATACAGAAGCTGAACTGATTAATTTAATCGAAAATAATCAACATCTAGAGCGAGTGAAAGCTGATAAGTGCCAGTTAGTTGAAGATATCGTTGCTCGTGCAACGCGTATTAGCTTGCCTTCTTATGAGTTTTTATACGGTGATATGTTGGCTTGGGGTGTGTGTGTTCCACAAGATGTAGAGCTTGGCCTTTACTATATGGAAAACGCGGCACATCAAGGTTTACCCGCTGCATTAGAGCAGTTAGGTCGTTATTACTCTCGTGGTACTTTGGTACAACAAGATCAAGAGCGTGCGATTCCGTATCTACGTGAAGCAGCCTCGATGGGTAACTTAAGTGCGAGCATTCACTTAGCGGAACTCTTGTTACGTGACTACGGTAGCCCATTGGATTATGAAGATGCTTACCGTTGGTTGTATAATTCGGTAACCGCAGACCAAAGACAACACAGACGTATCACTGTGCTTCGTAGCGGACTGGAACAGAGAATGCCAGACAATATTATTGCTCGAGCAAAGCGTCGAGACGTGTTCTGGTAATACCGAGCAAGAAGCCTGTAATGATCCCTGCACTCATTGTTACAGGAAACAAGACTTAAAAAGCCCCGCCTAATTTAGTTAGTGCGGGGCTTTTTACGTTTAGGAGGTCATGCTATTCGATTGCGAGTTTATTGAACAACCTCACCAGACTCAATTACCGTTTCACGAACAACCTTAGTGAAATCGAGTGCTTCTTGGCGGATCTTATCTTCGTCTACCGTTAGCATGTCGCGATCTTGCATGATGATCTTGCCATCAACGATGGAATGACGAACATTGCCTGAGTTAGCTGAGTACACCAGTGCTGAGTATGGGTTGTAGACCGGAACCATATTTGGCGCCTTAGTATCGATCACTATGATGTCAGCCAGTTTGCCTGCTTCAAGAGAGCCGATCTTATCTTCCATGTGCAGCGCTTTTGCTGCGCCCATGGTCGCCATGTCGATCACTTTGATCGGCGGCATCGCAGCACGATCTTTGTTAACTAACTTGTGAACCTTAGCGACTTGGTTGAACTCATCAATGGTGCTCAGTGTGTTACCAGACATTGGGCCATCAGTACCTAAACCGATACGCACGTTCTCGTCATACATCTTAAGGGCAGGTGATACACCTTTTGCTGACTTGATGTTAGCACTCATGTTATGAGCTACACCCATATCCGATTTCTTCACCAGTTCGATATCATGATCGTCAACAAGGATCATGTGTGCACCCACCAAGTTCTTGTTGAGTGCGCCAATGCTGTCCATGTATTGAACCGGGGACAATCCATCAGAACGCTCTGCGATTTTCTCTTCTTCACGGTGTGATTCTGCAAGGTGAATCATTACTGGAACATCTAACTCTAGGGAGAGCTTAGATATTTTCTGCAGGATCTCTGTGGTGTTGGTGTAAGGCGCATGCGGTGCAAACGCTGGTGTGATTCGCGGGTGATCTTTGTATTCTTCAATGAAGTTCAACGCGTACTTAATGCCTTCTTCGGCGTTGGCCGCATCGGCTACAGGGAACTTAATCACCGTTTCACCTAGGATGGCACGCATACCGATCTTATCGACGGTTTTTGCGACTTCATCTTCGAAGTAGTACATGTCGGCGTAAGTGGTCACACCGCCTTTCACCATTTCAACGTTACCTAGGTTGGCACCAATGCGTACCATGTCTCGCGATACTAGCTTCTTCTCTAGCGGAAAGATGTAACGGTGCAGGCGATCTGGCACATCATCGGCTAACGAACGGAAAACTGTCATTGATACATGAGTATGGGTATTGATGAGACCTGGCATAACGATATCGCCATCAACGTCTAACACTTGCTTAGCTTGGTACTGCTTCTCTAGTGAAGCATCACCAACCGCAATGATTTTGTTGTCTTTGACCACAACAGTACCGCTTTCATAAACCGTTTTGTCTTGGTTCATGGTTAGAACCATCGCATCGGTAATCATCAGGTCAGCCTTTTCCATTGCCGAACTTGCGAATGGGAACAGCGCTAGGCTCGCCATAGCTGAAGCCAATAAAGTGCGTTTTAGTTTCATATCATACCCAGAACAGGAGTTGGTAAAGTGCGTGGATAATAGTGTATTTCATTCATGGCGCAAACGTTTGTTTTATCGTTTGCTTGAAATTTTGATGATAATCCACGTCTATGAAGCGATGTTTCACAAAGTGAAGATATGTATCAATCTGAGGTTATTTGAGTGTTTTCTAAAGCATATCTGTAGCTTACCCCTAGCATCAGATATACTAGGGGTATATACCTTCCTTGCTTAAGCAGGCCCGCCTATGTCAAAAAACACACCAACGTCAGAAAATACGACAGCGACAACCACTGTTGATCCTTTTGCCGACCGAGAGTCGAAAAATTACGATAACCCAGTACCAAGCCGAGAGTTCATTATTTCGTTTCTAACAGACGCGAATATTCCGATGAACCGCAACGATCTATTCGAAGCTTTGGGTCTTGCTGGAGAGGAACAATATGAAGGGCTGCGTCGTCGTTTACGTGCAATGGAACGTGATGGACAGCTTATCTTTACCCGTCGTCAGTGCTACGCATTGCCTGAGAAGATGGAACTGATCAAAGGCTATGTGATTGGTCATAAAGACGGTCATGGTTGGGTTCGCCCAGACGGCAGTGTGGGTAAAGACAATGATATCGTGCTGCCGCATCATCAGATGAAAACCATCATGCACGGTGATTACGTATTGGTTCAGCCTACTGACAACAGTAAGCGTGGCCGTCGTGAAGGTCGCTTGGTTCGTGTGCTTGAAGAGCGTAAAACGCCACTTGTTGGTCGCTTCTTCCTAGAGTACGGCCATTCTTACGTTGTTGCTGATGATTCACGTATTAGTCACGACATCCAGATCCCTACTGAGCATAAAGGCGGTGCTCGAATGGGTAATGTGGTTGTGATTGAAATTACGGATCGCGGTGGTCGTTCTCGTAACATGATGGGGAAAGTAACCGAAGTTCTTGGTGAAAACATGGCGCCGGGTATGGAAACGCAGATTGCGATCCGTACTCACCAGATCCCACAAGAGTGGCCTGAAGCGGTAGATAAGCAAATCGAAAACCTAGGTGAGCATGTTCCTGAAGAAGCAAAAGAAGGACGTGTAGACCTGCGTAAACTGCCATTGGTTACCATTGATGGTGAAGATGCGCGTGACTTCGATGATGCGGTTTACTGTGAAGCGAAGAAAGGCGGCGGCTGGCGTCTATGGGTAGCGATTGCTGACGTAAGTTACTACGTTCGCCCAGATACAGCGCTAGACAAAGAAGCGATTAACCGTGGTAACTCGGTATACTTCCCGTCACAAGTCGTGCCAATGCTGCCAGAAGTGCTTTCAAATGGTTTGTGTTCATTGAACCCTCAGGTAGACCGTTTATGTATGGTTTGTGAGATGACTATCTCAGACAAAGGTAAACTGTCAGGCTACAAGCACTACGAAGCGGTAATGAATTCTCATGCTCGTCTTACTTATAACAAAGTAGGCGCGATCTTAGATGGCAATGAAGAATTACGTGAGCGTTACGAACCTGAAGTACCACATCTTGAAGAGCTTCATAAGATGTATAAGGTGCTTAAGAAAACGCGTGACGAACGTGGTGCGATTGAATTTGAAACGGTAGAAACTAAGTTTATCTTCAATGCGGATCGTAAGATTGACCGTATTGAGCCAGTAATTCGTAACGATGCACACAAGATCATCGAAGAATGTATGATTCTTGCGAATATCGCATCGGCATCTTACGTAGAAAAAGCGAAAGAGCCTGCGCTGTACCGTGTTCACGAAACTCCGGGCGAAGAGCGCTTAATGGGCTTCAAGAGCTTTTTAAGTGAATTAGGTTTAACACTGGAAGGTGGTCTGTCGCCATCACCAGTAGACTATGCACAACTGATGCAACAGATTAATGAACGTGAAGATCGTGAATTAATCCAAACCATGCTGCTACGCTCAATGAAGCAAGCGGTATACAACGCGGATAACGCGGGTCACTTTGGTTTAGCTCTTAAACGCTATGCTCACTTTACCTCGCCAATTCGTCGTTACCCAGATTTGCTATTGCACCGTGCGATTAAGTACCTTATTGCGAAAGAAGAAGGTCGTAACAGCGAACGTTGGACGCCAACTGGTGGTTACCACTACACTTTCGATGATATGGACTTCTACGGCGAGCAGTGTTCAATGACTGAACGTCGTGCTGATGACGCAACGCGTGAAGTAAACGACTGGTTGAAGTGTGAATACATGCAAGACCATGTCGGTGAGGTGATGGATGGTGTGATTGCCAACGTGACTGGTTTTGGCTTCTTTGTTCGTCTAACTGAACTGCACATTGATGGCTTGGTACACATCTCAGCGCTAGCGAATGATTACTACCAATTTGATGCTGTTGGTCAGCGTCTAGTGGGTGAAAGCTCAGGTAATATCTACCGCTTGGGTGATTCGGTTAAAGTGAAGGTTTCTGCGGTTAATTTAGAAACTCGCCAAATCGACTTTGACTTAGAAGACACTGATCGTCAGCCGCGTGGCAAAGGCAAAACAGCCAAGAAGCGTGCAGCAGAAGCGATGAAAAAGGCGAAAAGCAAGAAGCGCTCAGCAGTGAAGAGTAATAAGCCAGGTGTATCAGCGAAGCCTATGGTTGAGCCAACTAAGCGACCTGACGGAAGCAGCGAAGGCCCTGCTAAGAAGAAAAAGCCAGCGAATAAAACCGGTGCTGCTAAAGCTCGCGCAAAGAAAAAGCGTGCAGCAAGCCGTAAGCCAAAGGCTGATAAGTCTTAAGACTGATAAATCTTAAGGCTAATAAGGCGCTGTGCTAATCAGGTTTAGCGCCTAACTGATTTAATTTAATGCGAGAGTATCAGGCGTAAGACGCATACTCTCGAAATGAACAACACAGAGAGGGATGCATCGGCATTGATGTCATTCATCTCTGAGCAATAAGAGTAACTTGAGACAATGAGTAACGAATTTATTTACGGTATTCACGCGGTGAAAGCCGTACTAGAAAAAGATCCTGCACGTTTTATCGAAGCGTATGTATTGAAAGGTCGCCAAGACGAGCGTCTTCTTCCATTACTGAACCAACTGCAACAGTTTGGTGTGTCGATTCAACAGATGGGTCGTAAGCCGTTGGATGAAAAAGCACAAGGTGCGAATCACCAAGGTCTTATTGCTAAGGTGAAGCCTGCTAAGCAGCTTAATGAAACTCACCTAGACGATATCCTAGCGCAGCACGAACAGCCTTTGCTGTTAGTTCTAGACGGCGTAACAGACCCTCATAACCTAGGCGCTTGTCTACGTAACGCGGATGCCGCAGGTGTCGCTGCTGTTATCGTACCTAAAGATCGCTCTTCGCCGTTAACAGCAACGGTAAGCAAGGTTGCATGTGGCGCAGCTGAAACGGTTCCTCTCGTGCGCGTAACCAACCTTGCTCGCACAATGCGTGCACTGCAAGAGCAGGGCGTATGGTTTGTGGGTACGGCAGGTGAAGCAACGCATGATATCTATCAAGCGAAGCTAACGGGTCCTCTTGCGGTAGTTATGGGTGCAGAAGGTGACGGTATGCGTCGTTTAACTCGTGAAACTTGCGATGATCTGATTAAGATTCCAATGGCAGGTAGCGTATCGAGCTTAAATGTTTCTGTGGCGTCGGGTATTTGCCTGTTCGAAGCGGTAAGACAGCGTTTAGCTCAGTAATGCGTTAACGCTGCTTTAAGTCTATGAATTTATTAGCGCTCACCACTTGCTGGTGGGCGTTTCTTTTTAGGCTGTTATAGCAAAATCCATCGGTTTGTCGGATGGCTAGATGGCGACAGAAAAACTGTTTCATTATTCACCAAATAGCGCTTGCCAATACCGGGTTCTTTCTATAACATTTGCCGTCCTTAAAACTCGGTCATTTATCTTTAGTTCCTTGCTTCCTCTGGACGACCGGGCCACTCGTGGAAGCTAATAATCCGTAAGGAGCAACCAAATGCGTCATTACGAAATCGTATTCATGGTTCACCCTGATCAAAGCGAGCAAGTTGCTGGCATGATCGAGCGTTACACTGGTTCTATCACTGAAGCTGGCGGTACTATCCACCGTCTAGAAGACTGGGGTCGTCGTCAAATGGCTTACCCAATCAACAAGCTTCACAAAGCTCACTACGTTCTTATGAACGTTGAAGCTGGTCAAGAAGTGATTGACGAGCTAGAAACTGCTTTCCGTTTCAACGATGCAGTTCTACGTAACATGATCATGCGCACTAAAGGCGCTGTGACTGAGCAATCTATTATGCTTAAGCAAAAAGAAGAGCGTGCAGAGCGTGCTCCTCGTCGCGAAGAGCGTACAGAAGCTAAACCAGAAGCAGCTGCTGAGTAATTCTTTTTTGGCTTAACGCCTTAAAAAATTCTCAACTTGTTTTAGGTCATTGATAGTTATTTCGATAATTGTGAAAGACCGCTTTACTAAATTTAAGATCAGGAGATAGCCCATGGCTCGTTTCTTCCGTCGTCGTAAATTCTGCCGTTTCACTGCAGAAGGCGTACAAGAGATTGACTACAAAGACGTAGCAACTCTTAAAAACTACATCACTGAAGCTGGTAAAATCGTACCTAGCCGTATCACTGGTACAAGCGCTAAGTACCAGCGTCAACTAGCTCGCGCTATCAAGCGTTCTCGTTACCTAGCTCTACTACCGTACACTGACAAGCATCAGTAATCGGTAATAGTTAATAATAGTTTAAGAGGACTAAGATAATGCAAGTTATTCTACTTGATAAGATCGGTAACCTAGGTGGCCTTGGCGACCAAGTAAACGTTAAATCTGGTTACGCTCGTAACTTCCTTATCCCACAGGGTAAAGCAGTTATGGCAACTAAAGACAACGTTGCTATGTTCGAAACTCGTCGTGCTGAACTAGAAGCTAAAGTTGCTGAGCAACTAGCTGCTGCTGAAGCTCGTGCAGAGAGCGTTAACACTCTAGAAGGCGTTACAATCGCTTCTAAAGCTGGTGACGAAGGTAAACTATTCGGTTCTATCGGTACTCGTGACATCGCTGACGCTATTACAGCGGCAGGTGTTGCAGTAGCTAAGAGCGAAGTACGCCTACCTGAAGGCGCTCTACGTAACATCGGCGAATTCGAAGTAAGCATCCAACTTCACTCTGAAGTTTTTGCTACTGCGAAAATCGCTATCGTTGCAGCTGAGTAATTTCAGTACCAAGACGAATTCTTTCTTTTGAAAGTTTTAAACACCAGCTTCGGCTGGTGTTTTTTTATGTCTGGAATATAGGAAAGTACAAAGAAGGGCTACAGTAGGTAAAAAGCTTACGGTGATCCATAAGCTGTTATTGCTGAACAAGTTGTTCTCAAGGTTAGAGGTGGCCTAAGATTAGAACTGGAAGAGCAAGTTGATCGATAGAACAGAGTCTTGTTTGCTTAAGCCTTCAGGCACTTTATCGTGGTACTGGCGAGAGTGAGCGATCTTCAGCGCGATATTGTCAGTAATATCGTTGATGGCTTCTAACTCAGTATCAAACTTTAGGTTACTGTGACCAGAGACAAGCGTCACGTCTGCCTTGAGCTGCAAATTCTTCAACACCTGCCATGACGTATTCACGTTGCCACGGAAAATTGCCTCTTCAACAATCTCTGGGAAGATGATGTCATCATCGTCGATCTCATCGAGGTTTGGCTCTTGGTAACGAAAACCTGGGCCCACTTCGACTTCCAATACAAACTCTTCGGTATTCGAAAACTGGTAACCCAGACCACTCGAAATTGTGTAGTCCTTAAAGTAAGCACTGTATCTCGAGTCGACTCCTTTGAAACTGCCGTAAAGGTAGGTTTTAGGGCTTAACTTGTAGTCACTCTGAGCTGAGTAAGTCGATTGCCTTTTGTCTTCTTCGCCATCTTTGTAGAGGTTGTAGTATTTCCATTCACCACTGGTTCTATGACGGCCAGCCGTGTACTCACCGTTAAGGCGTGCGTTAAGCGCTCGTGAATCAGAGTTACCAGTATGCGACTGATATCCAAATTCGACTTCCGTTTTTAGCGGGCTCGGTAGTTCTGTATCACTTGTATCACTCGGTGCGATATCCATATCTTTTTCTTCAGGTGTCGGTGCAACGACGATCGGCTCAGAAGTAGGTTCTGAAACTACTATAGAGTCGAGGATTGCATCAACAGAGTCTTTAGCATCAACAGAGGCTTTAGCATCATCAGCTAAGGCCAACGGAGCGCTCAGGAGACCGATGCTTAGAAGACTAGAGCTTAGAAGACCAGTGCTCAGAGCCAATAATTTGGACACGCATACCTCTAGTTATACAGTGAGTGAATGGCAGGATCGTAATGCTACCCTTGGTTAATTCCGTCAGCAATAGGTAAATTCTTCCTGAAGAATAAAACAAACTCATAGGATCGGATTACAAACGGATGTTCTTGGGTATAATGAACGATCATTATTAGTTATTGAGTGTAGTCATAGTGGATACCAAAAGTCAGAAATCAGCCAACGATCAGGTGGACGCCATCAAGGTCCCGCCACATTCATTAGAAGCTGAGCAATCTGTTATTGGCGGTTTGTTATTAGATAACGAACGCTGGGATACAGTTGCCGAAAAGGTTGTGGCCAAAGACTTTTATAGCCGTCCTCACCGTCTGATCTTTGAAGCGGTAAAGGATATCCTTGAAGAAAGTTCTCCTCTGGATCTTATTACACTCTCTGAACATTTAGAGCTGCGTGAGCAACTTGAAGAAGTGGGTGGCTTTGCTTACCTTGCTGACTTAGCGAAAAACACACCAAGTGCCGCAAACATCAATGCGTATGCGGATATCGTAGCGCAACGTGCACTTGTTCGTAGCCTGATTGGTGTCGCGAATGAGATTGCTGATTCTGGTTATGACCCTCAAGGTCGTACATCGGAAGAGCTGGTTGATCTTGCTGAAAGTAAAGTCTTCGCGATTGCCGAAGGCCGTGCAAGTGAAAACGAAGGTCCACAAAACGTTGATAGCATTCTAGAGAAGACGCTAGAACGTATCGAGATCCTATACAAAACGCCGCAAGATGGTGTGACAGGTGTCGATACTGGCTTCAACGACCTCAACAAGAAAACAGCAGGTCTACAAGGCTCTGACTTAATTATTGTTGCTGCTCGTCCATCGATGGGTAAAACCACATTTGCGATGAACTTGTGTGAAAACGCGGCGATGAAGCAAGACAAACCGGTTTTAATCTTCTCGCTAGAGATGCCAGCCGAACAGCTGATGATGCGTATGCTTGCGTCACTTTCTCGCGTAGACCAAACCAAGATTCGTACTGGTCAGCTAGATGATGAAGATTGGGCTCGTATCTCGTCGAGTATGGGTATTCTGATGGATAAGAAGAATATGTATATCGATGACAGCTCGGGTCTAACGCCAACAGAAGTGCGTTCTCGTGCTCGACGTATCGCTCGTGAACACGATGGTATCTCTATGATCATGATAGATTACCTTCAATTAATGCGTGTACCTTCGTTATCTGATAACCGTACTCTTGAAATCGCCGAGATTTCTCGCTCATTGAAAGCGTTAGCAAAAGAGCTCAACGTTCCGGTTGTGGCACTTTCTCAGCTTAACCGTTCCCTAGAGCAACGTGCTGATAAGCGCCCAGTAAACTCGGATTTGCGTGAATCAGGTTCGATTGAGCAAGATGCCGATTTGATCATGTTCATCTATCGTGATGAGGTTTATAACCCAGATAGTTCCTTGAAAGGCATTGCTGAGATCATCCTTGGTAAGCAACGTAACGGTCCGATCGGTTCTGTTCGTCTTACGTTCCAAGGCCAACACTCCCGATTTGATAACTATGCAGGCCCTGCATTTGATGATGAGTAATCGCTAATGACTTACATGAAAGCGGCGACGGCGAGCATTGACTTAAACGCGCTCGAACATAACCTGAACCAGATAAAGTCGAAGGCTCCTCAGTGCAAGGTCATGTCTGTTGTGAAAGCCAATGGCTACGGACACGGCTTACTGCATATAGCCAAGCATTCAAAAAGCTCTGATGCTTTTGGTGTGGCGCGTATTGAAGAAGCGTTACAACTTCGTGCTGGTGGCATTGTTAAACCTATTTTGTTGCTGGAAGGATTTTACTCTTCGGGCGATTTGCCAATCTTGGTGACCAATAACATTCAAACGGTGGTGCATTGTGAAGAGCAATTAAGCGCGCTAGAGAATGCGGATTTGGAAACACCCGTTGTGGTATGGCTAAAAGTCGACAGTGGTATGCACCGATTAGGTGTTCGCCCTGAGCAATACCAAAACTTTGTTGAGCGTTTGCATCAATGTGCGAATGTTGCCAAACCTCTACGTTACATGAGCCACTTCGGTTGTGCTGATGAACTGGATAGAGCAACCACCGTTGAACAGACAGAGCTTTTCTTGTCGCTTACTGAAGGTTGTGAAGGGGAGCGTTCACTTGCTGCCTCTGCGGGTTTACTCGCTTGGCCAGACAGCCACCTTGATTGGGTTCGTCCGGGAATCATATCTTACGGTGTCTCTCCGTTTGTTGATAAATCAGCGCAAGAGCTTGGATTTTTGCCTGTGATGACCCTGACCTCACACCTAATTGCCGTTCGCGATGTGAAAGCCGGTGAAAGTGTGGGTTATGGCGGAAACTGGACCAGTGAACGTGATACCAAGGTTGGTGTTATCGCGATTGGTTATGGTGATGGTTATCCTCGTACTGCACCTAACGGTACTCCAGTGTTCGTTAACGGTCGAAAAGTACCGATCGCAGGACGTGTATCAATGGACATGCTAACGGTTGATCTAGGCCCTGATGCGGCAGATAAAGTCGGCGATGAAGCGACTCTGTGGGGTAAAGATTTACCTTCAGAAGAAGTGGCTGAACATATCGGCACTATCGCTTACGAGTTAGTCACTAAGCTGACTTCGCGTGTTGCGATGGAATATGTGAAGTAATCATGGATCTTGATAAGTAAATTATGTTCAAGCGAACGACTCGAAGCTGGCTAATGTCTGCAATGACATTACTCGGTGTCAGCTTTTCTTCTTCCGCTGTGAGTGAAGAAAAAGATTCAGCCTTTGTTCCTTTCTACTTCAGCACCGAAACCATGGGTAACACCTTTGGGGTTGCGGGTGTCGCAAAGGGTGTTTGGCAACCTCAAGCCGCTCTGTTTGGTATTGCACTCTATTCAGACAAAGACAGCTATGTCGGTTTTCTATCGGCCTTTAACTATGCCTTGTCTGAGAACGTATTGTTTAGCACTCAGATGTATCAAGCGCGCTTCAACGACAACCCGTATTACATTGGTTCTCAAGGCGATAATGATTCATCTATCGATGACAAAACCATTGCTGATGGCTTAGAGCAAAACTATCAGTTTGAGTTTAAGTATTTGCTACCTTGGGGCAACGTTGCAGAGCATGGCTTACTCGGCGCGTTTCAACCAATCAAAGAGTTCAGTTTTGCTTCGCCAGTCGAATCGGGTGTCAGTTCGATTCTATTTACGCCTTTTTATACTGCTCGTGAGTTGGAAGGTTTAAATAATACCGAGGAGGCAACAGGCTTTAGTTTGGCGTTTGATTGGGATAACCGTGATAGCACACGCAACCCGACCAGAGGTTCTCACACTAACCTTGAGTTCACCACTGGCGCAGAGAGTTGGTCTAACGATGACTTGTGGCTTAAGTGGACCTTCCAAAATAGCCAGTACTTTGCTTTAGGTCCTTTAGGGGACTTATTCGATCAACAAGTTGTGGCACTCGATTTCTATACTGCTGATACGCCAACGTGGGATAACTGCTCTGGGCAAGATTGTGCTCGCCCACCAGAAACGGAGCAAGCTCGATTGGGTGGCTTGTATCGTTTACGAGGTTATACCGGAGGTCGTTATCACGGTCGCTCTGCAGTTCATTATTCTGCTGAGTACCGAGTACTTCCTGACTGGCAACCACTTGGCGATATCCCACTGATAAACTACTACGATTTGCCTTGGTGGCAATGGGTAGCGTTTGCTGAATTAGGGCGCGTTGCCGATGAGTACGACATCAAAACACTGCACTCGGACATGAAATGGAGCTTAGGTGGCGCGGTGCGTTTCCAAGTGGAAGGTATTGTTGTACGTGCTGAGTTGGCGCGAGGTGGTGACGAAGGGGCCTTTAGGGTTATGATAAACCAGCCCTTCTAAACCTTTCGGCCTACAGTAGGCCAAATACTATTTTTATAAGAGTGGTCGTGGAAACACACCACTCTTTTTTATTAACAAGATATTGTTTTTATTAAGGAGATCTTGTTTTCAAGCAGTCTACTCACCTTGCATCGTAGCAATCACAGTTCGGCTTCCACCACAATCTCGGTGCTCTCCTAAGTAAATACCCTGCCATGTTCCTAAAGCTAAACGACCATTGCTAATTGGTATTGTCACACTGGTGCCAAGTGTCGATGCTTTAATGTGGGCAGGCATGTCATCATCACCTTCATAGGTGTGTCTGTAGTAGGGCGCTCGCTCTGGGACAAACTTATTAAAGTGCGACTCCATATCGGTACGGACGGTAGGATCAGCGTTCTCGTTTAGCGTGAGGCTGGCAGAGGTATGTTGGATAAAAAGATGTAATAAACCAACAGATAGAGAATTGATATCGTGTATCTGTTGTTCAATTTCATCAGTAATGAGATGAAATCCACGCTTTCTTGCATTTAGGTGTATAGTCTTCTGAATCCACATACGCCATCCTTTATAATGTGTTTGGAAAAAAAGTGGTTTAACGCTATCTTTTGAACTTGAATTTATCAGCTATCGCTCACATTTAATTATGTTAGAACCTGAGTCAGCATCGATCTCTCTATCAGGAAATCGAATCCTGATTTATCTCAAGGTGGCGCTCTTCATATACGGCATAATACGTCGTGAAAAAAAATTACAAAGAATCTTTCAGTGGTGACGCGGTTTGGTCATCACAGAAAAATATAAACTTTCGCCTAATCGGGGGTTCTATTCATCACCCAGGTGACGTTTAGAATAAAACCTACAGTAACATCGGGATAGATACCATGTTGAAAAATATCAACCCAACGCAAACACAAGCGTGGAAAGCTCTAACGGCACATTTTGAGTCTGCTCAAGATATGGATATGAAAGAGCTGTTTGCTCAAGATGCAAAGCGTTTCGAGAGCTTTTCTACTCGTTTCGGTTCTGACATCTTAGTGGATTACTCTAAGAACCTTATCGATGCTGAAACTATGCAGCACCTATTTGCTCTTGCGAACGAGACTGAAGTTAAGTCTGCAATCGAAGCAATGTTCGGTGGTGATGCAATCAACAAGACTGAAGGTCGTTCAGTACTTCACACTGCTCTACGTAACCGTAGCGACAAGCCAGTAATGGTTGACGGCAAAGACGTAATGCCAGCAGTTAACGCTGTACTAGCAAAAATGGAACTGTTCACACACCGCATCGTTTCTGGTGAGTGGAAAGGTTACACAGGTAAAGAGATCACTGATGTTGTAAACATCGGTATCGGCGGTTCGGATCTTGGTCCATACATGGTGACTGAAGCACTAACGCCATACAAAACTCGCCTAAACATGCACTTCGTTTCTAACGTAGATGGCACTCACATCGTTGAGACACTTAAGCCTCTTAACCCAGAAACAACGCTATTCTTAGTGGCATCTAAAACATTCACGACTCAAGAAACAATGACTAACGCGCACTCTGCACGTGATTGGTTCTTGGCTGAAGCGGGTGACAACGCACACGTAGCTAAACACTTCGCAGCACTATCAACTAACGCAACTGCGGTAGCTGAGTTTGGTATTGATACTGACAACATGTTCGAATTCTGGGACTGGGTTGGTGGTCGTTACTCACTATGGTCTGCAATCGGTCTTTCTATCTCACTATCTGTTGGCTTCGATAACTTCGTTGAGCTACTAGAAGGTGCTCACGAGATGGATAACCACTTTGCTTCAACTGAGTTTGAAAGCAACATTCCAGTAATCCTTGCGCTTATCGGTATTTGGTATAACAACTTCCACGGCGCTGAGTCAGAAGCAATTCTACCTTACGACCAGTACATGCACCGTTTTGCAGCTTACTTCCAGCAAGGCAACATGGAATCAAACGGTAAGTTTGTAGACCGTGAAGGCAACCCGGTAGAGTACCAAACAGGTCCTATCATCTGGGGCGAACCTGGTACAAACGGTCAGCATGCTTTCTACCAACTGATTCACCAAGGCACTAAGCTGATCCCATCAGACTTCATTGCTCCTGCTATCAGCCACAACCCAGCATCTGATCACCACCAGAAGCTAATGTCTAACTTCTTTGCTCAAACTGAAGCACTAGCATTCGGTAAGACAAAAGAGACAGTGGAAGCTGAATTCCTAGCGGCTGGCAAAACAGCTGAAGAAGTGGCTGAGCTTGTACCTTTCAAAGTATTTGAAGGTAACCGTCCAACGAACTCTATTCTTGTTAAGCAAATCAACCCTCGCTCTTTAGGTAACCTAATCGCGATGTACGAGCACAAGATCTTCGTTCAAGGCGTTATCTGGAACATCTTCAGCTTCGACCAATGGGGTGTAGAACTTGGTAAGCAACTAGCAAACCAAATTCTTCCAGAGCTTGCTGACGATGCTCAAGTAACGTCTCACGACAGCTCAACTAACGGTCTAATCAACGCATTTAAAGCGCTTAAAGCTTAATTGAGTTGATAGCACCAAAAAAACGCCAACCTTCGGGTTGGCGCTTTTGTATCTGTATAGCAAGCATTGGTTAAATCGCAGGTAATAAAAAAGGCTGGCATGATGCCAACCTTCTTTGAGTTGATACTCAGTACTGCTAGAAATAAACAGCTGTTATTCGAAACAGATCTCGATGAAAGCATTACCCCATTGAGATGAGAAAGGCATGATGATGATTGCCCCATCACACTTGTGACGAATCGTATGACCTTTACCGGAAACCACGATTGGTGTTGCCATATCGAAGTCAAAACCGCTTTCCGCAAGAATACGTTTCGCACCGCCAGTCACCATGTTAGTGATTTCACCCACCATATCGGTCACTTCTTCGTTGAGGCCGTTTGGTCGTTCACCAAGCATGTTTTCCATGATTTCGAGAGCGAGACCTTCATCAAAGGTGATCGACATAGAGCCACGAGATTGTGTACCCACCATACCAATTAGGCCGGATACATCACCACGAGCGATTTCATCTTTCTTAACTCTCGGTTTTTGTGGCTTCAATTCTAGAGAAGCCATCGTTTTTAATACGTTCATCAAAGAAGCTAAAAACGGGTTTACAAATTCAGCGCGCATAATGTTCTTCTATAATCTTATTCTTTCATCTCGGAGGAGCAAGATTGGCAAATGCCATGCGATTCAATGACATGATTCGTCAATTGAAAGCCATGCTTCTCAGCGTTACTGGCGAGTAGGGTGACAAGCGCATCGTCCTGCAGTTCTATCACAGTGCCACATTTATCGCAGATCAGTAGTTGGGAGAAATGTTTGTTGGCATTGCAAGAGCAGCAGCATATGAAGCTATTGGTTGACTCAACTCTGTGAATGAAACCTTGCTCCAACAAGAAATCCAAAGCGCGATATACTGTAGGTGGCTTGGCTTGCGGTTCACTGACTTTCAACTGCTCTAATAATTCATAAGCACTGGAGGCTTTTTTATTAGAGAGGATGAGCTCAAACACTCGCTTTCTTTGAGGTGTTAATCTAACGCCTCGCGATGCGCATATCCCTTCAACTTGCTCTATTAATGTGTGGTCCAAATTTTTCACCATTCAATCGGACATCCCTAATCAAACCTTATTTCTAGGTTACTACGTTTTGGGAGCCAATGATTTCTATTAAAGTCAGGTACAGAGCGTATTGTGACCCACGACTTTGAATAAGACAAGGTAACTCAAAATGACAGTGTGACTCAAGGCATAACTGATTAATGAGGTTGAATTAGAGATCTGGTGAATAGGTTTATAAAAAAGTATGAGGTAAAGTTGATATGACATCTTCATTTGAGTTCAATTTAGCTCAATTAATTTTTCTTACAATAATGTGCTGTTTTAAATCACATTTCTTATCGCATATTGTTCCTTATTCGCTAAAATCGATGCCTAATATAGACTAGAAGAAGACTATTGACCCCTCCTGTCAACATGAGCTTGTCATGGTGTATTGTAGTTTTAGTCTTTAATTTCAAATGCTTGGAGTTAAGCTGTGGAGCAAGTAAACAAAGAATCATTTCTGAAACTGTTGTCCATCTATAATCAAAGAGAAAAACGTTATCAACAACGTTTGGATGACTTTAAGGCCATGAGGGATAAGCTTGAAGAAGTGGAAGAACCAAGAGTTAAAAAAAATGAGCTATACATCAAACTGGCTATAGCCGCAGCTATTATTTTAGTCATCGCCTTTATCTTTATTTAAGTCGTCAAATTGGAAGGGAATAAAATGAAAAAGCATTTTGACGCTTTGGCTAAAGCTTCATTAGAAAGTAGTCATCTTAACCTTGGTGAATGGTATGAAAGCTATGGTTTAGCACTGCACTTATTCAAGTCTGATAGCAAAATTTACACAAAGGCGATGAAAAAGCGAGACGGTCATAAAAAGCACATTGCAAAATATATTGAACCTAAGTTACTCACCACGGAAGGAGTAACTGAGGAGTTTAAAAAAATAATGCGTTGGAAGACCTTTGTTGAACGATGGGACGCATATTACGAACCTATTGCAAAGCCTCAAGATCGCGTGCATCACTTGTCTGCAGTATTGGAGGCTTTGTCCGATGAAGATGTTCCACGAGCTTTAATCGAAATCGATAATTTGCCGGTTGACTACTTGATCAACGATACTTTTTGGGGCGAGGTCATTCTCTTTATCGTTGCCGCAAGATCAGGAGATCAAGAGCAGGCCCGATCAATAACGCAAGAACTGTACAACATGGCGCAGAGCGATCACAACACAGCGTTACTTAGCCATTTGTTACCAGCTTTATGTAAGAAATATTTAGATGAAGAGTATTATCCATGGCAAATGAAGGCTCGTGTAGTGAACTGGAATGGAGAAACTTATCATTGTGTTCCGGTATTAATACACAACTTTGATGCTTTTGGTGGTCAAGAGTACATAAACCATACTCCTGTCAGACAACGTGCTCGCGTTGAAAGAAAACATAGCGTGGATTACGTGTATTCTACAGACCGTTATGGAAACCGAGGTCAAAGCATCGCGAGTGCGACTGCTAATGTTGGAATCGCCGTAGCGAGTGCGACAGGTAAAGTTATCGGCCATACTTTGCTTTTGGGCGCCGCAGGGGCGATATATCTAGCGTTAGCCGGTAAGATTCGAGTAAATCACTACAATAATTCCAATCATAAGATAGTCTTAAATCGTAAGACCGAGATGCCTGTCAATTCGTGTGGTTATATCGTGACTAAACAGAACAGTACTATTGAACCATGGCAGGATGAAGAGGGGAGCGAAAGCATAGACAATAGCTTTTCGTTTTTGAACTTCACAGATGGTTTGGCTTATCCATGTCGAAAGGGGTATGACATCCCAGATGAACAAGGGCTTATTCAATTATTATTTGATGAAATAATGTAATCATGATTTGTATTTATGAGTTTTTGAGCCTTTGCTTTCAATCAAATTAAACCATTAAACACGTCCACTCCAACAACATATCAACAATCGAAATCAATGGTTGGAGTCATCATATATTAGCACTTTGCGGTCTCCGTGCTTGGAGGCCGACTTTGTCGTGCTCAGCGTGTGAAACCCAGTTATGTCACATATAAGCTACCAACGGATAAGGATCTCATGTTTTCACCACCTTCACGTGTAACCACGCTTTCAAGAGGGCTGCTTGTCACTACTATTGCTCTTATTCAGGGATGTTCATCTACAGATAAAGTAACACCACCACAACCAACCTTGGAGGGAGGGCTTGGATTACCTGCAGATGCAAAACTAATCTCGAATCATAACTCAGCAGAGGGGCGAGAAATGTTTCGTGATATGCAGTTGGCGTTAAAATCGCGCAATCTTTATCAAACCATGGGAGGGGATATCTCTTACATCAAAGGACAGTGCCCTATTGATGTTATCGCCCACCGTGGCAGCTCTAATTATGCTGAAAACTCTCGTAATGCGATTCAAATGGCGGCGGTAAGTGGTTTTGATGGAGCAGAAATTGATGTGATGCTGACGCGTGATAAAGATTGGGTTGTACATCACGACATAGAAACAGGAAGAGCAACCGCTCGTAGTGATGGTAAGCGATATCGCGTGAGTCGTATGAAGAGTAGTGAGTGGAACTCTCTGAGTGGAAGGAGCCCTGACGGAACATTAGATGGGTATCGTCCCGCTTATTTCAATGAAGCCGTGAATGATTGGTACCATTACGCAACGATTGAACAACCCCTTAATATTGAAATAAAAACATCAGATGGCTCCATGGAAGATTTGTTTAAACTCGACGAAATGGCCAGACAAAGTCTCCCCTATAGAAACTATTTTTATTCATCAATGGATATGGACGTTCTGAAAAAAATGCGGGAAATCAATCCAAGTGTTTATCTTGGGTATGTGTGGGAAGCGCATTCAACGTCGGTTGCTAAATTTAAAAAAGATGCAAAGCGAGGGATGAGATCTGATGATTATTATCAGAAAAATAAAAAGAATATCGATCGCGCCTTTGCTATGGAGGGGCGTTATCGTAAGCATAAGCCCAAACATTCCGCTAAAACGGTAAAACGAATACTTGGCCCCAATAGTGGATTACATGTTGATATAAGAAGTTACCGACAATATGCGACAATTTACAGCCGTGCGAAAGCGCAAGGCATGAAGGTGGTGACTTATACGATTAACGGAACGGATTACCACCAAGATCAATTGGTCTCGTTAGCTAAGGCAGGTCGACCTCTGCCAGATGAGGCGATCATGGATACCAGTAAGTTCTCTATTTGTCAGCAGCTTGCTCCACAGCTTGTCGTTCAATCAAATGGCTACCAACCCACAACGTTAGCAGGCGAAACCGTTGCTGGCCTACCCAATGACGCTGATTTTCACCGACTCTATGAACAAATAGATTACCTCAAAGATGGCCATTACATCACTAACCGAGGTCTCATTAGGAGTGTGTCACATTCCAAGCCTGCTAGCGTGAAAGGTGTGAAAAAAAGAACGCAAACAACGCAGAGCGCGAAGCCAGCAGTGCTGTTTGATATTCAAGATGAAGATTTAAATTTAAGTAACGATGCGATCAGCATTTCGATGCCGACAGAAAAATGATGTTTGATGAGAACAGGGATAGACAAATTATGGAAGCGTTAAGATGAAACCAGTTCCTAGCCAGGACGTAATAACCACAAATAATAAGAAGCCGAAATGGTTGGCTGTTTTGTTGTTTTTTTGTTCACTTCTTTATCTTTTTCCTGAAGTCGCTTTCAACGCCAAGTTGGTTGAAATTGCGGGTGGAATCGATGTTAGTGATGCTCAATTACATAAAACGGAGCTATTTGGCCGAACCATCTCAGGGATCGGGGTGACTTTAATTGTTGCGGATTTTCTACTTAAAGGATGGCTGACCACGACGAAGTTTCGCGCTATTTCATCGTTGGTCGTGATTACAGCTTTGGTTTGGCCAACGGTTTTTTTTGGTCAAAAGGCGGTAATAGATAAATGGTTGATTGAACCGAGTAGTGCAAAGCAGAGACAGGAGGCTTTCTTTTCCTCTGTACTGCGATCTAGTTTAGCGATGAATGCGATTAATATCGAAGGGATCCCTTATAACTCAGAGGCGAGTACCGAGTCGTCAGAAATGACTTTTCTCGCTTTGATCGGTGGGTTGGTTTACAGCAATGATGCATTCTTAAGTCATATTGATGATAAGAAAGTTCAAATTTTGGATCGTTATATTCAAAATCGAGCAAACGCCAATTTCGATGAGCACTATGCGAACTATAAAGTATTACGGAGTGAAGTTCAGCAATCGTGGCATCAATATCAAAAACATGTTGGGGCGTATAATCAGACGGTAGAGTCTCGCCATCAAAAGGCCAATCAAGCGTGGGAAGAGGTCGAGTCGACCGTCGCGACGGGGTATCGTGATTATCAACAGGCGAGTAAGGCCTATTTAACGAGAGCAGAGGCGAGAGCACAAAGAGTTGCACAACCTATTTTTGACCTATTTGATGATAAAGAACGCTGTTATAAACGCAAAGGAAGCTCAAGAGCCAATTGTATCAGCCGCATTGAAGATCGCTATGAACGCTTATTAAAAGATAACTCGATTCCCCACCAACCGATGGATTATTGGTTAGAGAAAACCTTTCGACGAACGAAAGGTGAAACATCTTGGGGGGAAGCATTCGGTTCTCTAGGCTTATCAGTTATCCAAGCCGGTATTGAGCAGGCGACAGGGCAAGCTGGAGAAGCCATTCAAGATAAAACGTATACCAATAGTGTCGCTCATTACACACCACGAATACTGGCAGTGTGGCAAAAACAGTTCTTAAAAGAGACCGGTTATCCTATGGGAATCGACTCTATGTCGGAGTTTCGCTCCCACTCTACAACAGCAAGTAAGGTTCGTACTCAAGTTCATCGAAAGGGGATCCATTTAGACTCCAATTGGCAAATAAACCAAATTAGCGTGTTTAAAAATGCAGTCAGAAACAAAGTTATGAAGGACACCAAAGCTCGTTGGCATGCCGAGGCAAAGCAGCGGGGTTACGACATTGAACCGAACTTATCTTGGAATGATTTTCAAAAAGTAGCCGAAGTTCAGCAACAAATAAAGAATCGTATGGGCGAACGTTATTACGTCGAGCCCATGATGGCGACGTGGAATAATAAGCAATTTTACCAACAGGTTATTGTTCCAAATGTGAGGCGTGAGAGAGATTATTGGCTAGGTTATATTGAGGCGTCACGCGCTCAGTTTGCTGATGATGGCCCTTATGCTGAACAAGGCAAAGCGGCATTGCGTTCTATCATTGTGCCGCCAATATCAATGGGACTATCGCTATTTCTCGTTGTCCTAACGGTGTTTAAGCTGCCAGGAAAATTTATCGTGTTGATGAATTACCATAAACCACGGCCAGCACCGAACTTGAAGAGCAAGGCTCTGAATATAGGCAGCTCGTTTATCGTCATATTCGTTATTCTTGTTGTGCCTGTGAATGTATTTTCATCCAAGTACACTCAAACGGACTCAACGATTGGCTTTTTCTTAGAGCAAGTCAGTGACACACTATCTCCGTCGGCTTCTTATGCCGTTCGTTGGGTGATACATACTCAACCGTTGATTCATCCACTTGGCGCTCAAATAGACAAAAGTATGCGTATTACTGATGGGTTTTCTACCTCTTTGGAGCATTCGGTAGCGGAGTTGGATGGTGTTTTTGCTCGTTATTTAACTCAGCGTGCTGAGAGCGAACCGGTGAGTTCAGCTAAAAACAATAATGAAGCCCAAACGGAGTTTCCTATGTACATCAATTCAAATGCACAGAACCAACCGGGTTTTAAGGTTCGAATAATGAATATTAAGCCTAGGTACCAAGCCGGTATGCGATTGCCAGAGGGTAATTATGATGTTGAGGTCCGTGCCAATGGATACCAACCAAAGCGTTTATGGGTAAAGCACAGTAAAGGAAAAGCCTCTCACCGAATCGAACTTGAAAAGTTGGTTATTTAAGTCCGCGTCATAGAAAGTGAACAGAAGAAAATGATCTGCTCCTTCCACTAAAAAGGGTTTAGCGTTACTTGGCGCGGGAGCTGCTTTGGTAGCTGGTCACCCTGAACTTATCACCGCGAGCGTATCGGCAGACGGTGTTCAATTCGGGGGTATTATTGGCGCAAGTGCTCCAATAGTATTTGGCCTATGGGAAACCCTACGCAATGAGTTTAAGTAAATGGCAGAGTATCAAACAATCATTGTTGCCGTTGTTAGTGCCTTATCTAGCGGAGTGGGTGTAGGCGTAACGCTCAAAACGGATGTTAAGTGGTTGCGCGTGATGATGGAAAAAATGGACGAGCGTTTGACTCGGTTGGAAAATAAAAGCCCTCAATCGTGAGGGCTTTGTTCTCATAGAGAATATTTCTCTGACTTGAAAAGTTACTTACCCGCAGGTTTTTCTTCGAGTAGCTTAATTTCAGAGTTATTTTGCAGTAATTCGTATGAATGGTTGAGCTCTTTAACCGTCTCAGTGTCAAACTGGTCATCATTACTAGCAAGACAAGTCATTGAACCCCCAGACGCATTAAACTTGTGTACTTCTTTAATTGCTCTCGCAAGTTCATTGTTTGCTTTTTCGTTCTCGACTAAGCCCTGCTCTTTTAAACTCGCAATAACTTTATCTACAATTTCATCTTCTTGCTTTTCTATATTTTTATTCGAAGCTTCAGAGAACTCCTGAAACATTTCGGGTGGAACCGTGCCTTTTAGCTGCTCTAATTGCTTATGTTTGATTCGTAGCTCAGTAACAGATACGGCTAAATCAGTTAGTGATTTTAGTGATTTAAATAGTATCGTCATAGCCGATGCACCAACCAACAAATCTATAATGAATGAACCACGATCAGCGTTTACTATTTCAAAATCTTCAGTTGGTTGGTTTACTGCCATAGAGAATCCACGCGCGATCAAGCTCCATCGTTTAGCCCAATCATTAAATTCAATAACATTGCTGATGGAGGCTTCGTTATGGAAAGTTAAACGAGTTAGAATTTTCCCTGTTGGAACTTCTATTGCATTAAGAAATTCACTAGGAACAATGATAGGAAGTGCACCTCTTATCTGAGTAAACGCCTTTGTAGCTGCTGTCAAAAACTTCAAGTGTCGATCTAATGTAGATATTACAAAGTTCGTATCATTGACTTGCATATCAAAAAGTAAAGTGAACTCATTTAAAGCTCCTTCTAATACTATCGAGCTCACATTCAACTTAATTAGACATTTTCTTTGATTGCTTGTTATCGAACTGCAGTCAATAGCAGAAATAGCCTCAAGTAACACTTTTTTTTCGTTGGGTATCGCAGCGTTACCTTTCAGTCTGTTTAAGCAAGTGCTTAGTAAGGTTTCTACTTTATTGAGCTGGATCTCTTTGTGATACCACAGAGACAACTCTTGAATTTCATTTATTTGCATATTTATACAGGTTCTAAATAATTGTCGGTTAAGCTCGTTATATCAGAAATTACTTATACTTACAGTGAATAGGGTCAAAACAAATTACCGATAAAGATGTTGCTGAGAGTCGTAAATGTAAGTGACGTTTTCTGATCACTCATGGAGTTTTGTTATGCAACTTATGTGGGAATAGCTGCGTATAAACCTGCCATAAAATGTTCAGATTCCTATGTCCTGTCACTTGAGCTACCTCTTCAATAGAGTAGCCCTTTTCAAACAACCGACTTGCTCCCTCTCTTCGTAAGTCGTGATACCTCAGATCTTCAATACCTAACTCGTTTCTCACTCTTTGAAAGCCTGCGCTAACACTTCGTGAGTTGTACGGGAAAATTAGCTCACCTTTGTTAGGTTGCTTTAGTGCTATCTCAAATGACTCACCAAGTAACGGGACAATCATGTGATTACCTTCTTTCTTCCTTGGGTCTTTTCTATCTCTAACGAGTATCGTTTTATGTTCTTGGTTGAGGTCTTCCCAACGCAGCTTGCAGACTTCACCAATTCGCATACAAGTAAGAATGCTGAACTCAAGAATATCGGTGAATGGGATTCGAGTTGTGCCGTTTGGCCGGAAAGATTCACGTTGTTCTAATCCAAGCTTTAAGAGTTTCAGTTCTTCAGAAGTAGGGCGACGTGTTCGTTTCTGACTTTTACCGATTAACCCCATATCAATGAGGACAGGGACGGCTTCATCAAATATCTGAAAGTTGGCCGCGATGTTGAACACAGGCTTTGCTTTTTTCATCACAGAACGGAGATACGCAACATCGTGATAGACCGTTGCACCGCCAGCGCCTCCACCTTTCCTGTTTTTACAGTGTTGGATTAAATCGCTAGTTCTTAGCTTGTCGCTTTCAACCTTGGATATGTCACAGTCACGAAGAAGCTTAATTACGTATTGCTTCGTTCGTCCTGTTTTATCCCATAAATCAGGCTCTTCCATAAACTTGTCCAGAAGTACGTACAACGGTACGGATTTCTGTCCGGATTCGTCAGGGTTTTCTAGCTCAAGAACCCGCTTGTTTGCATAGGTTCTAGCGAGTTCTTTTTTCCTGAATGTTTTCGATTCCCTGTGTATAATCGCCGAATTCTTTTTGACTACAATGTCCACTGTGAAGCGTGATTCACCGCTTTTTAGTGTTCTTTTTTTAATGCTAAATGATGCCATTCGTCCTACTCCATCGATACGTACTATATGCGTACTGAAAGGGTGAGTTTGGGGCAACTCTAGCAAATTGCTGTATATATATACAGTATATAGATTTCGAGTAACACCTTATGAAACCTGACAATACTAGTAAATACGCGGCTAACCGCTTATCCGTTGCACCCATGCTCGATTGGACTGACCGCCACTGTCGTTACTTTCACCGTTTGCTTTCTCAGCAGACTCTTCTGTACACGGAAATGGTAACAACGGGCGCGATCTTACATGGTAAGGGCGACTTCCTAGAATATAACGAGCAAGAACATCCTCTTGCACTTCAACTCGGTGGTTCAAACCCGGTTGATCTTGCGGCTTGTGCCAAGCTTGCTGGTGAGCGTGGTTACGATGAAGTGAATCTTAACGTAGGTTGCCCTTCAGACCGAGTTCAGAATGGTCGATTTGGTGCATGCTTGATGGCTGAGCCCGAGTTGGTGGCAGATTGTGTTTCAGCGATGAAAGAAGTCACTGATATTCCAATTACGGTGAAAACGCGTATCGGTATCGATGACCAAGACTCTTATGAGTTTCTAACTAAGTTTGTTTCGACGGTTTCTGAAAAAGGTGGCTGTGAGCAATTTACTATTCACGCGCGTAAAGCGTGGTTGAGTGGCCTTAGCCCGAAAGAGAACCGTGAGATCCCACCGCTAGATTATGATCGTGCATACCAAATCAAGAAAGATTTCTCTGATCTGGTGATTGCCGTGAATGGTGGCATTACTACTCTTGAGCAAACTAAGGAGCACTTGCAACACCTTGATGGTGTGATGATTGGTCGTGAGGCTTACCATAGCCCATTTATTTTGGCTGAAGTTGATCAACAGATCTTTGGTTTAGACACACCAATTAAGAAGCGCTCACAGGTTGTCGAAGAGATGTACCCGTACATCGAGCGTGAACTTTCAAATGGCGCAAGCTTAGGTCACATATCTCGTCACATGCTTGGTTTGTTTCAAAGCATGCCTGGTGCAAGACAATGGCGTCGCTACATCAGTGAAAACGCACATAAGAAAGGTGCAGGTATTGAAGTGATGCAAACAGCATTGGCTAAGATCCCTAAAGAGCTAAATGTTTAAGCTCCCTCTAAGTTAAAAACTTAAGGTTAAATTCGCCACTAGAGGTTAAATTTACCACTATAAGTTTCCGAAAAGCCACGTATGAAGATGTGTGGCTTTTTATTTATCTGATAAATAAGGATTTTATAGGGTTGGCATACTTGGTATGGAAGCTGCAATGTTAGAAAGTAGGAAAGATAGGTCATTAACTCATTAGGGAGACCATTATGTTTGAATTAATATTTGTTCTTATTTTCGTTGCGACTCTACTTGTCACTGGTATTACGTTTATGACGGTATTGGCTGCAACCGGAGTGGCGTTATTAGTCATGTTGGTCTTAGGTATGATGGGCGTCGTGTTTAAGTTACTGCCTTGGTTGATCGTGATTGCAATCGGTGTGTGGTTTTTCAAAAATTTTGTACACAGTTCTAACCAGAGACGTTACTAAGGTCATCGTGCCGTCAAATCTTTACTCGTCAGCGGTTTATCGTTTTAGAATTTAAGATGTGTGGTAGAATTTTCCCCAATAATCTATGAATGTGCATACAATTAGCACTACGATATGGAATTGGAGCTATCTCAAATGAATAAAATGCCATTAATTGCTTTAGTGGGAATGCTATCTTTAAGTTCAGCAGTGTCTGCTGAAGAAGAGTTTTCTTACACGGCTAAAGTCGGTGCCGATATGTGGTGGGGAAGTACAAAGCTAAACGAAGTTAGACAAGATGACGATTCTAACTCACCTTCGTTGTATTTCGCATTTGAGCATAATGCCCCGATGCTACCAAACGCTAGCTTTCGCTATACTTCTGTTGATGCAGATTCATTGGCTTTCGATAAGTACGACTACACCTTCTATTACACGTTGTTAGATCACAAGCAGATGAACTTCGATGCGGGTGTGACGTTTACTCAATACTCAAACTCGAATTACATTGAACCAAAAGCAACAGGTGCGAAAACATCGACGTTTGATGAGTTCACGTGGAGCTTCTACGGTAACGCAGAGATCAATGTGCCGGACACTAACTTCGATATCATTGGTACGATGGAGTTCGGTGATAGCAGTGGTATTAAGAGCACTGACTTGATGGCGGGTGTTCAGTACCGAATTCCAGTATCAGAATCTGAAATTGCCCTGCGTGGTGGTTACCGTGTTATCGATTTAGATTCGGATGAGTTCTTTAGCTCAGAACTAGGCAAGAGCTTTGTCATGGTCGATGGTTGGTTTGCTGGTGCTGAAGTGCGCTTCTAGGCCATATAAAGCAAATTTAGAACGAATTTTAAGAACGCCACTTTATTAAGTGGCGTTTTTTTATATCTATTGATTATATCTTTCTGGAATTAGTTAGCACATTCATCACTTTCGACCATCCTTAATACAGAGAGCCAATTTGCGTCTATTCTTATAAGGTCTATGTAGTGAGGTCAAAGCAAGGGATGGAATATGACACTCAATGAATTACGAAATTTATATAGAGAAAATCTGTTAGTTGAAGCGATCATAGAGCCCTCAATTCAAGAAGGGTCTTGGGTTGTGGAGTTTCGCCATATGGGAGGTGGCTTTGTTCTGCTTACTGATGTTCATGGTGAAGAGTGCCATTACGCGGATTTAGACCTAGCATCTAAATCGGCAATGGCGGTTGGCTTTCAGCAAGTGCGTATTGAAAACCAGTAAGTCAATTTGCGTTTCAATCGGTTTTTACTTCCAAAAAGTTATAAAACATACTTTTCTATTCTTTCTTGTTATTAAAAGGAGTGGTTAATCTATCGTCACGCAATGATTAGGGATGTCGTGACCATGTCTTTAAATAAGAAAGAGTCTTCACAAAATAATAATGCACAGTCTGGGGCTAATGAGTTACCTGGGCTAGCAGCACCACTTAATGACCAACAATTGGGTCATCTTCAGCAAACTGTTTCTGAACTGTCTTCACAGCAACTGGCATGGGTCAGTGGTTACCTTTGGGGAGTGAGCCAAGCTCAGCCTGTCGGTGCTGCTGCGCCAATCGCTCAAGCGGCCGCTGCAGTAGCGGCTAAGCCAGCGGGTAAGCTCAGCATTATCTTCGCTTCTCAAACCGGTAATGCTAAAGGCGTCGCTGAATCGCTCGAGGCAGAAGCAAAAGCCTTAGGTATCGCCGTCGAGCTTTTCGATGCGAGTGATTATAAAGGTAAGAACTTAGCCAAAGAGACACACGTCATTTTCGTCGCTTCAACCAATGGTGAGGGCGAAGCCCCTGATAACGCGATTGAGTTGCATGAATTCCTTCAATCGAAGAAAGCGCCAAAATTATCAAACCTACAATACGGTGTGATTGGTTTAGGTGACTCAAGCTATGAGTTCTTCTGCCAAACGGCTAAAGACTTCGATAACTTCCTCGCTAAGCTTGGTGCGAAATCGTTTGTCGATCGCCTTGATTGTGATGTTGATTACGAAGAATCAGCAACGGAATGGCGCGCTAAAGCATTAGAGCAAGTAAAAGAGACGCTATCGACAGGCACTGAAGCCGATGTGGTTCAATTACCAGTCGGTCAAGCGGCCGCCGGTCATTCGCAATACACCAAACAAAACCCATACACCGCGACACTATTGACGAGCCAAAAGATCACGGGTCGTGACTCGGGTAAAGATGTTCGTCATATCGAGATTGATCTTGATGAGTCGGGCATTACCTACCAACCCGGCGATGCGCTAGGCGTATGGTATGAAAACAGTTCAGAACTCGCAAATCAGATTCTTTCTAAGGTTGGGTTATCGGGTATCGAAAGTGTCGATGTCGATGGTGAGAATCTATCTATCCATAGTGCGCTAGTGAGTAAATTTGAGATTACCACTTCAAACCCTCAACTTGTGACTAAGTTTGCTGAGTTATCGGGCAGCAAGAAGTTAATCAAGCTGGTGGAAGATAAAGACAAGCTTCGTGAATACGCGGGTAATACTCAAGTTGTCGATGTTTTAGCTGAGAAGAAAACTAAGCTATCGGCTGATGAGTTAATTGGCCTGTTACGTAAGCTGACACCGCGTCTCTATTCTATTGCATCAAGCCAAGCAGAAGTAGATGAAGAAGTTCACTTGACGGTTGGTTTGGTTGAATACCAAAAAGGCGAAGAGTCTCGTTTAGGCGGAGCTTCTAGCTTCTTAGCTCAACGTCTTGAAGAGGGTGGTGAAGTGAAGGTGTTTGTTGAGAACAACAATAACTTCAAATTACCACAAGACGACAATACACCAATCATCATGGTCGGCCCGGGTACCGGTATCGCACCGTTCCGCAGTTTTGTTCAAGAGCGTGAAAACAATGATGCTGAAGGAAAAAGCTGGTTGTTCTTTGGTGACCGTACCTTTACTCAAGATTTCTTATACCAAGTTGAATGGCAAAAGTACCTCAAGTCTGGCGCGCTAACTAAGCTCGATGTTGCCTTTAGCCGTGACCAAAAAGAAAAGGTTTATGTTCAGGACCGTTTAATCGAACAAGCAGAGCAGGTGTGGCAATGGCTGCAAGAGGGCGCGTACCTCTATGTCTGTGGCGATGCGACTCGAATGGCTAAAGATGTTCATGAAGCGTTAGTTTCGATAGCGGAAAAGCATGGCAACCAGAGCCGCGAGCAAGCTGAACAATATATTAATGATTTACGTAAAGCGAAACGTTACCAAAGGGATGTGTACTAATGAGCAAGCAAGTAATAGAGCAAGAAGTGCTAGGTCAAGTACTTGGACCTTTGGCTGACAATGAGCGTCTTAAGCGTGAAAGTAATAACCTACGCGGTACGATTGAACAAGATCTCCAAGACCGCATAACAGGTGGCTTTACTGCTGATAACTTTCAGTTGATTCGTTTCCACGGTATGTATCAACAAGACGACCGTGATATTCGTAACGAACGTACCAAACAAAAGCTCGAACCGTTACATAACGTCATGCTTCGTGCTCGTATGCCTGGTGGCATCATTACCCCTAAGCAGTGGTTGGCGATTGATAAGTTCGCAGACGAAAGTACCTCTTACGGTTCAATTCGTCTAACAACTCGTCAAACGTTTCAGTTCCACGGTGTCTTGAAGCCGAACATTAAGTTGATGCACCAAACGCTAAATAGCATTGGCATTGATTCAATTGCGACAGCGGGTGATGTAAACCGAAATGTTCTATGTACGACAAACCCGGTTGAATCTGAACTTCATCAAGAAGCTTACGAGTGGGCGAAAAAGATCAGTGAACATCTATTACCGAAGACTCGTGCTTATGCAGAAATCTGGTTAGATGGTGAAAAACTAGAAACAACGGATGAAGAACCTATCCTTGGTAGCAACTACCTACCGCGTAAGTTCAAGACGACGGTTGTCATTCCTCCGCAAAATGATGTGGACGTCCATGCTAACGATCTTAACTTTGTTGCTATTGCTGAAGACGGAAAGCTGGTGGGCTTTAATGTGTTAGTCGGTGGCGGTCTTGCTATGACACATGGTGATACCTCTACTTATGCACGTAAAGCTGACGACTTTGGTTTTGTGCCATTAGATAAAACGTTAGATGTAGCAGCGGCGGTGGTAACGACTCAGCGTGACTGGGGTAACCGTTCAAACCGTAAGAATGCAAAAACCAAATACACACTAGACCGTGTTGGTATTGATGTATTCAAAGCAGAAGTAGAAAAGCGTGCAGGCGTAGAATTTTCTGAAAGCCGTCCTTATGAGTTTACTGGCCGTGGTGATCGCATTGGTTGGGCGGAAGGCATTGATGGTAAGCACCACTTGGCGTTATTCATCGAGAATGGTCGTTTACTTGATTTTCCGGGTAAAGCTCTGAAAACAGGTGTTGCTGAAATAGCGAAGATCCACAAAGGTGACTTCCGCATGACTGCAAACCAAAACCTAATTGTTGCGGGTGTGTCGACGAGTCAAAAGGCCAAGATTGAAAAACTGGCGCGTCAATATGGCTTGATGGATGATGCTGTTTCAGAGCAACGTAAAAACTCAATGGCGTGTGTGGCTTTCCCAACATGTCCTTTAGCAATGGCAGAAGCTGAGCGCTTTCTTCCTGAGTTTGTAACGGATGTTGAAGACATTCTGAAAAAACATGGATTACCAGAAGAAGATAACATCATCCTTCGAATCACAGGTTGTCCAAACGGTTGTGGTCGTGCAATGTTGGCTGAACTTGGTTTAGTGGGTAAGGCTCCGGGGCGTTACAACATGCACCTAGGTGGCAACAAGGCCGGAACTCGTATCCCTAAGATGTATAAAGAGAACATCACATCAGCTCAGATCTTAGAAGAGATTGATGCGCTGGTGGGACGTTGGGCTACAGAACGCAACGACAAAGAAGGGTTCGGTGATTTTACAATCCGAGCTGGCATCATCGAAGAGGTGATCATTTCCAAGAGGGATCTGCATGCATAATTCTGTCGCTTCAAAATTGAAGTTAGCAGAGCTACTCGCATTGACTAAGACGGAGCAAATACTTCGTCTTGGACAAATCAACGCAGAGTTAGAGCAGCTAACCGCATTAGAAAGAGTTAAGTGGGCTTTAGATAATTTAGAAGGGACACATGTTGTGTCTTCTAGTTTCGGAATCCAAGCAGCATTGATGTTGCACCTAGTGACCCAAGCAAAACCAGATATTCCGGTTATTTTGACTGACACAGGGTATCTATTTCCGGAGACCTATCGCTTTATTGATGAGTTAAGTCAGAAGTTGACTCTAAACCTTCAAGTCTTTCGCGCCCAACAGAGCCCTAATTGGCAAGAAGCGCAATATGGAAAACTTTGGGATCAAGGTATAGAAGGGATAGAGAAGTACAACAAGCTTAATAAAGTTGAACCGATGAGAAGAGCGTTGGATGAGCTCGAGGCTGGGACATGGTTTTCCGGTTTAAGAAGAGAGCAATCTCAATCGCGTGCAAATTTGCCAATCTTATCTATCCAAAATGGTGTGTTTAAATTTTTGCCGGTAATCGATTGGACGAATAAAGATGTTCACTATTACCTAGAAGAGCATGGTCTCGGTTATCACCCGCTTCGAGAGCAGGGTTACCTTTCTGTTGGAGATACACATACAACTAAGAAGTGGGAACCGGGTATGACTGAAGAGGAAACTCGTTTTAATGGGTTGAAACGCGAATGTGGTCTCCATGAAGATGATGGAGAGCAATATGGTTCTGGGATTTAGACTCGTTGCCATTTAAAAAGCTGCCATGAGGCAGCTTTTTTGTTTTCTAGGATGAAAATTAGATCAATTGTGGATAAGTCTGTGGTTATTTTGTAAGTACTCTGTAGTTAAACTTGCACAAATAAGGCTTTGAGTGTTTATTCGCCATGTAATCGTTATTTTTGCATCTTTCTTTAATAAACACTTGCCAATGTGATGAACATCTCTATAATGCCGCCTCACTGACACGGCAGACGCCACAAGGCTTCAGCGAGA
>NZ_JBFSUR010000039.1:0-45142 GCF_041467535.1 Vibrio sp. 10N.247.311.47
GTAAAAATAGATTGCCGATGTAGTTCACTCATCGAAGTGAACACACAATGGGGCACTTCCGAGTTACGAAGTGCCATCTGTGAAGGTTCTGGACAAAACCTTGCCAGTGCTTTTGCTAAATTAGAAAATCATCAATAACTACAGGTATGGCAAATTTACTTGTGAAGAGCTAGTGCGATGAGTAACATCACACTAGCAAAAGTATTGGTTTATGTTAGGTGCGTACTAAGTGTCGTTACGTTAAATAAGCAACGCTATAAAACGGACAAACAAATCCCAAGCAGCTCGCATATATCCATCATCATAATAAATCCCTCTCAATTATTTAATATTTCATAAAAAACAGAGTAGGGTGTTTTTATGTACTCGACCATTTAAGGTTCAATAAAAGAAGAGATGATCACACAATCAAGGTGAAATTTTAAAATCATTGCAACAATTTGCGTATTTCGGTGATTGCGATCGCTCGTTTCCGCTATTTTTCAAGCAAGTTGTCGTCTTTTTTACAATTTAGTAACGTGAATGATTACGCTGCACACTTTTCAGGGTTCAAGTACACCTCATCGATATAACTCCAGTCTCTCGTTTGCCGACTCCATCTGCCTGGATGAGTCAATTGAGCACGTCGGTAGACTTGCATACGCTGTCGGAGAATTTCATTATCCTCGCCGCAATGCCTCTGCTGAGGTGTTACATACTTTATGCCACTGTGTTTATGCTCATTGTTATACCAATCAACAAAATTACCAACCCAACACCGAGCGTCTTCAATGGAAGAAAACCCATCCATTGGCCATGAAGGACAATACTTTATTGTTTTGAACAACGACTCAGAGTATGGGTTGTCATTGCTCACTCTTGGCCTAGAGTAAGAGCTTGCAACCCCAAGGTCATACATCTTTGCAAGCATGGTGTAACTTCTCATAGGAGCACCGTTGTCAGAGTGCAAAGTAATGTTGCCTTGCACACACTTTTCCCGCCATGTTGTTCTTTGGAGTAACTCCGCTGCATATTCGCCTAGCTCCTGATCATACACTTCTGCACCTACTACTTTTCTACTGAAGATATCCATTATCAAATAGAGGTAATAGTGCTTCCCTCGTATTTTCGATGGCAGATAACTGATATCCCAGCTCCATACCTGATTTGGTTTGCAGGCTTTTTGAACCTTTGGTCGAGAAGGACTTGTGCCAGCTTGATTACGAGTTCGCTTACCTAGCTGGTTGTTTGCTTTTAATACACGATAAAATGTGGACTCTGAGGCAATGTAAATGCCTTCATCAGCCAACATTGGAACGATGATATTCGGAGGTAAATCGGCATACTCTGGTGTATTGCAGATATCTAATATCTGCTGCCTTTCGGCTTCTGATAGCTTATTATGAGGTTCGTGCTGCCGAGGATGCTGACGCATATCACTTGTGATTTCGGCAGAGTTCCGTGTCCAACGCTGGAACGTTCGTATTGATAACCCAACGGTGGAACAAGCCTTTGTCTTTGTTGCCCCTTTACGTACAGCTTCATCAACAAGTGTGACTATTTTAAGCCGCTCTGAGATAGGAATCAGTCTTCCTCGTTGATTTCCCAGAGGGCATTGAACTTTTCCCGCAAAACCAGTAGCGCAGCCGTTTCAGCAAGTGCTTTCTCTTTACGTGCCAACTCCTTCTCCAACGCTTTTACCTTTCTGCGTTCCTCACGTAGTTGCTTATTTTCTTTGTGTGACATTGAAGTCGATGTTGCGCTCTGCGCCTTGATAGATAGTGCTCGCCAGGCTTTAACGTCATCGACAAATAACCCTTTAGACCTACAGTATTCAGCTAACTCGCGTTCAGACATTGTTGCAGTTTCAATCACTATGAAAAATCTCTGCTCCGCTGAATAATCAATAGTAGTATTTTCTAACGTCGGCTCTGTAGACAATAGGCCACTTTCAACAAGTTCATTTCTCCACTTAGATACCACGGAAGGACTCACATCTAATTCTTTAGCAATTCTTCGATGAGACCAATTATATGGTGGTAACAACCAAGTTTGACCTTTTGTTTTCACATCAATTGGAACTGGATTAGCTGGCATAGTTATCTCCTTAAAAATCTAGACGACAACTATGCTGACACAGGGGGGAAATGACTGATCGGAATGCTCCGAAATATGCAGCCAAGGCGTTCATTAAAGGAGTAAAAGAAGGTAAGTCAACCGTCATCAACCTGGCCGTCAATCAAGTGCTTGGGAGAGATATTCACCCGAACAACTTCCGAGTTTCATGTAAAGCTCTTGAAGAGTGTGAACTGGTTATGCGCAAAAAAGTGGAGCTAGATTGGTACATCAATATAACGCCAAAGGGGTTTGATAAGGTACTCACTTGGCTTGATTAAACGATGCTTCTGAAACTCATTTTTGGACAAAAGTAAGTTGGAGTTTTAGCTCTAATATCATCGAGTTGCATAAAGAAAAGTAATTTTAATTTGCTTGAGCAAAAGTGATTTCGTCTATTTATCAGAGAACAGAGCCCTCTTCGCCAAATCGATTACTATCACTTCTATAGCATCTATGCCTGAATATTCATGTGAAATCTCTAACCAGTAACATTTAAGTGCAGCTGCGAGTTCATCCAACCCGACTAGACTCCCATTGAACAGCCATTTTTTGGTCACGTTTTGTGAGACCAGTAGAAACACGCCACATCCGGCACTTTCTTCTCGAAGATAATCTCCTGCCAACTGATTGCGTAGTCGCTCACAAAGGTCCGGTCCGCTCCACTCTTTATCTAGTAGTTTCAATTCGATAGGTACAGGTGAAAGGACATTGGTATTGTGCAGCCAGATATCCATACGTTGGCCATTTGCAAGTTCAGGCTCTTCTGCGATCGTATACTTGTTGTCACAACGCTGTCTTAACCAACCTGCGATTAACGTTCGCATCTCTGTTTCCCCCTCTGCACGCTGCCAAGTAAGCCAAGGACTATCATTACCTCGCTCTAACCAGTTCTTCAACTCATGCAGCCGATGGACAGCCAAATCAAAAAGCTGACGATGCGTTGTCGGCTTAATACATTGCGACTTGGCGAACTCTCTTACTTGCTGCTCAGACCAAGGTTCGAGATCACCGTCTTTTTCAGCATGCTTATACGCTTGCTTTGCCATCCAAGGGCGATAATCTGGATTAGGGTGATCATGGATTAGCTGCTTGATTGCTGTATAGCTTTCTTTACCTGGTATTTCTGATAGAAGGTTAAACAGTCTATCACGTGCATCTTGTGCGTCATCCCGTAGCTCTGGAGAGAACACTTTCCCACTAGTTCGGTCGATGTCATCTTCTACTTTAACGTAGCTATGCATCAGGGAATAAAGTGATTTCAAATGTTCTGCTGTACGGAAACAACCAATATTGGGGTTTGTATAACGCGAACTTCGCCCCCCCATCAATGCTGTTATAAAAATCTGCGCTGCACGCTTTGCTGTATCGTCATCTAGTTCTGATAACCATTGTTCAACTTCTAAGATGCCTTTCTCTGGGTAACAATCTACACGGAGTGCATACCACCAAGATATGTCATCTGGATTGCTCGTATTAGAAAGTTGCTTGATAGCCAGAGCTGATAGTTTCTCAGGTTCTATCTCTCCATTGACTAAAATTTTCAGACAGTACTCTCTGATAGATCTACGGTGACCAGGGTTAATGTCAATCCAGTTGAGAATAACAGAAGCTATATAAGGGTGTAGCCAAGGTGCATGATATGTTAAATCATGTAATACCCTAGTCGACTCTGTCTTTTCGAGTTCCCAAACCAATTCTTTAATGACCACTTTTTTGACCAATTGTGGAAAGGCTTTGTGCATCCGTTCCAACCATGTGGGGTAACCGTTTAATTCCCAAAAAATATAGCGTAATGAATGCCGAACGTTTTCTTCGCTTAGATTCAGGGGGAAATCAAAAGATTCAGCGGCATCAATTTCCAATCCAGCCATCGCAAAAATAAGAGAGTATGGCGTATTGTTTTCCTCCCACCCCTCTGAACGCAGTGGTGGTTTGTATTGCGACCAATGTTTGATCGCAGCTTTACGATACCCCTGAGCAACAGCCTCCCCAAATTCAGGTATCAATGCCTGCCAATCAGTGTAACCCCAGCGGCTAGTTCCCTGGTTAAGTTCTTGTAGCTCCACCATCAGCCAGTATTGATCCCAGGAATATTCACCTGGCTCAAGGTTCGGAGAATTATGAATTCTTTCTGGGTTTGCTCGTAAGTCTGCTATCCATCTTTCTCTGTCTAGCTTTTTTCGCTCTTTTTTTTCAGTAAGTTTACGCTGGCGCTCGGCTGCGTTTTTTTCGTATTTTTGCATCTCTTTTGATACAGGCGGTTCGAGCAATGTGTTCAACCGCTCTCGTAGAACAGGTTCATCAGCCACGGCATCTCTTAATAAAGCGAGAATGTTCTCTGATCTGTCAGTTTGCAAGTAGACTCGAAAGGCGGTACTAAGCGCAACCAGACTATCATCTTCCAAAGAGCGGATGTGCATGTAATTGAGAAGTCTCGGGAGACTAGTCGTATCAAAATGCCAAAAATGACCAAGCCATGAAACAGCCCAATCATCCGTTACCTTTTTGTCTGAATTTGAAATCTCAATATTTCGAGCATGTTGGATACTGTTCCAATAAAGCGAATCATTAAGCTCGGGCCAACTAGGTACAAGCGTCTTCAATTCGTCCTTATGCTCAGTGCAATCATCTCCACGCCAAAAACGTAGAGCTGGAACTTTCAACAAAATAGATTGCGATTTATTACCGAGAGCTGCATCGTGGCGTGCTTTAATCAATCTTTCTATCGCATGCATAGCGATATCTAACAACCATGCATACTCTTCTGAAACGTGGCATTCCTTACGTTCAACAAATGGCTGTCTTTCTAGATAAGAGTCCAAGCCCTCAACTAGTTTAGGGAGCGACTCTAGGCACATTTTCTCTACATATGAATGAAGCGCACCACGCAGAGCACTATTTTCAAACCGTTCATAAGCCGGTAATTTACCCAGCGATATCAACAACTGCTCAATACTATGACTGTTGGTGTCAGCTTCCTCTACCAACTCTAAAAGCAATTCTCTTGGAATCTGAGCATCATTTTCATTTAGTTTTAGCCATAGATTTTGTTTTTGCTCGAATGAACCACAAGTCATCACAGCACGTGTTGAAGCAATTCTTGCGTAGATATCTCGCGAACTATTTTCTGCAATGTGAACCAAAGAGAAAACACAGGAAGACATTTCACCTTGCCATACCAACCTGCCAAGGAAGAAGATTACATCGTCGTTATCGCTGTATCTTTCAATAAGCCGTAGTGTATTTTCCGAAAGGTCAGTGTTAGCAATCCTAGCAATAGCATTATTATCTCGAGCTGAGTGGTCATCTTTATTCGAAGAAATCCGCTGGACAATGTCTGCTAGAATATTCGCTCTTTCCTGAAGTGGTAATCTTGATGGGTCGCCACCCTCAACGGCAATATCGGGGTTAATATTTAGCGCTTTGAATCTAATTTCTGAATCAAACAAAATAAGCCATGGCAAAATTGGACGTAGCAGCGGAGTAATAATTTTCTCACCGTATTGCTCGCGGAAAAACAAAGTTTCGATTAAATAACGACTATTACCGAGCTTCAATAGTCTATCAAACCACTCAGCCGCAAGTAGTTCACGCACATCTCTGTGTCTAAAACGTACAGCTCCGTATATAACGTCATTAAAGATCCCACGTTCCAGTAACGCACTGACTTCACTTGGATCCCAATCGAAAAGCACGGTTTCTGCATTGATACCTGGTTTGACAGGTGCTGAATCGGGAACATTAATGCCAGCTTGGCCAGTAAGTACAACAGCGGCAGCCAATCGTTGTGCACCTTCTCTTAACTTCTCTCCATTGACAGGCTGAAGCTGGGCACGATCAACGTTATGCTCATCACGAAGCCGTTTAATAATGTTATGGCGAAGAAGATCTAGGCGACCACCTAATTCACTTCCCTCAGCCCACTTTGCTAGAATACCGTCAAGATCAAATGGCCGTTCTGCTAGACTCCAAAGGTTGGTTCGCGCAATTTCATTGATTAAACGGTCAATATCCTTTGCTGAACGAGTCATACAAAAGCGGCGAACTCTCTCTTCATCCAAGTGACGCAGAGTATAAACTTTTAGTGAACTCTGTGCTTTGACTGCCTCATTTTCTTCGACTTTATCTACTTCCGATGAAGATGGAAGAAAGAGCCACTCATCCATTAACCTTCGATCTTCTTTAGGTCGCCAGCTATAAGGGCGACTGGAAACATATATATGCGCTCTGTGCGCGCATTTCTTTATACCTTTCGCAAATTGTCGAATAGCTTTTTCGAAGGCTCTCGGGCTTGCGAGCCTTGCTTCATCGACAGAGTCTAAGAAGAACCATGCCTCGCTGGTCGAATTCAGCCATAACTGAAATTGGCTTTCTTCACCAACATCGAAGGCCTCATAAAAATCTCTATCGATATCTTCGATACGAATGAAGAAAGCTGCTTTCCCTTGGGCCTGGAGTATTCTTGCACGTTGTCGAAACTCCTCAGTCTTTCCTGCACCTGCCTCAGCTAAAATGACACAACGAAACTCACAGTCTAAATCATCCCATGAATTAGGTTTACCATACCCCCAACTAAAAGAAATTTCGTCTTTTTCTGCATCCTCATGACTTTTGGGCACAGGTGAAAACTGCCTGTTTAATGGGATGTGCTTTTCCATATGTGTTCCTATCAAAGAGACTATTTACAGAGGGGGATGGATATTTTCGTATGAGCTTAACCCGCAAACAGCCATTCCAAGCTAAAAAATGATTAATAATCAATTGTATAATAACAGAAGACCTAATTATTCAGCATAATTGAATATAAACTGAATTCACATTTTAAGATTAGAATTACTCATGTGGGAAAACAGACACCGTAACTGACAATGGGGCACTTCCGAGTTACGAAGTGCCATCTGTGAAGGTTCTGGACAGAAATGAGCTGGAGTATTCGCTCGCAAGCGCCTTCTTCGGATAACTTAAATTTGGGGAAACTATCAATTAGCTTAGTAAGCTCATCAACCACATCTTTAGAGCTATGTGGTTAATGAGATAGAGGAGGTAACCAACTTAGACTTTTTCAGCATAGTGCCCCTACAACTGGGAGTGTAGCCAAAAAGCAGCAGTAGGCATCGGAAGGTTAGCTAATAAGCTGCTCTGAAATACCTTTGAATGAGGCAAAACAGGTATCAAAGTCATGTGGTTCTGTGTTGTACACCATTGGGGCCACAAACGCGTCAAAACGTTTACGAAACTCCTCGTTGGCTTCTAGCTCTTCTAATCCCAGCTTTAACTCATTACGTGGATCGTCGACAAACTCCTGATGTTGATTTCCATATCGCTCCTTGTCTTCTTCCAACACGGTATCAAACATCGGCTTTAACACGTCCATATCAATCGTATGCTCTGCGCTAATGCAGTGAACATCGTAGATGTGACGAACCAATGTTTCGTCATCCTTACGCTTTGGATCACGCTTGACTGACATGGTGCGGCGTAACATGGAAAGCACTTTTTCAACCAACGTCGAATCAATGGAAATACACGACATAGCGCTTACTTCGGCAGGTTGCGTGTAGCTCTGTGCTACCAGCGATGAAATAGAGCGAGATTCAACGCCTTGAAGTTCAATGGTTTCGATGAGCTCAAGTTTGATATAAGGTCGTAGACACGGTGCTTGATGGTATTGTTGCGGGTACTCTATTTCGATTTCGACATAGCGATACTCATCGCGTACCGTTTTATCACTGTAATTCAGATAAGGGTGCTCAACTAACCTCGCAATGAGGTGTTCGACTAACGCCTTACGAGCTCTTTTCTTCGCACCTGTGCCTTTGTCGAGAAATTCCTGAGTTGGAATCAATTTTATGTCGACGTCTTCAGACATACGCAGGATCTTAATGTTGGACTTGGCCAAAGCTGTTCCACCTGAAAAAACGAGCCGGCGGTGCTCACTTTCCACGTTTTCCAACATGGCAAGCAGTGACACCACCCAATAGTCCTTTTCTGTGATCGATGGGTTACCTAAGTCGAGGGCATCAGAGACTTCAAGAAACTGCTTTTTTAGTTTTGGTATGCTCATTGTCGATTATTCAATACTCTATTACCAACCTTAAGGCTGCGGTTGAAATGCTTAGAATCCCACGTGTATCTGATAGACGCTGGTATTTGAGTGGACTGTCCATTGATGCTCTTCAATGACATGGCATCCATCTCAAAGTCTACACCGCGCAATTTTAGGACCTCACGCATGATTGCGTCAGTACCACCGGGGTTCATTGGCATCGGTTTATTAGTTAGGCTGTTGATCGTTGACTTGGTGTATAAGCCATATCCGATTTTCATCAGTACACCTTTATCCACAAGTTTTTTCAAGACACGACCAATTTGGTCATAGCTCGCATAGTTGTCGAAATCTTTACGTTCGAACACATAGCGGCGAGAGCGTTTTATCTTTTGATAAATACGGTCAGTTGCTGTCATAATTCACCCTCCTACATAGTGCTTGATCTTAGTATACTTGAGCCCATCGTTATTTGAAATATTTACGGCATCCATTTAAGAGAAAATACGACGTGAATATTTTTATCATCAACTTATGATTATGTTTTTATTTGATTTTTTCCACTTACAAATTAACGACCTGCTTTAGGATTTATAAGCGACCTAACTCTAAATCTAACCTTTATATTGGAGTAAATGGCTATATAGCGCGTGACTACCGAATGAAGCTCATGTGCACTCACTGACAGGGAGAGGAATTATTAGTCTTGGGCCTTTTTTGACCTGTAACCTCGTTCGTAAGGTTTTAAAACAATCAGTGAGCAACACTTTTGTATTGGTTGGTTGTACGCTCACGGATCGAGCTTCTACTGCTGCCTTTACTTAAAACGCCACTAATTATTGTGTACTTAACTTTACATTAAAGGCATGAAATAAATTGAGCCAAAAAGTAGCTTCTGAAAATGTTGCGAACATCAGCCATAACACGAAATGGTCGGGTAGACGACACTTGTTACCAAGTGCCGTCCCCCTAAGAACCCAGCGTGCAACTTTCACTGCACTAGGCTCAAGCCTTCACGAAGGCATCGTTTGATACCCAGCAACTTATAAAGCAGCGAGAGTAGGCTCCTTCCAAGAGTTGCGAGCTTGCCTTTTTGACTTTCTCTTAGCCAAGTATTCTTGGTGTTGAGGGTCATATGGTGTCGCTGCACTTCGGATTTTTACATGTCTCTCGATCGGTACTTTGGCTATTTGGAAGAGATTGAACTGGCAATCCATATCCATGATCTTCTGCCAACCATGAAAATGCCATTGGCCTTTTCGGTTGACGAAGTATTTAAGGGCCACCCAAGTTTTGGATTTTGTCGGATGACGCCTCACTGCCCAGTACCATAATGCAAGAAATAGCTTATGACCTACATATCCGAATACCTGTTTAGCCACGCAATGGCGATAATAATTAGCCCAACCCCTTAATTTCGAATTTATCAGTTTGATAAGATCGTTTACAGAGGTTGTTGCATGCTTTTTGATGAGTTCGCGCAGATTACTCAAGAACAGCAATGTGTTAGATTTACTCGGTTTAATGAGCAATTTCCCTTTGTACTTTCTGTGATTGAACCCTAGAAAGTTAAAGCCGTTATCGATGTGTGTAATGTGCGTTTTCTCTTCGGATAATGTTAAGCCTCTTTCCGCTAAAAATTCAGCGATCAACGGTTTGATATCGTTCTCCAACACTTCCTTTGAAGCGCAGGTGACGACGAAATCGTCGGCGTATCCAATGAAATTGGCTCTACTACCCTTTTTGAGGGCCGTAGACTTAATATGCTGCTCAAGTCCAGCAAGAGTCATTAGCATCAAGGTTGGTGATATTATCCCACCTTGCGGTGTTCCCTCATCGGTGCGATAAAACAGACCTTTGTCCATAAAGCCAGATTTTAGCCATTGTTCCAACATTCTCTTATCAATAACGATGTTATCAAGAAGCCATTGATGGCCGATCTTGTCGAAACAAGCTTTAATATCCCCTTCAAGTACCCATTTAGCTGATTTCTTTAATGCCAAACATTTGAAACACTGCCCAACTGCATCGGCAGTACTGCGATTTGGCCTAAATCCATAACTATTGGGGTCAGCAAGCGTTTCCGATATAGGCTCTAATGCAAGAAGATGGAGGGCTTGTTGCGCTCTGTCTATCATGCATGGAATTCCCAATGGTCTGAGCTTGCCGTTCTTTTTGGGGATGTAGATACGCTTGAGCGGTTGGGCTTTGTACGCCTTTCGACTCAATTGATTGACTGCTTTTATGCGGCGTGCATCTGTGTTCCAGATGACACCATCTATTCCAGGCGTTTTACTACCTTTATTTTGAGATACTCGCCTTACTGCAAGAAGCTTGGCTGAGCGAGAATGGGTTAGTATCCACTGCAAGGCTTTCGCTTTACCGTGTTTACCTTCTCTAGTTGCCTTTGCGATACGCATCTGAAGCTTTAATACATGCGATTCAATAGGTTTCCAGTCGATAGACTGCCATTGAGCGCTGTCAGGAGAGGCACTGATCTCTTTAGAAACCATCATTTGCGTTTCTCCTTAAATAAAGTTCTTCAAACTTTCTCGCAACGAAAGACCAGTCGGAAGTGGGCTCACTTTCGTGACCAGACACGAGTCTGTATCTGCATCGTTACAATGCAGCCTTCGCTTTCTCCGACCTTCTTTACCCGCATCGCTATCGGCCACAAGGGCTTTCCCATAGGGAGCGATACAGGCTTACCCTGTTTCGTATGTTACGTAAAATGTCAACTTAGATGCCCACTCTAGATGTATGGACTCCTCTCCCCTCGGGGACTACGTTATAAATACACCTGTAAAAATAGTGGAGCTCAGATATGGAAGAGAATCTAATACTTGCCATCGACCTAGCGAAAAACTCATTTCAAGTTTGCTATATGAGAATCAATGGTGAAGTTCTCATGAACAAAGCTATCAGCCGTACTAGTTTGATCAGACTGCTAACTGGAAAGAAGAAGTTTTCTTTAGTGGTCATGGAGGCTTGTGGTGGTGCTCATTACTGGGCTCGCTTAGCGAAGAAAAATAATTATGAAGTTAAAGTCATCCCACCTCGTGCAGTTAAAGGTCTACAACTCAAACAGAAAACGGATAAGAATGATGCTTATGCGATAGGAGTTGCCGCTCTACTTCCTCATATATCTAGTTGCAGTCAGATGTCTGAAGAAGAGCAAGGACTACAGTGTTTGGATCGTGCTCGGGCATTACAGATAGCCCAACGAACAGCACTTAGTAATCAAATGCGTGGGTTCTTAATGGAATTTGGCATCGTTTTGCCCAAAGGAATAACTCCTTTAGCAAAACGGATCCCAGAAATATTAGAAGATGCAGAAAATGGGTTACCAGATTGTTTACGCCAAGTACTCGCATCTCAATCTGATTTATTAGCTATGTATACAGAACAAATAGAATACTACGACGGTTTAATTACAGAGCATGTCAGTCAAAATAAAATCTGTAAAAAGCTTAGTAAACTAGAAGGAGTTGGGCCAATCGTAGCATTAGGTCTAATGGTACGTTTAGGTAATGGTAAAGAATTTGTTCGAAGTCGAGATGCGTCTGCTTGTATAGGATTAACGCCTAAACAACACTCTACTGGCGGTAAAGAGCGTATAGGGCATATTTCTAAAAGTTGCGCAGATAAGCGTTTGAGAAGCCTCTTGTATCAAGGAGCAATGTCTATAGTGTACAAAGTTACACTTCGAGCACCAACAACAGAAAAAGAACGGTGGTTAAAATCTATGATAGAGCGACGTGGTAAGAAAATAGCTGCTATTGCTCTGGCAAATAAGACGGTTAGAACCGCCGTTGCACTCATAAAAAGTGATAGTGAGTATCACCCATTGGCGATTCAAGCATAAGTAGTGTCAATCAAATTTTAATTCAATGACTTGCATAAAATAAAGCGATAATACAACCAATGGAATTCAGATCCGCACAAAAGTACTTAGATACTGCGCTATAGACTCGGACCATTGGAGCGAACACATCAAAGGGCAGGAGTAGCTCTCCAATAAGAGCCCGTATATAAGTGCGCAACTATCGTTCTATTTTAAAAGGCATTGATTAAAACGAGGAGTCCATATAAGTGCGGAGAGTACTTTGATCACGAAAGGCCAATGCCCAACTCCTTTCCGACTCTCGTTGCCGTTTTGGCCACAGCGTAATAACCACTTCCGCTGCTTCATCATATAACGCACCTTTAATGGATTCACATACGTTCATCATATTGACTCCCTAGCACTTACCCGAATTGTGGTTTTCAGGAGGAACATCCTCTCACGATTTTGTTCCCACTCAGCCTAACGGCTAAGTTTCGTTACATTGTCAGATCCGCTGCTTTATTCAGGATCCTAGGGTCATCTGGTGATACAGATGGTTCACTCTTGTCGTGGTGAACAACGCTTCATACGACTTCAGGTCGCACGGGCACTTCTGAGTTAGAAAGTGCCACGAGTAAAAATTCAATCTGAGAAGATTTTGGGCATAGCATTCGCCAATACATCTCCTTTTGATGCAGTTCCTCAACGTTTTAAAGAGACTTTACAGTTTGAATACCCGACAAGTGACACGACTAAGTTAACGTCGGCGATATCGTTAATGGCTGAACGATTATATCGTGTGGGTGTTTAATATTATAAAATAGGTGTCGGTGCCATTGGGCTTGTATCGGATAGACAACGACAGATTTATTTTCATCCCCTGCAAACCCAGCACTGATGCAAGCTTTGGATGCAGTCAATACTAAATTCGGTCGTGATGCCGTTTTTCTAGCTGCTCAAGGAACAACACAACATTGGCAAATGAGTCGTCAATTTTTATCGCCTCAATATACGAAAAAACTTAAAGATCTGCCTAAGATCCAATGTTGACCGATAAAGCTTCCTAATGAGTGTTGTATTGGATTTCAAGCTTTTTGTATTTACTTTGAAATACTTAGCTTACTTTTATCCACATTATCCACATTATCCACATTCTCTATAACAGTATATAACCTCTATATGGTCTATAAAGTATATAGATTATATAAGGACCTATTAATCTATTAAATTCAAAAGGATAGAGTCATAAAGGTAACATTTTATTAGTCTGTTTGATCTTATTTTTAGTCTGAAGGATCTTTTTATTAGTCTGTTGGTAACTAAAATTTAGTGTCTCGGATCGTTATTTTAGTCTTTAGGTCACAGATTTTTAGTGACATGAGCCTGTTTTTTCTTCTTGAGGTTACTGTATTTTAGTCTTATCCTTATTTAACACTAAAAACCTGTTACCTGATGCTAATTACTATGACGGATCATCGCCAGCTAATCACAACGGAAGATTATAAAGAACTGCCAAATGACTTTTTTAAGAAAAGTCATGCTCTTGTATTTAGTCAACTTGGCCTAACAGCACGTGAGCATGATACTTTTGCATTGTTCTTGTCTCGCTTACATGAAGATCATTGGATTGCGTACCAAGAAGGTCGGCATGTTTACGCTCCCGAATACACTTTTCAATCTGAAGTGTTAAAAGAGTGGTTTGGTCTATCAGCAAAGCAACTTTATCCAACTCTCAAACCCATGGCGAAACGTCTTTCTTCCCGAAAGGTAGGTCTTATGAATGACTCTGAACAAGAGTTTGATTTCATGCCACTGTTTAGTCGAGTCGCTTATAAGAAAGGCGCATTAATCATGGTGCCGAACGCTGAACTCATGGATGCGTACCTTGCACAGTCTGCAGGTCATGCTCAGATAAACCATCTCTCCTTTCGAAGTTTAAAATCAGAACATTCAAAGCGTTTGTATAGTATTTTATCTCGTTTTAAGAAGCCTGGTATGAAGTTGCATGAGCAGTCTATTGAGCAGTTGCATGGATTATTTGGCTTGCTCGATGAAAAGGGTAAATTAACTAAGTCAAGTTACAGTAACAACAAGGTCTTCCTCGAGCGATGTATACGTAAGCCAATTGAAGAGCTTTCATCAAATGAAGAGGTGAAAAAAGAGCTTTCATTTTCTGTTGATGAGAAAACTGGGTCTTATGGTTATAAATCCCGATATCGTGGTAAAAGTATCGTTGCACTTGAGTTTCTATTTGAGTGGAAACAAAAAAGTGACAACAAAGGCGAAGCTCAAGAGCGTGCTAAACTAGCAGCTGAGCCTGCTCCAGATAACCCAATGCTTTCGTTAGCGAAGGAGGCATTTAATATAGTGCTTTCTTATCCAGTTAACGGAGAACTTAGTGCACACCATAAGTTGGCTATCGAAAGTGTTAGAATGGGGATCATTGTTATGCCGACAGATATGCAGTTTGATTCCATCTTCTATCATCGGATGGAGCTTATAGATACATAATCTTCAGGTAACAGGTTTTTAGTCTTTAGGCCCAAACACTAAAAAATTGTTACCTTCAATCCTATTGGCCTCTAAATTCCCATTGTATTGTCAGATTAAGTCATTGCGAATTAATCTGTTTTTCGGCTTTCTCAAAATGAGCAGGGAGTGACGTTAAGCGGCAGAATAGCTCTAATAACTATTGTCCACCGACATTAGTTTTATACGACTAAACTTGCTTCTTTCACTGAAAAATAATTGGCCTTCAATGAAGGTCAAGTTATTAGCGTCTAATGTAATAGTAAAAAGTGATAAAAATAGATAATCCCTTGATTTTTACTACCAACCTCAAAAAATGAGGTATATACTATTTCTAATTCCTACATGGAGACGGAAATGGATAACCAACACACTACTACGACATTTCAAGCGCTTAAAACGGGTGCCGATGCTTATATTCAACGTCGTAACCAACGTTTATTAGCCAATCACCGTAAAGAACTTCGTAACTTTACCCGAGCTGAAGCATCCACTTACCTTAATATTGATGCTAAAACGCTTGACCGTTACGTTACTGCTGCAGATATAGACCCTCGACGTCATGCTGAATCTCAATGGTCGATTGATATTGCTGAAATGTACAAGGTTCGGGATTTGCTACCTGATAATTTACGTAAAGACCCTAAGTTTGTACGCAGTGAGAAGCAAAAGACACAAGTAATGGTTATCCAAAACCAAAAAGGTGGTGTCGGAAAAACCGTTTCTGCCGCAACTATCGCTTCAGGTTTAGCAACCGAGTTCCATCAAGAATACCGTGTCGGCTTAATTGACATGGATGGTCAAGCTACGCTATCGATGTACTATGCACCTGAATCGGATCAAGAAGGTAACTTGTCTGTTGGTGATCTGATTATGCAAACATTCGACCTTGATGAAGGCGAAACTGTTGAGCAAGTCATCTCTGAAGCGTTCCTTGAAACTACTATTCCAAACCTACGTATCTTACCTGCTGCGCAAAGTGACAGGGCAATGGAAGGTTGGTTTCATGAAAAAGTTTTTAGCCAAACTTTAGCGTCGCCGTACTCTTTACTTAAAGATATCATCGAGAGCGTGAAAGATGAGTTCGATATCATCATTATCGACACCCCACCCTCACTTGGATATGCGACCTTTAACGCGTATTTTGCTGCAACCAATGTGGTGTTCCCGTTATCGATTACCGAAAATGATATTGATGCTACCTGCTCTTACTTCAGTTACATTCCTCAAGTATGGGCATTGTTAGAGAACGCTAACCATGAAGGCTATGACTTCATGAAAATATTACTGACTAACCATCGTGATAGCTCAACGACCACAGAACTTATGAACAATCTGTACGACCACTTATCTCCCTACCTGTACTCAAAAGAGTTCAAACATAGTGAAGCGGTTCGTCAGTCCTCTTCCTTACTCTCGACGGTATTTGATATGTCGAAAAGTGAATACCCGAAAAGTAAAGCTACCTTCCAAAGCGCGCAGCAAAATAGCTATGAAGTTACAAGTCAGATCTTGCGCGATATTCTCAACGTTTGGCGTGTACAGGAGAACAAATAATGGCAAAAAAACGCGGCGGTAGCCCTTTAGGCAATACTCCTGGCTCTGCTCAAGCACAGCAATCAGCGGCTAAAGCAAACTTAGAAACCCTAACAGCACAACTCAATACAGAATTAGAGAAAAGTGGCCATAATGCAGCCGAGTATCTACAGCAAAAGTTCGGTATAGAGTCGGTCGGTCAGAAAATGGTGTGGCAACTTTCATCTGGAAGCACTGCGACTTTCAATGAAGTAACCCTGACTTATGAACAGGTAAAGCTGAGCACTGTGGTTACTTTCGATGTGAACGGACGTGATCAGTCTTTGCTAACAAGAGAGTCATTAGAAGATTTAAACTCTCTAGAGTTCCAGCAGTTTTACCCTGCGGTTGGTCGTGAAGTCGATGGCCTTATTGATGTACTTGATGGCTCTCGACGCCGAGCATGGTTCTTACTTCAAGAAGGAAAGATCACAAGCTTCCGCATTCTTGTCACTCAAGATGATATTTCAACGGCAGATGCCAAAGCGTTAGCCAAGCAACTACAAACTGCGAAAGAGCATAACTTACGTGAGATTGGTTTACAGTGTCTCACAATTAAAAAAGCCGATAGTGAGATAACTCAAGCTGAGATTGCACAGCGTGTCGGGTTAAGCCAGGCGGGTGTCAGTAAAGCCATCAAAGCGGCATGTATTGATGAAAGACTCGTGCAAGTATTTCCTGATTCAAATGCCCTATCTCACCCCGATTATAGTTTGCTAGCTAAAGTGATGAAGGTCTGCGAAGACAACGAAGCGTTAATGCATTTTCTGAATGTCATAGACAAAAAACTTGTCAATATTCAGGCTGAATATTCAGTAAAGGACCAGAAAGATGCGATTATTACTGCCATAAAATATGAGTTGAAAATTGTAGAAGCCAAGCAAGGAGCAGAGGCCGCTAAAGTCGAAATAACTCCCCTCGCCCAGTTCGACAGCAAAGGAATGTTCGCCCGCAAGAAAGTGAAGGGACGTAACTTCTCATATGAGTTTGGTCGATTGTCGAAAGAGGTTCAGACTCAATTAGATGAAGCGATTCAAGCTGTACTCAGTAAAAAATAGGAAAAACTCGACGGCAGCTTTTTAGCTGGCGTCGAGTTTTGTTATGACGTGTTTGTCTATAGTATCTACTACTTGATTGCTGCTCTACTTAATGAAGATATAGTTAATGTCGTTAAGATGATGAGAGGCATGAGTAAGCCGGCAAAATCACATTCGACAAAGTAGAAATGAGAATTTCCATTCAAGTAATTTACTGACGATGAAATGAAATATATTTAAATAAATCTCATTGTTAGACTATTCCTTATTCCTTATTCCTTATTCCTTATTCCTTATTCCTTATTCCTTATTCCTTCTTAACTTATTACTGAAAATAAAATGTTCTGGTGCTATTGCTCTGGGCGTTACCCTTCGGGCAAGGCTTTTCGCTTGTATCTTTCACCTATGACCTAAGAGTGGCATCACCCTGGAAAGTCACTGCGTGCCGCCCCAGAATGTGCCTCTCTACAGCCCCTATCTAAAAGGATATCGCTGCAATCCTGAACGCCTGCGCCTCGTCATTCTTCCTCATTTCAGTTCGTCGTACCTCCTCACTCCTTTCACTGACATCCATTAAGTTCGAGTAAGGGCTTGTTGTCTTATGTGCCGACTCCCCTTTCGACTCGCATCATTTGATGGGGCTCGCAGGCTGTTAACCCTCCTCAATCAGAACCTTCTCTGCAAGGGTAAATGAACGCTTCGCGCCCCTGCAGAGAAGAACCCTGTTTGAGGTAGGGACAGCCAAGCGGCTCCATAAAAGTGATACTCAAACATAAAGGAAACTCCTCATGGCACAACGACACTCAAGCCCAACTCTCTCTAAATCGATGTTCAGCGACCAGCGTTTCGCCGCTGGGCACGAAAGCTCACCAAAAAATGATATCTCTAGTCCGATCGTTGAACGTGCAGTTCGTTCGACTGTTTCAGCTACGGTTTCAAAAGGACTTATCTGGGTAAATTCCACTGACTTTAATTCGACTGTTCGAGCGGTCAAAGTGCATGAGATTTTACTTAAGGAGTTTGGTTATACCGATTCTTTGATCTTGGAGGAAAGCCAGAAAGGAAAAGGGGTGAGCATTAGCGTATGTGACCGAGTGACGACTGTGAAACAGATGCGAGAAGATTATGCCTACGCGAAAAAAGAAGAGAGAAACGTTGAAACGACCGCTAAGCATCAAGAAATAGCGAAAGACCTTCTGACTAGCTTGTATGGCCAATAACACGGACTGAGCGCCGCCCATCACGACTTTAAATATTAAAAGGGATCTATTATGTCTGTACTTGCTAACTACTCTAATCACAGCCTTTTCTCTGTAGAAGAAAAAGATATCTTGAACCATGCCGCGAGCATTTTAAAATCTAAGTTGTTTGTGTCAGAGCAGACGCCACTCAACTCCCCTGAATTGGTGAAGTCATTTTGTCAGACTTCACTCGCCTCCAATGAAAGCGAAGTGTTTGGGGTGATCTTTCTTGATAGTCAGCATCGAGTTTTACGCACAAAAGAGATGTTTAACGGCACCATTGACGCCGCATCCGTTTACCCGCGTGAAGTGGTCAAGGAGTCACTGGCCACAAATGCAAGTGCAGTCATTTTTTATCATAATCATCCCAGCGGTGATGCCACACCCAGCCAAGCCGATCGACGTATTACTCGACGACTGACCGACGCGTTAGCCTTGGTTGATATTCGAGTACTCGATCACTTCGTTGTGTCTTTTGAAGATGTGGTGTCGTTTGCGGAGCGTGGTTGGATATAGCCATTAGTTGGTGAAAAATGTTTCTCATTCACGCCTATTCTGGCGTGAATGACTTCGGTAACGTAATGCAGTAAACTAAAGACAACTAAATAAGGTTTCTATTATGTCTGAATCAAGCAAAGTCACATTAAGCGTTGAAGAGCTGATCAACCTAACCGCTCATGCTGCCACTCAAGAGCAGTTAAATGATACGCGTAAAGAACTCGATCAGAAGATCGAAGCGGTTCGTCATGAGCTTTCAGATAAAATCGACACGGTTCGCAATGAGCTTTCAGATAAAATCGATACGGTTCGTAATGAAGTGAGTTCCCTTAAAAACCTCATTATTGCAACAGCCTTCACGATGATTGCGACGGTAGCCGGTGCCGCGTTTTGGGTTGGCAGTCATATCAACGTTTAATGTTCAAATATGTTTTCTGAAATGCCTCTTATCCTAGAGGCATTTTTTTTACCTCGTGATTGCTGTGTACGCTTGGGTTTCTGCGCTAAAAGAGGTTGAGCCAAAGGCTCGACCGCAAGCGGTCGTCAAAACGGCTCTCAGTACCACAGTACGCCCATTTGCTCTATGCTTGATTATATTGCTTTGTCATGGTGTCGCTTTGTTGATTTTTGCCTTATAGGGCTTGATAGGCGGCTTTTTTATTATGACGGTTTAAAACTGATTTGAAGCACAGTGTCATGGTAAGGGCTTCGATTGGGCGTTACCCTTCGGGCAAGGCTCTCCGCTTGTATCTTTCATCTATGGCCTAAGAGTGGCTTCACCCTGGTGAGTCACTGCGTGCCGCCCTAGGATGTGCCTCTCTACAGTCCCTATCTAAAAGGATATCGCTGCAATCCTGAACGCCTGCGCCTCGTCATTCTTCCTCGTTGCCGCTCGTCGTGCCTCCTCACTCCTTTCACTGACTGAACGAAAGAATCTGTAAGATGGATTTTGTTTTTCGCCTGTCTTTTTTCCTTTGATTTCTCATTACCGTGTCGCGGTCTTCCTGCTTAACGTCCCAAATCAGAACCCCCAAAACAAGGGTATATGAACGCTTCGCGCCCTTGTTTTGATGAACCGTGATTTTGGGTCGAGCAGTCAGGCGACAACGGGAATGAAAAATTAATCAAAGGAAAAACTTATGACAGACTCAATCCTTAATCCATCAACAGCTTCTAACGTTCAATCCGCGACAAACGTATCCCCGTTTGAGCCGTCAGGCTCATCCAAGAATGAATTTTTGAAGCGCTTCTCTGGTCATAAGTTGCGTAAAAATGCGAAGGCTAAAATTACGAAGCTGTTGGAATATGCTGACACGTTGATCTTAAAAACTCAGTCAATGGGGATGGATGATTGCTTTAGAAGTAATGAGCCTGTCACGATGGATAAATCCGAATTTTGGGATTGGTACGAAAAGAACTACAGCGACATGGTTATTTTATTAACCATCCGTGAAGGCGCTCTAGTGAAAGTGCAGGTCTGTGATTGTATCTATCATTTTTCTAATGATGTGGTGATGACATTCTCTTTGGATGGAGAGGAACCGCAAAGCACGATTATTGAGGGGGAATGCTCAGAAGTGGAGGGCACCGAAGAAGTGAAAGAGCCGGTGCAGCTTGCCCCGTTCGACCAATACGTACACCTGGAAAAGACCGCCGTTGTGAAGCAAGTGATTATTGATTGGAGTGAATCCAATTTATTATCTGATGGCAATGCGTACACCCTTGATGATTACAACAAAAAAGCAAGTCAAGAAGCTATGGAAGTGGGCCGCAATAACGGTTACACCAAGACGATGATGTATATCGAGTTTGATAATGGTGACTTGGAGCGATTTAGACATGATATTGATGCGGATCACCCAACGCTGAACCACTATTACGCTGCTGTGACTGATACAAAATTGATGGGCTTGTCTAAAGTGCGCTTTACGTTTGAGCAAGTGACAAAGGCATTGATTGACGGTTATCTTTCCCCGCTTAACAGTGATGAGAAAAAGCCAACACCGCCACCACAAGATAACACCCGAAAAGTGGTAGCGCTGGGAGACTATCAAGAGCGACAAGAAGCGAAGCGCGATAGATTAGAAGAGCGCGCCGCTAAAGCGGCAGCGGTCTCTAATGAGCGATTTAATACCGCGAGTACATTAGGGAAAATGTTACCGTTCGGTCAGCCAATCCTGGTTGGTCACCATTCAGAAGCGAAGCACCGTAAACACGCGGAGAGCATCAATACCAACATGCGTAAAAGCGTAGAGGCTCAGGATAAAGCGGAATATCTGAGCCGTCGCGCTGATAGTGTAGGCTCTGCCGGTATCGCGTCAGACGACCCAGAAGCGGTTGAAAAATTGAAGAAAAAGCTCGAGGGTTTGATTAAAAGTCATGAACTCATGAAAGCCGTTAATAAGATCGTTCGCTCTAGTCATATGACCGAGGAAGACAAGATCGAATATTTGGTTAATACACACGGACAGACAGAAGAAAGAGCAAAAAAATTATTACGCCCGTGTGAGTTTTTTGGAAAGTTTGGCTTTGATGCATACGCACTACAGAATAGTAATGCCAATATCCGAACAACTAGAAAGCGTTTAGAGCACTTGGAAGCGTTGCACAACGAAGCGCCATTACAGGGTAACGGCGAGGCAATGGGGACGGCTTGGGAGCTGTACGAAGAAGAGGGCCGCATTAAGTTTTCATTTGACGGTATTCCAGCCGAAGAGGTGCGCAAAAAATTAAAAAGTAACGGTTTTAAATGGTCACGATACTCTAAAGCGTGGGTGCGTAAACTGACGCCCAACGCGGTCTTTGTGACAAAAAGACTCATTACTTTATTCGATTAAAACCGAATGAGATGCCTCTTAGCCTGGAGGCATTAGTTTCCTTTGTGATTTCCTTGAACGCTGTGGTCGCGCTAAAAGACGTTGAGCCAAAGGCTCGACCGCAAGCGGTCGTCAAGCTGGCTCTCAGGAGGACTGTAGGCCCATTGACTCGATGCTTGATTGTATTGCAGTGTATTGATGTCAATTTGTGGTTGCGTGGCTGATAGGGCTCAATTGACGAGTTTTTTATGATGATCGTTTAAAGCGGATTTGAAGCACAGCGTCGTAATAAGGGCTTGGATTGGGCGTTACCCCTACGGGGCAAGGCTTTTCGCTTGTATCTTTCATCTATGGCCTAAGAGTGGCATCACCCTGGTGAGTCACTGCGTGCCGCTCCAGAATGTGCCTCTCTACAGTCCCTATCTAAAAGGATATCGCTGCAATCCTGAACGCACTCCTCTCACTGCGTTCGTTGCGCCTCGTCGTTCCTCCTCGTTGCTTTCCCTGCCTTTGAATAAGTTCGAGTAAGGCTTGTTTTCTTATGCGCCGATTTCCTTTCACTCGCATCATTTACGGACTCGCAGGCTGTTAACCGTCTCTCCCCACAACCTGCTTTGCAAGGGTAGATGAACGCTGCGCGCCCTTGCAAAGCAGAACGATGGTGAGAGAGCGGACAGCCAAGCGGCTCCGAAAAGTGATACTCAAACAAAAGGAAAATCCTCATGGCGCAACAAAATTCAAACCTAACTCTCTCTAATTCAAATTCAGTGACCAGCGTTTCGCCGCTGGAGCACGAAAGCTCACCAAAAAATGATATCTCTAAGCGTCTGCAACTAGTAGAGCCAAGTCGTGATGTTGCCCTATCAGGAGCAACATCTGTGGAAAATATTGTCGTGATTGCAGCTCATGTAAAAGCAAGAGCCAGGCATTCCAGTGTTTGGCTAGAACTGACGGTTTTATTCCCAGAAACAGAACTCAATAAGCCGTACTGGGGGCAAGGCATCGCGAGAGGTCATGTGATTACTGAAACAAATAAGGTAGGGCTGAATAGTCGTGCTGTCGTCATGGGATGGGTGACAGATAGCCATCAATATATCGAAGTATAAAGACTTGATACCCCTTAGTTATAAAATGGAGACTTAAATAATGAAATATCTCTCACACTATATTCAAGACAAACAAACTCAGGCTTTTAATGATGCTGGGGCGTTCTTTGCTTTTTCTAATCAACAGTTCGATGAGGCAAAAAAAGAGGGCGTGAAATACGCATCACTAGGTATGGGGTTAATTTGCCCAGTTGATAATGCCAAGCAATTAATGACTCGTTTAGATTCCATCGCTCAAGAAGGGATCGCCGAAGATATCAAAGAGAACGGGAAAAAGGCGATCATTCGCCGTGAGTTATTTAATCACGAATGTTTCTACACAAATGATATTTGTGATTGTGTGGAAAAGCTCGAAGGCTATGGCATTTCATACGATGAGATTTATGAAGTGTTTAATCACATTCGTAAAACGGAAGACGTTTATTAAACGTGAAAATTAAAGCGCCTTGATATTTGTTCCATCAAATATCAAGGCATGTTCAAGTCAATTATGGTGAATATTCGAATGAACATTCTGAATGCTACACAAGATAGAGAAGAAACGAAAGCAAAATGTTACGTTTGTACGGCCGTGCCGTTTTCGTTGGGTAAAGTAGTCTATACGCAAGGTATTGAGCAGTTATTAGATAATAATGTCGGTGCTAACTTGTCGATTTATTTGCAGCGTCACCAAAGTGGAGATTGGGGAGAGACTTGCATTGAAGATAAAATCACCAATGACGAAGCAACCAAAACAGGCGAGAGAGTGATATCGAATTATACGATTTGTGATCAATCGGTTTGGATAATAACTGAACGTGACCGCAGCGTGACCACAATTTTATTACCTTGTGAATATTGATATCTCAATGGGATGGCATAAAATGAGAGTCCTATTATTAGGGCTCTTTTTTATGATGAAACCATTACTTTATCTTTCGTTGTTATCGCCGTGTTTCAGTTGGGCTTTTTGCTTTGATGAGGCAGGGCGATTTTATAATGTCGATCCACAGCTTTTAAAATCCATTGCCACGGTAGAAAGTAGCCTAAAGCCGAACGCGTACAATGAAAATAAAAATAGAGTCGGTGAGGTGGTTAGTCGTGACTTTGGATTGATGCAAATCAATTCCCATTGGTTTGTTAGACTATCCAAATTTAATGTGAATGAAACAAATATCTATCATCCTTGCTTTAATGTTCATCTTGGCGCGTGGGTATTAAGTTCTAATTTTTCTAGTCATGGTTATAACTGGAACAGCGTCGGCGCGTATAATGCGGGTTTTTCCAAACGCACCGAGAACGCCAGAAAAATATACATCCAAAAAGTCCAATCGGTTTATTTTAAGATGAACGTTCAATAAAAGGCCTCGCACCATAACGGTGCAAAGCCTTCAGCTTTTCCTCTCGCTTTCTTCCTTCAATTTCCAGATCCCCCGCATCCCTCGTTCGTCAGATTCATTCGCCACCTGGTCGGCTTTTGTCTTTCGCTGTCAGTTTTTCCCGTCGTTTGATTAAGGAACTCAGATCATTCGTTCTGAGTTGTTGGTTAGTTGAGTTGGTGACCACACACCACGGCACATTGATTTCAATGTGAATGGTTGTCTGTGAGAAATATAAAGACAATAAAAACAATGGCTTACAGTTGGTATTGAAGGCAAAGTAGAGCGTGAAAAAATTTTCAAAATCTCAACTAATTAGCCGCTAAAATCCCAGTGTAAAAATATGTAATCACATTGAATTATCATTGACGCCTTTCTGTGTAAGGGATTGTGGTGATTTTAATCTAAATTCAATGGGATTTAATTGAATTGTCATTTAACCCTTTAGCAGTAAGGTTGTAGCGGTTTTTTTGAAACTAAGTACAATGGGTTTACATTGAGAATTTATTGGATTTCATTGGGGCTTAAAGGTGGGCTTCATTGACATTCATTGAGGAGAAAAAGCTAAATTATGTCACGTTCTTACCCTTTACAAAGCTCCCTTCGAGGGAAGCTAGAGCAAGATTTTAAGAAATTCAGAGACAGAGAAAAGTTAAGTGATGCCGAGGCAACTCGTCAGCTTTTTACCTTAGCGTTGCGCATCAAACTGAATGACAGTGACGATGAGCGGCCGTCGAACCGTGAGTTGATGGAAGAAACGTATCGTAGAGTTAGGCAGGTACAAGGCGTGCTAAATTTAAATTTGGCGCATAGCTTTGATGGTGAGAGTTATTATAAGAACAAAGCGGATTCGATTGAGCAAAGAAAATCCAACACCGCTTTGGTTGATAAAAGCGTCGACGAGTATCTTGAAGGCGAAAAAAAAGGGTAGCCACTGGCTACCCTTATATTATCGCTCTAACTCTCTGTCGATTTCTCTGTCTTCCCAATGGCTCTCTTTCTCTGAGTGATTCAATGCCATCTCTTGTTGAGGTGAATATTCTTTTGGCTCAAAGTGGTCGAGTGATTGGCTGTCGGTTTCTTTTTTCTCATTATAGTTGAGGGTGTCTAATTCGCTCTCTTGATGAGAAGTGTACGTCTCACTTAATTCAAGGCTATGTGCGCTTTTATCTCGCTCTAGTTTATCAATACACGATTTAATGTCCTCTTTAAGATTATCATCTGACATGAATTGAATGTCTCGACCATTAAAGTTCTCGACGATTTTTTCAATGTTGTTCGGGTTTAAATCGTGGTTGCCGTGATTTAATACAATAATGATGTTCTGTCTCAGTTCATCGGTAGAGATGTTTTGAATATCGTTCTTATGATTGACGTTGATAATATCAATCTGTCCTTGGGTTTGGTCTCGAATTAAGAAAGAGTTCTCAATCGAGGTACTGATGATGGTGGTGTTTAAATTCTCTCCTTGATGGAATTGGGTTAATTGTTTGGACTTTGTGCCTAGGGTTCTTGGGTTAATATCTAGGGAGGTGTCTTTATTTCCTTGAGTGTCTAAATAGGTCACTTCAATGGCTTTAGTTTCACCTTCTTTATTGTGGATGTTGGTTAACATCGCAGGATGAAGAGATCTATCTTCGGATGAATAGACCGCTGGGTGGAACTTAACCTGGTTATTTTCAATGTTATTGACACCGAGCTTGTTTAAGTACGTTTGGGCCAACGTGTTATCCATCGGTAAGCTTTGATTGATATAATCTTTAGCCCGTTCTTCAAACTGCGCAATATGCCTTGGGGTGGTGCTCAGTAATTTGTCGTGTTTACTGTTTTCCTCTAATTGATATTTATCCGGCTCATTGAGCATCTTGTGCGCTTCATTCATTGCGGCTTTATAATTCATTTCCTTATGACTCATAATTAGGTTAATCAATGCGCCTTTTTCGCCTGTGGTGTAGTCTTTGAAATACCCGCGATGCTCTCCAGTTAAGGTGACTTTAATGGCCGATTTTCCAATACCAAAGGTTAAATAATCCCGGTCTGATTTGGATTGATTCGGCTGGCCTAATAACTGAATGGCGAGGCTTTCGGTGTATTTTGGTAGCTGCGTATTGATGTGCTCCCTAAATGTGTTGTAGTCAAAGTCACCGCTTTTATTTTGGAACCGGACGTCCTCATGAGGGAGTGCATTACGGTTAAAGTAGGTGGTGTCTTTGGGTGGAATTTGGTTGAGGGTTTCTATCGCACTGGCTTTATGGCTCTCTTTAGAAAGCCAGCTTTTGACCAATTGTTTTGTGTTGTCGGTATAGAGCCGAATGTGCTGACTGGCACGAGTCACATCGATACCGGCGCGTCTTAAGTTGGTCAGTGCGCCTTTGCTTTGTATCGCGCTAATGACGTGTTGATAGGTGGACCCTTGCGCCATGTCTGCGGTTCGACTGTAAGCGTAGTCCCAGTGCCCGTCTTTAAGCGCATTAGGGTTAAGGTTGAGTGTTTGTCCTGTCTTAGATTGAGCGATAACACGGTCTGTAGTCGCTTGCGTGATGCGGTACTCCACGTTGGCTTTGATACTGCGCTCTTTATCGGTAAAACGGGTGATGATTTTATCGCCCGTTGAGAGTGGTTTTTCTGACGTAGAGAACAGGGTGGTGAAGCGGTGGTCACGGTTGCGCGGTAAGAATGGCCTAGTCTTACCTGTCGCTGCGTCTTGAAGTGTCACCACGCCATGCTCTGAGTCAACGTGAGTGATTGTCGCGTACTCACCGGGTCTGGTGCTCAATATCAAGCCTTTTTGATACGGCATCATGGTAGTGAGCTCTTCACCCGTGGCGCCGATTGAGCGTAGCCGGGTTGCGACGACGTTCTCTTTGCCTAACTCACTCTGTTTCATCAAACCGACACGGATGTGTTCGGTGATGGTGTCTCGCTCCTGGTTGGTGTACGCGATAATCAGTGTGTTGTCTCGCGTTTCGGGGGTGCGCTCTAAATAGTCTTTGGCGACCATGTAGGGCAGCTTCTCTGTGGCGGTGAGCTGCGCTCTGCGTCGGTCTTTGTCGTTTTCATCCAACGTGGAAATGACATGTTGACTGTTGCTTTGAGTATCAGGGGCTTGCTGCTGGAGTTTATCTAGGGCGCTGAGTGGCTGTTTATCAATGGTGTTTTGCTGTGCATTGTGCAGGGTGTCATTTTGTGGACGTACCATATCGGTCATGTAAGCGGTATCGATGCGGCCTTGGCTTATGGCCAGCTCAAAGGGTTTACCGGCACTGAGTGATAAAAGCTGCTCTTTATCGCCCAATTTGGCTGTTTTGGACTGACTGTCATTGACCAGCTTTGTGAACTCATCGGCTTGCTTGTTGCTGACCATGGAGCTTTCATCGAGAAAGAACAAGGTGTGTTGATAGTCACTGGCTTCTCGATTGCCTTGTCGGATGTCAGAGAGCAAGCTTTCCAGGGTTTGCGCTTTCACGCCTTTGCTTTCGAGCTCTGCTACCGCTGCGTGAGTGGGCGCAAGACCGATGACGCTTTGCTCTGGCTGCTGGCTGGCTTCTTTGACTAACTGGATAAGTTCAATATTGGATTCAAGCATGGTGGACTTACCTGTACCGGCTAACCCTTGGATGGCCACAAAGCTGTCCTTGGTGGTTGAGATAAGGGTGATGGCGTCCTTTTGCCCTTGGGTTAAGCGAGGCTTGGTATCGAGAAAGTCTTGCACCTGCTTAGGCGTTGCAAAAGGTTGATGTTGGCCTTTACCATCATCGATGTTTTGTAAGATGCGCTTTTCAGTCTCCAGCGCGGCTTGCGTCGTCCAGCGTGTGCCGTCACTGTACTCTGCAGAGAGGGTGTTGCTGCGTTTATTCAGCTCTGTTTCAACCTGCTCTTTGGTAATAGAGCCTCCGGCTTCTTCAAAGGCGTAACGCACCGCTTCCACTACTAAGGCTTTTTGGCTAAAAGCCGCTTCTCGCTCTGAGAGGTGGTTCAGGGCAAAGCTGACCGCTTTTTCGATGAGTGGGGCGTTTTGCGCTTTGGCTAGTGCTGACAGTGCCTGACTGACATCCTGCTTTAGCAAATCTTGGGTGGCGTCGTTTAGGTAGCGGTCGTTGACGTTTTGCGTCTGCAGTACACGCTCAATGGCTGACGGGGAGACCTGCTCTTTCTCAAGTGCGCTTTGGGCTTTGTCTGGTTTGTCGGTGAAGATATCAAGGCGCTCTGTTTTTTCAGTCAGGTCGCTTATCAGGGGCTTAGATAGGGTAAATGCTTTGCCTGACAGCAAGGTATGGGCTTTTGGCTCAATATGGTGGGCGCCGTGAACGTAGTCGTATTGCAGCGGCGCGTCTTTTAGGCTCTCTAAGTTGACGCGCTGCGTTTCCCCTTTGCTCTCAAGCGTGAGGCTTTCTTTGTCAAGGTGAGTGACAAGGTAGCTTTGGTTCGCGTCCAAACCAGCAGGGAAGTGTTTGCCTAACGTTCGAAGGCGTTCGCCTTGGGCGATGTTGAGACTTTGCGGTTTATTGATTTGCATCTTCATGTGCTTAAAGGCGCGACTGGACGGGTCAAAGGTGTGTGACTGTCCATCGCGTTTGCTGAGTGCGGTCATGGTGTTGCTCTCTTTATCGATACTGGCGATGACAAAACTCTGAGGTTTGTTTTTCTCCCAATGGGCGAGTGTCATGCCTGGTTTGTAGTGTTGAACGAGGGGTTGTTGCGCTTTGGAGAGGTGGTGAGGGGTTTGAGTGAATAGGGTGGTTTCGTGTCTGGCGAGGGCGCCGGTATTTTTCAGTTGGCCCCGTATCGCTTCGGTTAGCCGCCGCTGCTCGACGCTGGAAGTGGCAATCACTTGCGTGTTGGCTTTATCGGGGAGGCCTGAGTACACCCGCGCTATCCTATCGGTATCATTGTCATGCAGTTTCACGTTGGTGTTGCTGGCTCGCTTGCTAACCCAAGAATGACTCTCCACATTGCCTTTTTGATACAGCGAGATAGCGTTATTGGCTTTAAATCCCTGGCGGCTTGATACGCGGTTAAGCATCACTACTTTACTGCTCGATTGTTTGGCTTTATCGGTGAGGGCCAACAACTCATTGGCACTCATCTTATGGGCGTCATCGATGAGCAAGACGTCTTTATTGGTCAGCGGCGTATCGCTTTGCAATAAGCTGTGGGTAGTGTGGCGCTGCTCTGGTGAAAAGAGCTGACCAACCCAAGCGCTGAGTGTTTGACTCTTACGCTGTACGCTCTCCATGCCCTCTGTCTTGGCTTTCACGCTTTGGGAGACCAATTGGACACGCTTACCGCTGTGATTGCCTACATTGAGTAGCTGCTGCGCAATGCTTTGTGATGAGCCGTGTACATTCACCACATGGAACTGTTTGGTGGAGTGGTACAGGTCAGTCAATAGGCGCTGCTGGCTTTCAGGGATAGCGAGCTTGTTGAGCGTGCTGGATTCAACGTGTGTACGCATGTGATGCGCCCGTCCTTGTGTGCTGTCGATAAGCGCTTTCTCGTTATCAATTAAGCCTTTGGTGGTGTATTGCCCTTTTTGACTGAGTCCTATCAAGTCGCCTTGTTTAATCATTTCATCCGCGACTTTTTTGATATCAAGGGCGTTGAGTTGCACGCCGCCTTTGGTGAACTCTGAGGCGGTGAGTTCAATGATTTTTTCTAGGTGTAACGCGGTGCTGTATTGCCCTAGATGGTCAATGGCTCTGCTGATGGCGGCTTTGGTTTTACCAAGTGGTGGGGTGTTTTGCGCTTCTTTCACTTGTTGCGCCATGGTGACAAGCTCTGCGGGGTCATACCCTTGCTCTTTTACGGTGCTTTGCCACTGTTTGTTGAGGCTGTCACTGCTCTGGTAGGTTTTGCTTTTACGAGTATCGAGGTTTGCTACGTCTTTCGCCGCGCGAGAGTCAAAGCCTAAATCGAGTGTGCGTTGGTCAATTTGTTGTTTGCGAGTGGATGACGCATCAAGAATAGGCTGAGGGACACCGGTGATTTCGAACTGACCGTTGCCGACGCCTCGCGTGGAATAACCGAGTGTTTCTGCCTCTTTAGCTAATTGGCTCTGGTACAAGATACCGTAGTATTTTTGGAAGTTGTAAATGCGCTCGCCAGTGCCGTTAATCACGCCCCCTTTTTGTTTTAGGCTGGATGCAAGCGTGCGAAGTTTTCCTTCTTGATCGCGCGTCATGTTAGCGGCTAGCGCGTGAGAGTGGACCTGTGGGTCGTTTTCACGGCTGGTCTTATGGCGCACGACTGCGAATATCATCGAGTCGGTGTTGTGAAACTCGCGTGCTCCCTCTTTGTTGATGGTAGTGAATTGTGCCACGTCTTTTTCTAGTTCTGTTAAGGCGAACTTCACTGCGTTATTGTGCGCTTCAATAAGTCGATGGTCGCCACTTACAAGCGCAAGAACGCTGACGGTTTTAGGTGCAGAAAAGGTCAGGTCGAAGCCCGATTTATGATCATTTCGTTTCCCTTTAATGGTTTCACCACCCAGGTTGCCAGAGAGCACCGACTCTAGGGTGGCTTGCTCTACGGGCTTTCCCGCCAGTCCCGCTTCGATGGCCAGCTTGCCATGCCAGAAGGTGTTTTCTCCCTGGCCTTTTTCCTTGAGGTAATAGTTATCGCCCACGTCTTTTTCTAAAGAGACGTCAGGTAGGTCTTTGGGGGTTTCTTCGGTGAGGTAATATTTGGCAGCGCCAGAAGCGGATTTCAATGGGCTAATAGAAAGCATGAGTATTTTCCTTGTGCAACGCAAATCGCCGCTAGCAGCAAAACTGAGCGGTGGTAATAACGGGAGACGGAATTACAAAGCCTTGCCATTGCAAGGATTTGAATAGTGATGATAAGGCTCTATGTACGTTTCTAGTGCACTATAACTAAATGTTTAATAGTAACTAAGATTGAGTCAGTGCACTTTTTGACACGATGAGTGCCAAGTACAAGCAAGTCAGGCCTATCGAATGCAATAAACCAAATAACGAGTACTCCATGCTGATGCTCAGGAGTAAAGCGAATCCTGTAGAGGTGAGTACAATGTAGTGAGGCGTGTTGGGGCGTTTTTTAACAAAAACCACCACGAGGCGCTTCAAACCATACAGTAATAAAGAGCCCGTGGTCGCGATGAAAAGTTGCGTCCATTGAAATGGACTCTCGGTGATCTGCATAAGACAAAGTGCGGAAAATAAGAGCGAGACGACCAAGGTCTCGAAGATGAATCTAGACAAACTCGGTAACATGAAAATACCTAATAGACTTGGGATGCAATGACCTATTTCTGTCTTGTGTGGCTCTCGACTATTTGGTGCGCTATTCAACCATATCGCCCGCTTCCATCTCTATTTCCGGCGAGATGGCTTGCTCTTCAATGGTGCGTTGCGCTTGCTCCTGGTACTCGTGATTGTCTTGAGCCTTTGACTCGACCATCGCTTGCACGGTGTCACTTTGCATCGCTTCTTTCATTTGGCTTGCCTCGTTGAGCATCTCTTCTTTTGAATCGAACTTGGCTTGTTGCAGGTCGAGAAGGGGTTGCTGCTCTTCTTTAGATAGGTGAAGGCTCGGTGCGACGCTTTCGTAGTAGGTGGCTTGGGCATAGGCCTCCTGCATAGGCTGTGACAATGTCACGCTTCTTTTGTTGAATGATGGGCAGATGTCTTTCATGACATCGAACTCCAAGTCCAGTTTGGTGATGAGGTCAACGCCTGGCGTGCGTAGGTAACACTGCAAATCATCCAAAGCTTGGATCTCACTCGGCGAGACCACCGGTCTTGTGACCGTTTGATGGCCCAATGACACGCCATCACGCAGCGTGTTCGCACCGTACGACACGTTTTCTTTAGAAATATCGACTTCTTGCTCCCCCAAGTCTTTGGAAGAGATTTGCGCCATTTGTGCGGAAGGAGCACGAAAGAAAAAGCGCGTGTTCAACAAATCAAACATCTCATCGGCGGCGTTCTTGCCATAGGTTTTCACCAACTGCGCGTACGATTGGATACCAATTAAGTAGCACCCGCCAAATTTTCGCACTTCGGCTATGATGGAACCCAATTCTGGCAGTTTGTGAAGGCTGGGCATTTCATCCATCAAGACCCAAATGCGGCGGTCTTCATCGGCTTCTAATCCTAAAATGGCGTTGGACGCGATAGCCAACCACATGGAGATGAGCGGCCTAAGTGACGCATGCTGCTGCGCGTTACTCGATAAGAACAAAAAGCCGGTCTGCTTATCGTCTTGCACCCAGTCTGTAATAGAAAACTTCTTCTGCAGCGCTTGGTCTCGATGCTCATCATCAAGGCCGTCTAAAAAACGCATGCTTTTCATGTAGGTGGCCAACACCGATTTGATGGAAATCGCGGTTTTCTTGATGTCCTTCGATGCCAGGGCGGCCGCCTCGGTGCCTTCAAGAAAATTACCTAACGCTTCAAGCTCACTGGTCAAAATTAAACTCAATAGGCGTGCGGTCGTCGCGGGTTTATTGTCCTGGCTCATGCGAAAGGCGGTGGATGAAAAAATGGTGCGCGCTGAGTCAACCCAAAACGGATCGCCATCGCCGTGTTGTGGGATGAGGGCCGCGGCCATGTTCTCAAAGTCGGGGGCGTCTTTCGCGTCGCACCACACGTCCCAATTCGCGCATCGAGCATCAAACGGATTCAATATGACGTCGGTCTCAGGGCGGTAGAATTTACTGGTGAACACACACCCTTTGTCGTAAATGATGGCTTTGTCGCCACGCGCTCGTATCCATCGCACCAGTTTGCGGATCATCACTGATTTACCCGCGCCTGTGGTGCCATCGATGAGCAGATGTTGCACCTCAAACGATTGTTTGAGCAGCGCATGGCCATCAATCTTAAATTTAGAAATGGTGCCATCGCCATAACCGCGTTTACGGTTCACTTTAGCGCGCTTGATTTGCATCTTGGTTAAGACTTGTGGCTCAACCAGGCGAAAACCACGCACATGAAAGTCTTCACTCTGTTTCTCGCCTTGCTCTTTGAAAAAACGCTGCAGCAGATAAAAGATGAAGAATCCGACCAACATCGAGACGAGATAATAGACTTGGAAGTTTCGCCACACCTCGGCGTGAATATCGAGAAGCACGACATTTTCAAGCTGAGACGCGAGCGTGGACTGGTAGCGCTCACCGTCCCACACTGTGGTCACCAAGCTGTCTAATGGTTTGCCGAACTTAGCGTATAAAATGTTCCGCCAGTAATAGAACTCCCCCCAAAAGGCGTGACGCGGAGCTTGCCACAGTGTTAGTGCGAGGGTAGCCAATAACATCCCAAAACCAATGAACTTGATGAGGGTGTTGTTGACTTGAAAGAACATTCGAATGGAATGGAAGGTGACTTGGCCACCTCGGGTAAAATGGTTACTTTTCTTACGGGTACGCATCGTCGCTCCTTATTTAAGAGTTGGCGTTGAAGGTAAAGTGGTGAAATGAACGTATTCACTGCCATTCAAAGGAAAGGCCGCGCTTACGCCATGATTTTCATTGAGGATTTGATACACTGTGCGACTGATTGGATAAACAGAGCGCTTTGATGAGTCAAAATTTAAAACACTACCTAGCTCTGGATGAGCTGGTTACCCATTCACTGCTGACGCTCTATTGCACTATGAGTCAGCAAGGCGGGTTTTGGACGGTCAAGAAACGCAATGCCTTCTTGGTGAAATACCTCAAACCGAAAGTAAAGCAGGCTCAATTCTCTGTGTGCAAAAACGACCTAAAAACCATGCTCACTATTGGTCGCCAAACCAGAGGCAATCTTGAGCAAAAGTTGTGGACGGTCAATCAACTGAACCTTGAGTATCAGGCTCGATTGTCACAGGCGGATGAACTCTATCTCATGCTGACAGACCTCAATGAGCAGCACCAGTTTCCTTCCGAACTCGACCATCCCGACAAAGCGAGCGAGGAGGAGATCTTGTACATGACCCAGTCAGAAATTGAAGAAGGGTTTGATAAAGACAATAACCAAATCAAACCCTTGGTGATGACTGTCAAAACGACGCGCCTCAAAGCGCTGATTGAGGCCGTGCAAGCCCAAGGTGTCTATCGCGTAGAAATCGAGCATGTGGATGAGCATGAAGTGATTCACTTACTCTTGCATCGCATTTCCTCCCCCAAAAGTGAGTGATAAGCGCGTTGTTGGACAATGACCTCTTTATTTCTCCCCCTCTGTGCCATCTAAGCTTTTGTATGAGACCAAGTTAACAAAGCATCACTACTTTCAAATGAATTTTGACACACACTTCGACAAGCATTATATATGCTGCCGCTTAGTCATATAAAAACTCAACAATAAATAGGCTTAACATGAACCCAATGATTAAAACGTTACTGAACATTCGCACTTTGCGAGCATTCTCTCGAGAATTAACTTTTGAGCAGCTTGAAGACGCACTGGATAAATTAACAACCGTGTATCTGGAACGCCAGGAAAGCGAAGAAGTTGAACGTGAAGCGCGCGCAGAAAAAGAGGCCAAAGTGGCTGAAATGGCAAAACAAATGTCAGAGAGTGGAATAGGGGTAGAGGACTTACTGGCCGCGCTCACTGGACAGCCAAAAACAAAAAAAATTCGTCAACCAAGACCCGCGAAATACCAATACACTGATGAGAGCGGCACTGAAAAAACATGGACAGGACAAGGTCGCACACCTGCGGCTATTCAAACGAAATTAGACGCGGGTCAATCCATTGATGATTTTTTGATTAAGCGCTAGTTTCTTTTACTCAAGCAATGGCCTACTTATCATAGCCAGGCCTGCTGGGCTTATTTATCACGAGAGATAAGCCCACAATGCCCCAACATTTCGACGAGAATGATACCTTACTGAAGTCAGAGACGGTATTTATGAAAGGGCTCGGAGACGCCAAAAAAAGCGCCGAAATATGACCATAATACGAATAAAATACCATTAATGAGCTTCTAGCATTTCAACGAATAGGGGGGCTGTACCTATTTCAGAGGAAAGTCCAATGTGAGTCGCCACCCCTTTATTTCTAAGGGCTGAATGTTGAAGACTGTTTCTTAGGCCATCTCTTATAGCGTCATGTTACTTGATAATTAAGATACGGCAGAATCGCTTGGTGAGCACACTTGAAGCCAATCATCTGAAACACGTTTTTGGACAAAAACGTGCTAGCACCTTTGCTAAATTAGAAAACCATCAATAACTATAGGTATGGCAAAGTGAGTTGTGAAGAACTAGCGAGATGAGTAAGAATTACATTTTTCGAGAGTTAGAGTGCCAAATGACGAGGTTGCTGAACTGTGTTTTAAAACTGTGAGGAAAAGGGCTCTATAGAGCCCAAACATTGGAAAGAAAACCGTTAGCCTCTCGCTGTCCTAGATTCTTCATCTTCCTTAACTCTAAATCGCCAGTATTTTCCAGAAGAGACCCATACAACTGTTTTTTCATTTAGTTTTTTAAACTCATTTAAAACAGGTCTGGCTAGAACTTGATTGCCATCAGAGTTTTCTCTCAAAAGCTCTTCAAAATTGCTTTTTACCAACATGTCTACGACATCATCTTGATATATGCAGGTATCTTGTTCGAGCTTCGACTGCATCCAGTGAGCTACTTGAATAGCCTGCATTGATTCAACTTTCCTTTTTGACAAGCTCCAGAGAATCAGCAGGGAAAAAACCTTGTTCAAGCTTTTTACCTGCGAACCACTGACACTTGTAGCCGTTTATTCGATTGAAAACATTGACTGCCATGTCTGGTCCACCTGATTTTAGTTTAACAATATCACCAACTTTAAAACTCATAGTAAACCTCTCTACAATAAGTGAATTAGAATTTATATACCTAGCATATATGTGGTCATTGGCGTGAATATCAAGTAAGTGTCTAAAATTAAATGTTTTTTGATAAATTCAACAATAGAGACTGCGGATAGTCAGCCTGAGTGGATGCAACAAATATTACAGAGTGAGCCGCTATAGGCGTACTCAACCAAAAATCAAATAACTTTCAAAACTAAAGGTAAAAAAAGCTCCGTAAGGAGTTTATTTCATAATTTAACAGCGTCACCATAAAGGTTATATTCATAGGTGTTTTCTCGCTTAAAGGTTTCTACATATCCAAATTGCGACTTTGGGCTAACACCTCTTACATTCACCGAAAACCCTTTCTGAGACTCAATTTTCTTTTGGCTCGATTTGGGTAACACTATTTCAAGTTTACTTTTAGGTTTTGTTGTAGAAAGCAAGCTATTTGTATACAGCTTATACTTTTTCACAAAGTCTCCACGAGGTAGCTTTTGTCTGTCAAATGTAGTTAGAACAGCGATCACACCCTCATTAGTGAAGTTATCCCAAGTAGGTTGGTGAAACCCGTTATGCGAACCATGGTGAGCTATCTTCATAACTCGAATTGATTTTGAACTTGGTCCTGTTTCAGAGCTAATTGCAGAATCCCAACCAGAGCGAGGATCACCACATATTTCTAAATCCGAACCTAAAACAATGCTTTCACCTGTAGCTAAACACTTCATACAAAGTGCAACACAAAAATTATTAGGTGTTTTTTTCTTTGCTTGGCTTACGCTGTGGTGTTGTCTTGATTCATTAATTAAAGCCACAAAACCCTGTGAAGCAATTTCGTTATCAAACTCTGAAGGAGATATCGCAGATATTGCTATGTCATCTGACATGTAAACCATTGAATCTTGTTTTAACTTAACAACTTTACGTCCACTATCATTCAACAGGTTTATTATTTTACAAAATTCACTTATTCCAGACAGTGTTTCGTCATTGTTTAAGATGTCAATTTCTGAGTAATAAGTTTTTGCTTCATCTACGGTCATTGCCTGAGAAAGATAAATTTTAGCGTCTGAAGAAATTGATCGGATCAGGTTGTACATACCACTCACATGATCTTGATGAAAATGTGTAATTACAACTTTACAAATTACATCTGCAGGGTTCAAACCGATACTTTTAAGGTAAGAAATTGGTGCAGGTTCTTTGGTTTTTGGGTTGTTGAAACAATCAACCACCATCCATTTATTTTCTTCCAACTCAACTAAAATACTTTCGCCAGTGCCACGTCCAAATACAACTACTTTTAATTTTATTGTCACTTCATTCTCGAGTAATTCTAGTCAGCAAAAACACTATCAAAGCGTTGTATTTGAGCTTTAATTCGTTGAGCGTGGAAGCGTTTAGATGTGTAAAGTCTTCTCATTGTGAAATCAGAGAAATTACTCGTTTTACGTGAAACTTTATTGTGTTTGTTCAATCCTGATACTGTTTTTGTACCAATTCGCCAATAAAATATTGCATTTTCACGGATAAGTTTTTGGTCATCTTTTGTGAAATTTGAAAATGGTGCATCTATATCTAAGACCTCAACGTTTTCTTCAGTGTCATAGACTCTAGCAAAAACAAGCTTTTCTTCAGAATCAACTTCGTAAATTACGCAGTAAAATTCTTGTTCAAGGTCTACTTGCGAATCGCTAGCATATTGATGCTTTACATCAGTTTTGTTGAGGTTGAGCTCTTTAAGACATTTTGTCGTATTAAAGTCTGTCCACATGACATCGCCAAGTTCAGCATCTGGCAAAGCTTCTGATAACGTATTGTCAATATTAGGAATACTTTTTAATGTCGAGTCGTAGATACTTGAGAAGTTATCCATCTCATCATAGACAATACTAGCTAGGTTACTCATTTTGAATGCTCCAAAACTATTCTATCAATATGCTCCTCAAAGCTTTTTGATAGTTCATTAAAGTATGTATCTAAAGTTGCCTCTACCATAAGCATTCCACTTTCTTCATTGATTGGAAAGTGATGGTTTAATCGGATTTCACTAACTTTAAGCTGTACATCATTATTTGCGTCCCTTAGAAGAGGACGGACACTGATATTAAGTTCAGTTATTTTCTCTTCTTTTAGTGGTTCAACTGATTTGATTAATGACTCAAATCTGACCGATGCCGCAGTTAGACCACAATGTACTTGTTTTTCGGTGTTGTTGAATATTAAGTTCCAAGCAGTTTTTGGAAGAATTGAATCTCCAAATTTATGCCATTCACTCGTTTTATCATGGACAACTTCAGCTGTGAAGTTGATCCCTAGAGCAGATGCAGCAGATGTATCAAAAATATTAACAATAGATCTAACTAGGTCATAAAATTGTTTCAGAGAGCCAATATCTGTAAGTTGTAGAGCGATACGACTCATAGAAGCATCAACTGGAACTACATTGAGTACAACCCACGGTAGTTTGAACGATAATTGACCGCCACTCAAAAACTCGACTTCAGCAGAATCTAAGTCGGCGTCGTTTAGAATTTCGTATCTATGTAACCTTTCCGGCGTCAGGTTTATAGCGCTAAAACCACCTACGATTACAACTGAAAGTGACTTGTTACGAATCTCGTATTTTATTGACATGTATCCACTTATATTTATATATCTATGACATGTAGTGTATGAGCATATTACTTTATATAGTCACAATGTTCATTTGTTTATGTGTACAGTATATAACTATTTGTTGTGAAAACTTGCAGTCGTTCTCAATCTCAACACTTGATAATCGATAGTGCTATTGAGTTTTGGAGTTTATCAATGTGTGTTGATAGTTAGGTCAAATTTACCTCCGAGAGACAACCCGGGGATTCACAACGAACAGCATTAGAAGAGTGGATAACTTTTAGTAGGGCAAAAACTCATGAACAGGATGCGAATGAGTAAAAGGTCTAAGCAACTTTGGGGCATAAATCGTTTAGAGCCGATGATCTAACTCTTGCGTTCCACATGTCCTGATATTGCGCAAAAACGATCAATCTTTATTGGAATCGACAACGACGGTATCTTGCATTGGTTTTCTCCAAGCGTAATCAAGCAAGCTTGGCGCCTCGTCAGTCGCCTAACTTGGGTGCCAGTGGCGGGGGGAAGAATATCTTCGTTGTTATCACCCATGAAAAAGGCACGCCGTGTGGCGTGCCTTTTTAGAGTGTGGTTGGCGTTAAGGAGGCTAGTAGTTAAAGCCCACCAAACGGTGCGATTGCGGCACTTGGTCGTAACACGGGTATTTAGTTTGTAGACCGTACTCGATGAGTGCTGTCGAAGACATAAAAGAAGCCGCGCCATCATACGCATTGAATCGATTAGGCTTGAATTTCAAATCCTGCTCTAACCCATACCAGATAATGTTCTCAATGAACTCGGTCGGATTTTTCGCGTTGTGACTGACCGTTTTCAAACTGCCGCCGGCTGGACAAAACCACGGCACCACATTGGTCTGGATTTGTTGGTTAATACTGCCGATGTGCGCGGCCTGCACTCCCCATAAAAACGCTTTGAGCTTAGCGTGCTGTTCGGTGCCAGGTTGGTCAAGGTAGCGGATGAAATAGGACAAGTTGTCGACCTGATCCATTAATTTTATATCTAATGAATGTAGATCATCCGATTGGTATCTGGTGTTCAGTTTCACGATAAGCTGCTCTAACGCGGGGCTTTTGTGCCAAGGTTGCGCCATAGCCGGTAGGCTCACCAACACACTGATTAAACCGCCTATTATCCATTTCATACATTACTCCAACCCTCACCAATATAGGCACCATATTAACACAATTTACTATGTGTTTAAATATACAGCGCTGTGTTTTTAACCATTATCTTTAGGCGGCATGAGAGGATAGCCCGCAGCGGGATAATTGGCCACTTCAGTCGATTTAATGGGGGTGGTATCAACTTCCGCCTCGACTTTCTTTTGCACTCCATGATTGCCTTCGACGGTCGGCGTTGGGACCGTCTGCACCTCATTTTGCAAATGTCCCGCGTAGAGTAAAGCATTCCCTTTCACGTTATGGTAGGTGCTGTCGACAAACAACTCGCCACTCTCATTGACCTTAAACATATCGGCGGCCACCTCCTGTGTTTTGGCTAACGATTGTTCAGCGCCCGTGTTCATTAAGGCGGCTTGCTCTGGTTGGAGCGTTGGCGTTTGCCCTAAGTCCTTGGGTTGATACAAAGATTTGAGCTCATTGAGTGACGTTTTTGAGGTGTTGACGCCGTATTGCTCCTGGAAACCAGCGCTGTGCGTGTATTTATCAAACCACTCTCTCACATCTTGCATGTCTTCCGGCTGACTGGCGTTCATCAAGCGGCCCACTTCTTTAGGACTATTTTCTTCTAAATATTGCTGGAAACCGGTGATGGCACTGGCACTGAAATTCACCGTGTCGTTTTTCAGTCTCGATTGCATGTGGCTTAGGCTGTCGACCTGTGCGTTCGATTCATTGACCGCGGCCGCGGTTTGTTGAGTGCGCTGCGCATTGATCGCAAAGTCGTGCGCGTATTGCTCAGCTTCACTGCGATTTTCTTTCGCATCGAGTGTGCGGCCTGCGCGCTGCATCTCCGTCGCCCCTTCACTGTATTGCGAAGTCGCTTGGGCTAGGGCTTGTTTCTGCTCTGCGTTCATGTGACTGAATGACTCTCTATCCTCCTCACTCCAACTGGCACCGGCTTTGGCGCTTGTCCCAAAGAATTTCGGGGTGCCCACTTCAACGCCGGCATTTTTCGCCGCCACATACGCCTGCGCTTGATCATGCGTCCAGCCCATGGTCTCAGACACACTCTGAATCGCCGAGTCCATTTTCGAATGCGACTGACTGATTTGCCCTTCGGTCGACATCGTTTGACCGTCGCCATAAGAGCGGTTTTTGCTCCAGTTGTCGTTCCAGCGGTCACTTTGCTGGAAGCCTTTCGAGAAGCTATCGTTGAAACTGTTCATATTCTGCGTCTGCGCGGTTTTTGCGTCCGAATATTGGTCGTTGACGCTGTTTTGCAGCATGTTCGAGGCTTGCGCTTGCCATAAGGGTTTGGATTCCGCTTCCTGCGCGTTATACAGCCTGCGGCCATCTTCATTTTGTAAGCTCGTGATGCTTGACCCATCCCGTTGCTGAGCGGTGTTCATCCCGGTTCTTAGCAGCATGTTGTCATCAAACTTGTTGGCTGAGGTGTTATTGAGGCTGTGGTTTTGCATTTGCAGATTACCAAAGTCCATGTTACCGGTGGAAGACGCCGCAGAGACGCGGGCGTTGGTGCTGTTGATCATCCCCGCCAGTTGGTAGTTCATGGCTTGCGCCGCGGCCACGCCCCCTTGCAATATTTTCCCCGCAAGCACTGGAATGGTCATCATCAAAAATCCGGCCATGTAGCCGTAGCGCATGTGCAGCTCATCAATCGCATTGCTGTTCGATAATGAGAGTCCTCGCATTGGGTTCGCGGTCGCGCTTGAGTGCGACTCAAGTGTCCACGTCATGATCGCATTGAGTATCGCAAACAGGGCTGGCCAAGTGGCGAGGTAGGCGAACGTCTTGATGTAGTTGGTCAGAACCATCTTGGTGAGCGCCGGAATGAGCGCCGCCGCCGCGACCATGAACCCTAAACAGCTAAACAGGGTAAAGAGCATCGTGTGCAACATCGGGATAAACTCTCTGGCCTGCATGCCAAGGGTCGCCCACATCGAGGTTTGCTGCATTTTGTTCGAGGTGTACGCGTAATTCATCGCACTGGCGGACGGGTCGAGGGTGTTGATGCTGTAACGCATCGCGTTCATCGCCATGTTGTGCTTGAGGACATCGACCGCGTTGTTGCTGATACCAATGAATTTCTGATAACTGTTCGACATCGCATTTTTTACGTGCGCCTTATAGGTCGACGCTTTGTCGCCGTGCAGGTAGGTCGCAATCAAATCGAGCTCAATCGCCGCGGAGGTGGTGAATTGGGCCTTGATGTCAGGGTACACCTCTTCGCAGGTTTTAAAGGTTTGGTTGAGGTCGTTGAGTATCACACCGCGCAGTGGGCTCATGTTTTTGGTATCTAAGAAAGCAAACGTGTCCGGCGCGTTCATGAGTGCGTTCCAGGTGTACTTTTTATTGATTTGGATGTCGCCAATAATGCAGTTTTGGAAAAAGTCATTCCATAAACGGCGCAGCGCCACGTCTTTTAAATCACTTTGACGCGACAGCTGATACAACTCGGACCCAAACATCATGCCGGTGCGACCGTAACGCTCATCGTCGGTGGTGGTAAAAATGGACTCGATGGCGTCGGCTGTACCGACCATCATGGTCGAAAAGAACCACGTCGGCAGGGCAATGAGATAGGGCACGTTGGCCACCGAATACCCCGCCGTTGGCTCGGTCTTATCGATGACTTGCATGGTGACGGTTTGTTTTATCAACATCGAAGGCACCAGGGCGAACACAATGGCCCAAATGTAGATGTGTTTGGGGTTACGTGTCGCCACAAAGTACGCGTAGGTCATCGCGGCGCCTATCATCAAAGAGATGGACATCATTGAGGCGAACGATTGGCTGACAAAAAAAGTGGCGATGGCATTGAGCGCCTTTTGTATCGCCGCGCCTTGGGTGTAAGTGTAATATTCGAGTGTCACATTAGCCTCCAAAGGACAGGTTCTGCAGCAATTGTTTGTTGATTTTGCTCATCGCTTCCGAGTCGCTCTCTTTATACGCCTGCGTCAATTGCTCTTGGGTCAATATCACACGTTTCGCTTTGTCTGAGAGTCCATTGGTGAAGTCGCGAGCGCGGTCGATGTCTGACATGATTAAAGCGATGTCCTTGCTGTCCACTTGCGTGTGGTTCAGTGACGTGGTCACCACCGTCAGCATGTTTCTGAGGTAGCGGGTCAGCAACTCAACCGAGATGACGCGCGCGTACGCCGAAAAGTTCGGGTAACGGTTGCTTCTGACTGAGCCGATGAACACCGCCAGCACCGGCGTGTCGGTGTACTCCAAAAAGCTTTTTTGATTGTCGGTGAGCCCCGTATCATTGGCGACACTGATGTATAAGGCTTCTAACGTTTGACGAATACGCACTTCGAGCCCTTTGTCTTGCGCTAAAGTCAGCTCTTTTTTCTGCGGAGACAAACAGGCTTTCTCATCGGTGTTATCACACTTGTAATACTCAATCTTCCCCCCTTTGAGCATCGCGTCCACTAAGTTATTGTTGTCCGCTAACAAGGAGGCGTAGTATTTGGGGCGACCGTTTGCGTCATAAATATACGTCCCTGACAGGCTCATCAAAAATTCAGCCAGCGCTTTATCTCCGGCTAACCAGCCATTTTTAAGCGCCGCTGACCAAACGATGTTGTGACTGGTCTTGGCGATGTCTTCCAACCCAGCGCTGCCATCCGCGCGAGCGCGTGCGACCTGTGCGTTCGACTGACCGCCCACACCACACTCCACTTGCGCGCCGACCCAATCATCAAACACGTTGCCTTTGGTGCCGATGGTGGCGCAGACGTGCTTTTTCGCCGCCGGACCGCCAAAGGTGGCGGCCAATCCACTGACCCCCGCCTGCGCCGCTTCACAAGAGTTGATCGACTGATTGAGAAACTTATCGGCAATGTTTTGCAGGTTGTCACGAATTTGTTTGATTTGCGGCGCCCAGACTTGAAGCGCCAGGTCGACCGCAAACGGCGCCGCGTTTTGCACCACCGCTTTGCCAAATTGCACGAGACCGTCGGCGTTGATATGAGAAAATCCCCCCATGAAGGCGTCAATCCCGCCACAACCCATTGAGACCTCGGGCAAGTGCACGCTCATGAGCTGCGCACTTTTTATGGGGGTGCGAGCATACAAAGAGCCGCCATTGTAATAATTCGCGGCTTGGCCTTTGAAAGCATTGGGATGGGTGACATTGGCGTTGTAACCGAGACCATTAAAAAAACCGTCTAACGACGAATTGACGCCGCCGGCGTAGGAAGCGCCAGTGAGTAACCCGCTGAGCATCAAAGCGATAAGACGGGCTCGCCCTGGTGGGGTGTGGTGAGGTCGGATCATCGTATGGCCTCTAAGGTGTCGGCATCGCTTAAAATGTGGCGAATGCTGGTTTCTAACTGCACCTCCGACACATCGCCAATAGACACGCGCACAAACTTCTGAGAATTGACGTTTATCAAAAACGTCGCGGGTACCGTGATGTTGCGGGGATTGTCAAAAAACATCTGACTCACCGCGGGCGTCGCCGGAATAGGGACGGGGTAATGAGGAACGGCTTGGCCATCCAGCGAAAAGGCGTACGTCTGCAGTTGTTGCCGATGGGTCACTCGTTTGAGTTTCGGTGCAAAACGGTGGCAATAAGGGCAATCACTGCGAAAGAAGAACACCATCGCGTAATCGTCATTGGGCGCAGCCTGCACCGTAGCGAAAGGCGAAAGCAGCAAAAAGAGTAAAGTAAGGGTGCGTATCAACATGATGATGTTCTCTTGGTTTACCGTCATTTAAGGACGTGAAGGCGCAAAGCAGGGGAGAGATTTGAAGCGGCAAGACTCGGCGCGCTAAAAATCGGGCGTTTGATAGTCATTGGCGACGTTGTAGAAACGGCCCAACAACGCGGTTTGTGAAATAAACCCGTAAGCAAGCGGCTTCATCTCACCCGTATTGGGGTTGACTAAAATCAGGGCAGGCGCATAAGGCACCTCGACTTTGTTGTCGTTATTGCGGTTATCTCGAATGCCGGTGACAAAGGTCTTATCACGCGATAATCCTAAAATCTCAATCCCATGCGTATCGGAAAAGGCTTGCAGCGACGGGGCCAATTGCTGACTGAGAGTGTCTTGGCCGTCATACACAAAGAAAAAACCCCAACCTTCGTCGCGCATGTGCGCCACGGCGTCGATTTTCTTCTCCCGTTCGAGCTTGTGATAGGTGCCGCGCGCCGCAAATTCAGCCGGGCGATCTTTGAGGTAAGAGAGCTCAGGGTGTTGGAGTAATACCTTTTTGAACGTCATGCCCGTTTCACTGGTGCGCTCACCAATGTATTGGTGAAGTTGCATGACCGTCTTGAGCTTGTCCTCGTCTTTCGAATGGATGGTGGCGTCGTTGAGCGCTTCCTTGTACGTCTCATGAAACCAGTCCATCTGTTCGGTAGCGCTCATGATCCTCGTGGTGGTATTGGGCTCAAGGGGTTTTGGGGGCGGCGGGGTTAAGGTTGGGGCCGCATGGGGCTCGTTATACCA
>NZ_JBFSUR010000040.1:0-44044 GCF_041467535.1 Vibrio sp. 10N.247.311.47
AACGCTTACCTTTCGCAAGTCCTTGCAGGGCAAGGGGCTTCGTAATCTTGCCCTGCACTGTGATAAAACCTTGACAATCCCAACGCACTACTTTTCAAATCTTGCGGTACCCGTTCTTTACTCAATGGGTACCGCTGTTTTTGTAAGAAAAGAAGAATCCGTGATGAAAGAGTCAGAAATCACGTTGAGCTACTACATTAGCTCGAAAGATTTAAATGCTAAGGAATTGTTAAACGCAACGCGTTCACATTGGTTGGTCGAGTCGATGAATTGGTCTCTCGATACGACATTTAGTGAAGACGATTGTCGAAAACGAGCGGAAGAAAGTGCAGAGAACTTTGCAAGGATCAGACAGATGAGTTTGAACATGCTGAGGAGTGAGGTGACTTTGAAAGCGAGTATTAAGCACAAAAGAGCGATGTGTGCGATGGATTCTGAGTACCTTCTGAAGGTGCTGGCAAGCCTTTATTGACGGGGATGCATGGTAGAGCAAGACCTTCGTAATCTTGCCTTGCTCTCAAAACATTAGCAAATAGATATTATTAGTACAATTAAACATAATGAGATTTAAGAAAATGTATGATAAGAAATTTTTAGTCGAAAAAAGTCAGCTTAAAGGCAGTGTTAAAGTCAGTGGCGCAAAGAATAGTGTTTTACGTTTACTAGCCGCATCTATTTTATTTGATAAAGATGTTGAGTTGATAAACTACCCAAGCGATTTGCTTGATGTTCAAATCCATGAGGACATGCTCCGTTATTTAGGTAAAACTGTCGAAGTCAACGGTGATCACGTCGTCATTTCACAGGATGGTAAAATGAGCACGAACCTTGAGTGGCACGAACGTTCGATTCGAAACACTCTCCTAATTCTAGGTGCTTCTGTTGCTAAGTATGGTTACGGCCGTGTACCTTTACCTGGAGGGTGCAAGCTTGGCGAGCGTAAATATGATATTCATGTTCATGTACTTGAATCGCTAGGGGCAAAAATATTCGAAGATGGTGATTACTTAGTAGCGGAATCAAACGAAAGACTGAAAGGGTGTGATATTCATCTTCGAATGCGCTCTACTGGTGCAACTGAGAATGCAATTCTTGCAGGTTGTTTAGCTGATGGTACAACAAGAATATATAACCCACATATTCGTCCTGAAATTATAGATTTAATCGATTTTTTAAATAAATCAGGAGCAAATATTAAAGCTTATGGACAGGAAAGAATTGAGATTAAAGGCGTTAAATCATTATCCTCAATTCGTCATAGCGTAATGCCAGACAACATGGAAGCATTAACATGGGTTATCTTGGCTACTATGACCAAGAGTGAAATTAAAATTGAAAACTTCCCCTTTCAAGACCTAGAAATCCCATTAATTCATTTGCGAGAAAGTGGAGTTAACCTATACAGATGTGATGATAGTGCAATTGTAGGTGAAGGTGCATGTTACCCTATTGAGATTAGTACTGGTCCATACCCAGGAATTAACTCAGATATGCAACCATTATTTGCAGCTTTTGCATCTATGTGTAATGGCACTAGTCATATTATTGATTTGAGATTTCCTGGGCGCTATGCATATGGGGAAGAAATGAACAAGATGAACATTGACACAGCTGTTAACGGTGATCTATTCGTTGTTGAAGGTAGTAACGAGATAAAAGGAGCTGAAGTTAAAGCCCTAGATTTACGTGCGGGTATTGCTCTTCTTATGTTGGGTATGGTAAGTAATGGAAAAACAACTATAACTGATTCTTGGCAAATAAAACGAGGCTATAACCAAATCCTAGATAAATTACAGGCTCTTGGAGCTAATGTAAAAGAAATTGATTAATTATGAAGTTATATAAAAATATATCTTTAAAAGATTTTTCGTATTGGCGAGTTGGTGGAACTGCTGATTTCTTATTTATAGTTAATTCGATTTTAGAATTAAAAGAGGCTCTCGAATTTTTAGATAAATTGAATCTTCCTTTTGTTATAATTGGTAATACTTCAAATCTGTTGTTTTCTGACTCAGGAGTTCGTGGTGGGCTAATAAAACTTGGACCTGAATTCTCTTACTGTCAGTTTGAACTAAGGTCGATAACTGTAGGTAGCGGTATTTATTTACCTAATCTAGTGCGTTTGTGTGCGAATCAAGGACTTTCTGGAATAGAACATCTTATTGGTGTTCCTGCTACCCTAGGGGGAGCCATCTATATGAATGCTGGAAGTCAAAGGAAGTCTATTTCTGAACGTTTAATAAGTATTGAGTCTATAGACGAAAATGGGATGTTAATTACAAGAAATAAAGATGATTGTTTTTTTTCCTACCGTAATAGTATTTTTCAATCTAACTCAGAGTTAATATTAAGTGCAACAATAAACTTGGAAGATAAAGATAGATCATTAATTAGGCGAGAGTGTTTAGATATACTTAAATCTAGAAATCAAAAATTCCCAAGAAAAAAGCCTAGTTGTGGTTCTGTTTTTATAAGCAACCCTTCAATGTATGATAGCTATGGTCCTCCAGGTAAAATTCTCGAAGATGTTGGATTGAAAGGATTTAAAATTGGTGGCGCATCGATATCTTCTAAACATGCAAATTTCATTGTAAATGATGGTGATGCCAAAGCTTCTGATATATTAAGCCTAATTGCTATTGCAATCGAAAAAGTAAAAGCTGAAACGGGTTATCAACTTAAGTCAGAAGCAAAATATGTTTCTGAAAAATGTGTCTTTATTGACGCTGATACTGCAGCTTTGACTTTGGTAGCTTGAGTTATTTAAGTGAAAGGTAAATGAGTAGTATTTATAAAAATATACTAGTTTTAGCTTCAGGTTCTATTGTCGAAAGAATGATTGGTATAGTAAGTATTCCAATTATCACGCGGATTTACTCTCCTGCAGATATGGGGAGGCTTTTTGTTTCTCTTACGGTAGTCTGACTTGCTTTTACTTCTTTACGTTATAGTGTTGTAATTCCTTTACCAAGAACTCTAGCCTATGCATTTAATGCTAGTGTTTTATGTTTTAATATATTGATTATAGTAAGTTTTTATTACATTTCTTTTTCTCAAGCTATATTTAAAGCATTTAATTTAGTAGCTTCTTTAGTTACATTTATAGAGATGCTAAATTTTATGTTCGCTAAATTGAACACCTTTAGTGTTTACTTGCAAAAAAGTTCTGCCTTCTAATGAAATTCTCTTTTTTAAGAGAGTAATATCATGAATAATAAATGCGCATATCTATGAAAATTAAAATATATTGAAAATCAACCGTTATAAATCGGTATAAATTAAATGCTTTACAAGTATATTAATAAAAAGTGAAAGATTAGACTTTTCTATTTGTAAGTCTAGTAAATTGCATTTCATGAGTGTATCACTGACAATTTATACATTAACTCATAAAAGTACCAATGTCGAAAAGAAATAATAAGCAACTTTTTAGAGATATTCGAACATTAGTTTTCGGTTCATCAAGTGCGAAGCTAATTGGTCTTATTTCAATTCCTATTATAACAAGAGTTTACGGACCTCAAGAATTAGGTGAACTATCAATCTTTTTAGCAATAGTTTCGCTACTAATACCATTGTTTACGCTTCGGTACAATATAGCAATTCCTCTTCCAGAAAAAGAAGAGGAATCGTACTCTTTGTTGAAATTATGTTTTGTTAGTTGTTGTATTTGGTTTATTTTGACTATGATACTGGCCAGTATATCCTTTTTCAAATTTGAATATTCAGAAATCTTTGGGGTGAACAAATACTATATTTTGCTAATGCCTAGTGTTGCTTTTTTGGTTGGCATATACGAAACTATTGAAAGTTATTTAGTTAGAAATAGAAATTTCAAAGTTATTTCAAAAAGTAAAATTTCTCAATCTCTCTTAGGTAACTTAACAAAGGTTATATTGGGGGTTTTGAATGTTGGAGCAATAGGGTTAGTAATAGGGCACTCCTTAACACTAATGGGTGGGCTATTAGTTTTTGTGGTGTATTTTAAAAATAAGATATTAAAATTTTTACACTATAGCTGTGATATGATTTATATCGCAAGACAATACATAGAATTTCCGATCTATAGGTTGCCTTCACAGTTTATGCTCATCTTGTCTAGCAAGATTCCCCTCTTGTATTTTGGTTACATATATGGGACGGAAGAAACTGGACAACTGGCTTTGTCTTTCACATGTATGGCAATACCAATCGCATTAGTATCTCAAAATATAGGTCAAGTAGTTTATAGTGAAGCGGCGAAACAGATAAATAGCGGTTTGTCTAACATTTATTCACTCACAAAAAACCTGATAAAGAAATTATTAATAGTTGGTGTGTTCCCTAGTTTCATCTTGTTCTTCTTTAGCAAAGAACTTTTTATTATTGTTTTTGGTCAGAAGTGGGAATTAGCAGGAATTTACACTTCAATCTTATCATTCTATATGTTGTTTCAGTTTATATCTAACCCTATAACATCAATCATAAATGTGGTTTCTAACCAAAAGATGTTCCTGTTAGTTAATTTCCTGAGACTGATAATGATTTGTTTGGTTTTTTCTTTTTCTTATTATTTTAGATCTGATCCGTTATCTACACTCAAAAACTTTAGTTTAATAATGGTAATTAACTACATCATTACGATTGCTATTGTATTAAGAATGGTGAAAGACAAATAATAGGATGCTATGGATATCCCGTAAGGAAAATTCAATGAAAAATAATCATTTCGATAAAAAGATTGCAATTGTAATATACTATTTTGAAGGCCATGTTGGGGGACATTTTTATACTGTTAAAACGTTGACTGAAAGCTTTGTCTCATCGGGCATTGATTGTGAGTTGTTCGTTATAGGGAAAAGCATACCAAATATATACGAATCAAACGATTTTAATGTTACTTTATTATCAGAACTTGATTTTTTCTTCAAAAGGAAAAAACTTGATAATATATTCGAACAGTTCGATGTTTTACATTCTTTTGACAACCTATCAAATATATTTGTTACCTCTCTACGTCTCAAGAATAAGTTGTTGATTAATACTTTGTGTGGTGGACCAGACCCTAAAAGACCATATCATTTAATTAGTCAAAATCAAATTTGTTTATCACAAGAAAATATAGAGTATTTTGAGAGATCTGGATTCAAGTTTGATCGTTTATTATTGATTCCCAATAGAGTATCTTTAAAGAATAGTCCTCTACTTCATTCAAATGAACGTGAATTATTTTTCCATGATAAAAGTGTAAAAATTATAGCAATAAACCGAATAGGATATTCATTTAGATCTAAGATCCGACAGGCGATAAACTTTTCAAAATTACTTCATGATAGAGGTGTAGAAGTTGAGTTGGCCATAGTGGGCTATATTGAAAATAAAGATGTTTATAACGAATTGCTCGAAACTAGTAACCCATCCTATGTGAATTTCTATACTACTCAAGACTACACAAATAATGCTACCAGACATATTAAACAATCTGATGTTGTAATAGGTACTGGTAGGGGGTTCATGGAAGGTGCTCTGTTGGGGAAGGTTATGCTTTGCCCTTCTCAGCAGTTAGATTATCCGGTAATTGTTACAGAAGAAAATTTTGCTAGTTTATTTTCAAAAAATTTTTCGGGTAGACAAGAGGTTGATGAAAAATATGAAGTTGATAAGTTGAGAAGCTTCAAATTAGAATATTATAAGTCAAACCTATCATTGGCACGAACCTATGAGGATAACTTTCTCATTGATAAAGCTATCGATAAATATAAAGTTATATATTCAGAAAGTGCTGAAAAAAATAGATTCAGCGTCCGATTCTTTATAGGTTATATTTATGTTTTATTTAAAGTTGTTAAAAACAAAGTTAGCCGTATGGCAAAAAGGTGAATCAATTGAGTAATGAGAATAAGATTGTGATTTTGGCACCTAGCCTCAATACTGGAGGTATTTCTAAGGTTATCAACTCTTATTACAGAATGTTTTGTAATAATAAAGTCGAATGTAATATTGTGTTAACTGATAATATCTTGACGGACAGATCTGAGAATATACCATTATCAAAAATTACAACACTTGGCTTCAAGACAAGTAAGTATTACAAAAAGAATTTTTTCGACCTATTTAGGAACATTCTCTTGCTACCTTTGAGTGTTGGAAAGCTTACTAGACGAAATGAAAAGACGATAATATGTGTTCATTTTTTACCAATATTCATAGGTATCCTATTAAAGTTTTTCAAACCTAGTCTGAATTGTTTATTTGTTTACCATACAAACGTTTTTACTTATTCACAGGGTAAGAGTAAGTTAGTTTCGTTTCTTTATGAAAAGTTTATTTGGGTAAGTCAAATCGGTGATTCTGTTGTATTTCTAACTGAAGATGTAACCAATGAGTTTAATAAAAAGACCGGTTTAGGGAAAGCTGTAACCATACCAAATTGTTATGAACGTATCTGTTGTATAGAAAAGAAAGACTATGCTGAACATTGCTTTAATATTCTTTTTGCAGGTAGGTTGTCTAAAGAAAAAAACATTGACTTTATTCTTTCTGTATTTGAGTCGTTAAAGAATAAATATCCAAATGAACATATGAAATTATTAATTGCAGGTGACGGGCCTTTAAAAGCAGAGTTGATAGAAATAAAAAATAAAATGAAACACGGTAACTTTGTCGATTTTCTAGGCTACTGTCCGGATATGAAAGATATTTATTCATGTGCAGATGTTATGTGTTTAGCCTCTTCTATTGAAGGATTTCCTGTATCTTTATTAGAGGCTCTTGACTTCAAATTACCTGTGGTTAGCTCAAATTGTGCGTCTGGTCCGAGTTCCATTATAGGGTTTGGTAAAAATATTAAACCCAACGATTCTTATGTTCATGAAACACCTGTCGGATTTCTATTACCTGTGCCTACTGGTGATAATAGTAACGCTGAAATAGTTAGTTATGTTGATGCAATTTCAAAGGTATTTGATAAAAGATTCAATTATTGCACTACATTCTCTAACGAAATAATCGAAGCGTTTGAGCAGAGAAAGATATTTAGAAAATGGGAATCGATAATTTAAATGACTGTAGTTAATGTTAACAATATAATATTATTGTGTTTTTCGTTGTCATTTTTTCAACTGAATTTCTTACCCATTGGTAGATTTCTTTTACCATTAATATTTTTACCAATAGCTTTTATTTTAATAATAAGAACATGCAAATTAAATAAGAATGACATTTGTTATTTTGTATGCTTTTTAGTTTTGGCTTGTCTTATAACTGGTCAGTCTAATAATGATTTTATAGAGTACACTAATGCATTTATGAAAGTAATGTTAATTTATTTGGCATTTTTTGTAGCGCAAAAAATAGATTTTAGCAAAGTTGGAGACAGAAAAAATGTTTACGTACTAGTAAACGTTATTTCAATAACATTGCTCCTCATAGATGCTTATGTACGATTTTCAAGAGTGGGTTTTAGCCTTGCAATTTTATCTGACAATTTCTATATTGCAAAGAAAGATTCTATTATATTGTCAGACACTAATGGTGTAGGTTTTTATATAGCTTGTGTTATGTCATTAAATATATTTTTTAAGAAGGCTATAAATAATAATATTTGGATTGCTGTGCAGTGTGTTCTTTTTATTTTAACGATGCTAACTATGAGTCGTTCAGCTATATTTTCTATAAGTTTGTGCCATTTTTTATTACTTGCATACTGGCTATTAAATAAATTTAATGGTTATATAAAATTAGGCATAATAGTGCTGATGGCCTCAGCGTCACTTGTTTTTTTGTCCGTAGCGCTTTCTAATATAATTCATGCAGTAGATTATGACGCAAGTGGAGCAAGTAAAATAAAAACTTTCTACACAATCTACGAGCTTTTTGGTAGCAACTTACTTTTGGATTTCTTTGGACGTGGCTTACATGATGGTGGCTTATATTATTCGTTTGAGTCTCAGGTTCGTTATGCTCACTCAGGTATCCCACTATTACTTGGTTTCTTTGGCATATTTGGTTCACTTATATATCTGTTTTTAATTGCGATACCTTTGAGATTCAATGGCGTTTACTATGCAATCTTCACTATGTTCTTCTTTATCGGATTCTCCTATTTAGAGGTCTTATATGAAACACTATTTTTAGTGCTTGGATTAGCTTACAATCAGTCACTCAACGTTACTAGCAAAGAAATATAATCTATTTTTTTGTTTACTACTGTTTTTTATTAAAGGGTTAAGGTTATGTTATTTTCGGTGGCAATGTGCGTTTGGAAAGGAGACGACACAGAACTCTTCACAATTGCTTCTAATTCTATACTATCACAAAGTCTCTTACCTAATCAGATTGTACTAGTTGTGGATGGTGAAGTTGACGATGAACTAAACAGTAAAATATCTTGCTTCGAAGATGAAGCAACCATATTGGGAATTACATTTACTTTGTTTCGTTTCGAGAATAATGTCGGTCATGGTTCTGCTAGACGGAAATCACTTGATTTATGTTTGAACGATTATGTTGCTATTTGTGATGCAGATGATTTGAATGTAGATATTAGATTTGAAAAACAAATGAGGTTCATGGAAAATAATCCAGTCATAAGTGTTGTAGGTGGTTATATTGAAGAATATAGTGATTTCAGTTCGCCACTTGTGAAGCCCCTTAAAAGAACCGTTCCAACTGAATCTGAACAGATAGCTGAATACAGTAAGACCCGTTGCCCTATGAATCAGATGTCAGTGATGTTTAAGAAAGAGGATATCCAAGCTGTTGGAGGATATCGGGATTTTTATCACAATGAGGATTATTATTTGTGGTGCCGTTTACTTCTTGCGGGAAAAAATATGGCCAATATACCGGAGGTGTTAGTAAAGGCTGCAGTTTCTAGTGCAACTTATGAGCGCAGAGGTGGGAAAAGTTATTTTGTAAGTGAAATGAAAATACAATTGTTTATGTTACGAAATGGTATGATAAGCGTAGTTCGTTTTGGTTTCAATTCTATTGTTCGCTTTATCTTGCAGATAGTTATTACAGACAAGTTTAGGAAGTTAATCTTTAACAGATTTTTAAGAGAAAAATAATGAATAAAAAAATATTAGGTTACACCACTGGCGTTTTTGATATGTTTCATATTGGTCATTTAAGATTGCTAAAAAAAGCGAAGCTTCATTGTGACTACTTGATTGTTGGAGTTAGTTCAGACGAATTGGTACAAAGCTATAAAAATAAGTTACCAATAATACCGCTTGCTCATAGAATGGAGATAATAAGTTCTCTTAAGTTTGTTGATGAAGTCATAATTCAAACCCATCGAGATAAATTAAAATCTTTCCACGAAATTGGTTTTAACGTAATGTTTGTAGGTGATGATTGGAAAGATACACCAATATTTATTGAATTAGATAATGAGTTGAGAAAATATGATGCTCGTGTCGAATATTTTCGTTATACAGATCAGGTCTCATCAACTAAATTTACAGAGATTCTACAGGGAATTTACGACGATGACAGAAAGTCACTTTAGGGTATGGTATAGTGCAAACATTAAAACGCTGGAATGAGATATGTCGATTTGTATCGTTAAACCGACTTGATGGTAGCCTGGACTCCAAAAGCAAGATAGCTAATAGTTCAACGAAGAGGGTGTTTTTTAAACATGATGTAGAGGCTAATCCCGAAAGAGCATTAGATATTGCTCGTATCGAGGCAGAGCATGGTATTCAGTCTGTATTCTATTTTCAGTTTGATGTTTTTGTTGAATCAATATCTATCGCGAGTCAAATACAAAATTTGGGACATGAGATTGGCTATCATTATGACGTTCTTGATGCCAATAATGGTTGCTTTGAATTAGCCATACTAGATTTTCAAAAATCAATAAACAAATTTCATGAGTATGGGTTCGCTATTGAAACTGTATGTCCTCATGGTAATCCTGTATTAGTAAGAGATGGCTGGAATTCTAATAAGGACTTCTTTCGAAATAAAAACGTTAGGGACTTGTTCCCAGGTATTTTTGATATAGTCGTTGATGCAAGAAAGGTCTTTGGTGAAACTTTCACATATTATACAGATGCCGGATATTCTTGGAAAAAAGTAACTTCTATTGATGAGAACGATCGTGAACAAATCCCCGATATAGATATTATTGATTTAATAAAGGATATTGAGTCATCTAATTCAGAGATAATTATTTTGAGTAATCATCCACATAGGTGGATGCGCAGTCCGATAAGGGCTTTCTCAAAAAAATATTTATTTGTAACAGTTAGATACTTGGCGAGAATTTTAACGAAAATTACTTTCATCAATACACTAATGTCGAAATTTTACTTTATTGCGAGACGTTTTTGATGAAAAGTGATTTAGTTGAATTACAAGATAATATTCTTTATATTGCAAAGTACTTCGATCAACTCTGCCGTGAGAATGATATTCAGTACTTTCTGTTAGGCGGTACTGCTTTAGGTGCAGCAAGACATGGTGGCTTTATTCCGTGGGACGATGATTTCGACGTCTGTATGAAACATAAAGATTATGTAAGATTTTGTGAGATAGCGAAAAATAAACTAGATACTGAAGTTTTTTATTTTCAAGAGGGTAATACCAAAGAGTGGCCTTTATATTTCTCAAAGATAAGGATGAATAACACGACTTATATCGAAGAGGATGTAAGAGGAAGGGAAATGCATCACGGTATTTACATTGATATTATGTGTTTAAACAACACATTTAGTAATAAGTTTTTGAGATATACACAATATTTATCCGCAAAATTACTATCGGCTTCTGCGCTGCATAGAAGAGGATTTATTACAGACTCCAAGATGAAAAAAATCGTGATGAAATTTGTTGGGCCATTAGTGGTTTCACCGGTTAGAAAGGTTTTGTTAGGTTATGTACAGATTTTGAATCGGAAACAAGATGATTCTTACTTGTTGAGCCATTTTTTTGGAAGAGCTAAGTTTAACAATACAAGTATAAAGTCTAAATGGGCAAAATTTGGGCGTAGAGTTAAGTTTTCAAGTGCAGAGTTTTCCATAATGACTGATAACGAAAAGTATCTAAGCTTAAGATTTGGGAATTCTTATATGGAACTTCCTAGCGAGAGCGTGAAGGCTCAGTATCCTAGTCACTGTTCTGAATATAAAGTTGCAGAACAGTTTAAAAAATAAAACACAAATTATAGTCTGAGGTTATTATCTTGTATCGGATCGTTTTTAAAAGAGTTTTCGATTTAGTTGTGGGCTTGCTTTCGTTAACATTGTTCATTCCCATTATATTTTTCTCTTGGCTTGTCGCAACAATTGAAACTAAAAGTAACGGGTTTTTCCTGCAGGATCGTGTAGGTAAAGACGGACACACTTTTAAAGTCATAAAAATAAAAACAATGACAGAAAAGTCTGATTTTAGTTCTAGAACGACTGTTACAAGTGCTTTGGACTCCCGTATTACTGTGAGTGGCAAATTGTTTAGAAAGTATAAGATAGACGAGTTACCGCAGTTGATTAATGTGGTAATTGGACAGATGAGTTTTGTAGGGCCGAGACCTGACGTTCCGGGGTACGCTGATAAACTCCGGGGTGAGGATAGAATAATATTATCAATAAGACCAGGTATTACCGGCCCAGCTTCGATTAAGTATAATGATGAAGAGTATATACTTTCGACTAAAGGAAATCCTCAGAAATATAATGATAGTGTAATCTGGCCCGATAAGGTCAGCATCAATAAAAAATATGCGAAGACTTATAATTTTGTGGATGATATAAAATATATTATAGAAACAGTGGTGCGTTAAATGCTAAACACATGCTTTTCAGATTGGCCTCAGTACACGTTAGAAGAATGTGAAAAAGTTCAACAGGTTTTACTGTCCAATAAAGTTAATTACTGGACTGGTACGGAGTGCCGCGAATTCGAGAAGGAATTTGCTAACTGGTGCGATTGTAAACATGCGGTCGCCTTAGCTAATGGTACGCTAGCTCTGGATTTGGCGTTGAAAGCGCTCGATATCGGAGGTGGTGACGAAGTAATTACAACGCCGCGTACATTTTTAGCTTCAGCGTCATCTATCGTTACTACAGGTGCTAATCCTGTGTTTGCCGATGTAGATTTAAACAGCCAAAACATCACCGCTGATTCCATTGAAGCGGTACTCACCCCTAAAACAAAAGCGGTTATAGTGGTGCATCTAGCGGGTATGCCAGCGGAAATGGATGCCATAATGGCTCTTTCTGAAAAGCACGGCTTTTACGTAATTGAAGATTGTGCTCAAGCTCACGGCGCGAAATACAAAGGTAGAAGCGTTGGTACAATAGGGCATATTGGCGCATGGTCCTTCTGCCAAGATAAGATAATGACCACCGGTGGTGAAGGTGGCATGGTGACCACCAATGACAATGAATTGTGGTCTAAAATGTGGTCCTACAAAGACCACGGTAAAAGTTTTGATGCAATATACAACCGCGAACACCCGCCAGGCTTTCGATGGTTACATGAAAGCTTCGGGACAAACTGGCGTATGACTGAAATGCAAGCGGTGATTGGTCGTATTCAACTAACTCGCATGACTGAGTGGACTCAAAAGCGCCAAGTGAATGGTAAAGCGATTGATGATGCGGTTTCAGAGTTAAGCGTAGTACGTCGCGTTGATGTACCCGACTACATAGAGCATGCCGAATATAAGCATTATCTGTTTGTAAACCCAGACCAACTGGCTTCGGACTGGAACCGCGATAGAATCGTTGACGAAATTAACGCTCTAGGTGTACCGGCATTTCAAGGCAGTTGTTCTGAAGTTTATTTAGAAAAAGCATTTGATGACACAAGTTTTAGACCTAAAGTACCGCTAAAGAACGCGGTTGAGCTAGGTGAAACCAGCTTAATGTTTTTAGTGCACCCAACCTTAACTCAGGATGAGATCGGCAAAACGGCTGAAGTGCTGCGTGCGGTTTTATTAGAAGCTCAAGTCTAATCAAATATTATGATAGGGAAGGTTAGAGCTTTCCCTAATTATTTTCATATCAAATTTTTAATTATACAAATTACAACGTCAGCGAAGAAAAATAAAATGAAAATTGCAATTGCCGGTACAGGCTATGTAGGCTTATCAAATGCGATGCTGTTGTCACAGCATCATGACGTTATCGCGGTCGATATTCTCGAAGAGAAAGTAAGGTTGCTGAACGATAAATTATCTCCAATCGTTGATGCTGAAATTGAAGATTTTTTGGCGAATAAACGATTAAACTTCACTGCGACACTCGATAAAGAGTTAGCGTATTCAAATGCCGATTATGTGGTTATTGCTACCCCTACTGATTATGACGTAGAGACGAACTACTTTAATACCTCTTCCGTTGAAGCGGTAATTAAAGACGTGATGGCGATTAACCCAAATGCGGTGATGGTGATTAAGTCTACCGTGCCTGTAGGTTATACTGCGCGTATTAAAGAGGAGCTTGAATGTGAAAACCTGGTGTTTTCACCAGAGTTCCTGCGTGAAGGTAAAGCTTTATACGACAATCTGCATCCATCTCGTATTGTAGTAGGTGAGCGCTCTGAGCGCGCGACAGTATTCGCAAATTTGTTGTTAGAAGGCGCGGTTAAAAAAGACGTTGAAATCCTGTACACCGATTCAACAGAAGCTGAGGCAGTAAAGCTGTTCTCTAATACCTACTTAGCACTGCGCGTTGCTTACTTTAATGAGCTCGACACTTACGCCGAATCTCACGGATTAGATACACGCCAGATTATCGATGGGGTTAGTTTAGACCCTCGCATTGGTTCGCATTACAACAACCCTTCATTTGGTTATGGTGGTTACTGCTTGCCAAAAGATACCAAGCAACTGCGTGCTAACTACTCTGATGTGCCGAACAATATTATCGGTGCCATTGTCGACTCGAACACCACGCGTAAAGATTTTATTGCCGACTCTATTATTAAAAGAAATCCAAGACGCGTTGGTATTTACCGATTAGTGATGAAGTCAGGCTCTGACAATTTCCGCGCTTCAAGCATTCAAGGCATTATGAAACGCCTTAAAGCAAAAGGCATTGAAGTTGTGGTGTTTGAACCAGAGCTTAAAGAAAAAGAGTTCTTCCATTCATTAGTATTAACGGATTTCGAACAGTTTAAGTCAGGCTGTGACGTGATTGTTTCAAACCGCATGGCTCAAGAGTTAGCGGATGTGAAAGACAAAGTGTATACGCGCGATCTATTCGGTTCAGACTAAGGAATAAAAAATGAAGTATTTGGTAACGGGCTCAGCAGGGTTTATCGGCAGTGCAGTAGTAGAACAGCTAACGGCGAAAGGCCATCAAGTGGTTGGCGTAGATAACCTGAATGATTACTACGATGTCGCTTTGAAAGAAGCACGCCTAGCGCGTATTCAACATGCAAATTTTAAATTGGTCCAGTTGGACATTGCCGATCGCGATGGTGTAGCTAGCTTATTTGAAGCGGAGCAATTTGACCAAGTGATTCACTTGGCTGCACAAGCGGGTGTTCGCTATTCTATTGAAAACCCACACGCGTATGCGGATTCAAACCTTGTTGGTCACTTAAACATTCTTGAAGGTTGTCGTCACAATAAAGTGAAGCACTTGGTTTATGCCTCTTCAAGTTCTGTATACGGGTTGAATGCTAAAACACCGTTTGCAACGTCAGATTCGGTCGATCACCCAGTTTCATTGTACGCAGCGACCAAGAAGTCGAATGAGCTAATGGCGCACAGCTATTCTCACTTATACGACATTCCTACCACAGGCTTACGCTTCTTTACCGTGTATGGTTCGTGGGGCCGCCCAGATATGGCACCGTTTATCTTCACTAAGAAGATCCTTGATGGCGATACTATTGATATCAACAACAATGGTGATATGTGGCGTGATTTTACTCACGTAAACGATATTGTCGAGGGTGTAGTACGTATCGCGGATGTAATACCAACACGTGATAACTACTGGACGGTCGAAGCGGGTTCTCCTGCAACTAGCTCTGCCCCTTACGCGGTGTTTAACATTGGTCATGGCTCACCAATAAAATTAATGGACTTTGTTAAAGCAATTGAAGATGAACTGGGCATTGAAGCGAAGAAAAACTTCCGAGAAATGCAACTTGGTGACGTATACCAAACGTATGCAGATACGCAAGACTTGTTTACCGTAACGGGCTACACACCAAAAGTAACAGTCAAAGAAGGTGTTGCTGAGTTTATCCAGTGGTATCGTGAGTTTTACAGCAAGTAAAATAGTACGCGTTATTAAAAAGTATTTTTCCCCTTCTAGTTCGCTACTCATAATTATTGGCTTAGTGGTTTTAGAGTCTCAAGTATGAGATGACTGTTTGTGTAAGATCCTTTTTTAGATAAGTCACAAATACCCCAATAAGTTAAAATTGTCGAACTGTTGGGGTGTTTAGGTCAGTAACAAATTTAAGCTCAAAGTGAATGTTTGGATTGGAGTTTGTAACCTCTCCTTGCAAACTCAAATCATGTTCAATACACCCCCACTCATGCAGTCTTTGTGGTCTATTAAATACCAATAAATAAGAATAACTTTATGCAACGTCTAAACTTCATATGGCACCTTTCTCGTTTTAAAAAGCGGGTTATCAGTGTTTCTATCGATACTTTGCTTATTCTCTTTGCTCTGCATATTGCTTTGTGGACAAGGTTAGGTGATTTTCAGTTTTTGACAGATGGTGATAATTTATTACTGACAGGCTTAACAGTAATAACAACGGTCATTATTTTCACCAAAATAGGACTTTATCGCGCTGTTCTTAGGTACCTCACCTTTCAAGCACTGTTTGTGGTAACGGCAGGCGCAATATTATCGGCCATCTCTTTGGCTCTGTTTGCCTATTACTTGCAAGAGCCTATCCCTCGTACTGTGCCTATCATCTATGGTGCTTACTTAGCGCTATTGTGTGGTGGCTCTCGTCTTGTTGTTCGTAACCTTGTTGCCACTACGTCACCTTCGAAAGACTCACGTCAAGAAGTGTTGATTTATGGTGCAGGCTCTGGTGGTCGGCAGCTTGCGGTCGCACTTCGTGCTTCCGAAGATTATCGAGTACGTGCGTTTATTGATGAAGATAAAACGCTCACCAATACGATGATTTTGGGTTTGCCCGTTATTGTATTAGGCAAAGCGGAAAGGTTGATTGAAAAGCACGACGTTTCTAAAGTCCTACTCGCGATACCCAGCGCTTCTCGTGCTCGCCGTAAGCAAGTATTGGATTTGCTGGCGCAGCTGCCCGTTGAGATTCAAACCGTTCCTGAAATGGCGGATATTGTGTCAGGTAAAGCAAAGATTGATGAGCTTACCGATGTACCTATTGAAGATTTGCTCGGTCGTGATGCGGTTGCGCCTCAGCAAGCTCTGATGGAAGCTGACATCAAAGATAAAGTGGTGATGGTGACCGGTGCGGGCGGCTCTATTGGTTCTGAACTTTGTCGTCAAATCCTCAAACAACAACCTAAAACATTAGTGTTGTTTGAAGTCTCTGAGTTTGGCTTGTACCAAATTGATCGTGAGCTTTCTTTAGTTAAAGAAACCAAAGGTTATGATGTTGAAATCGTTCCACTGTTAGGCTCGGTGCAGCGTTCGCATCGCTTGTTAACCTCAATGCAGTCTTTTGGTGTCCAAACGGTTTATCATGCCGCGGCTTATAAACACGTTCCTCTCGTCGAGTACAACGTTGTCGAAGGCGTGCGTAATAATGTTTACGGAACTTACTATACCGCCAAAGCTGCGATTGAAGCAGGTGTTGAATCATTTGTGCTTATCTCGACAGACAAAGCGGTACGCCCAACTAACGTGATGGGGACAACCAAGCGTATGGCGGAATTAGGTCTACAAGCTTTGGCTGAGCAAGAGAATCAAAAAGAGCACGGCACACGTTTCTGTATGGTTCGCTTTGGTAATGTACTTGGCTCTTCTGGCTCGGTTATTCCTCTGTTTAAAAGGCAGATTAAAGCCGGTGGCCCACTTACTGTTACCCACCGCGATATTACCCGTTTCTTTATGACCATCCCTGAAGCGGCGCAGCTGGTTATTCAGGCGGGCGCTATGGGTAAAGGCGGTGATGTGTTTGTTCTTGATATGGGCGAATCGGTCAAAATCACAGACCTTGCAGCAAACTTGATCAACCTTTCAGGCCTTTCTGTTAAGAATGAAGAGAACCCTCATGGTGATATTGAAATCCAGTTCTCCGGCCTGCGCCCTGGTGAGAAGCTCTATGAAGAGTTATTGATTGGCGATAATGTATCCCCAACCGCTCATGAGCGAATCATGACGGCACAAGAAGTGTTCTTACCGATTAATGAATATGACACGCTACTTGAATCTTTGGATTTTGCTTGTCATAACCTACAACATGATGCGATTCGCCAGCTTCTTCTCGATGCACCAACCGGGTTTAAGCCGACAGATGGGATAGGGGATTTGGTTTGGAATGCTGCTCAGAACCAAGAAGAGCTCCTTCTAGAGCCTAGAGCCTAGAGCCTAGAACCGATATTGGGTTCGGTTATTTGAATTATGACCTTCCGTTAGCGTGTTTTTTACACAATTCTTTCGAAGGTGTTCTGTTTATTGTCCATAATTACTATGAGCTTTAATAGCGATATGAGGCAGTAATCATGATAATAGATATTTCATCTAATCAAGAAATTGAAGAAAGTTTGGATCAAATATTGTGGGATGATTTTAGCTTTCAATATGTTACCAACAAAACCACAGTGATAGAGCAACCAGCAGTGCATGATCTAAAATCACAGGACGATGATGAAGAGCATGACACTGAGATTAATCTTCTAAACTGAAGAGCCGTGAGGCTACCGTTGTTCCGCTTTTTCAATATGGATGGTGGGGATATAAGTATTCATATCCCTACTTTACTCCCTTCTAAAATGACGCTTTTTTTCACATTCGATCATCCTACCTGCGCCCTTTCTTGATCTTCCGCTACAGTTTTGACTGTAAACTGTAGTAAAATTACGCTAATTTGTTTTTATACCGATTTATTTTGAATTGAACGAGGTCAGTCCTATGTCAGCTAAGAAGCCAATGGCTCTAGTGATCCTTGACGGTTACGGTTACCGTGAAGACAACCAAGACAACGCTATCGCGAACGCTAAGACACCAGTATTAGACGGTCTTATTGCTAACCAACCTAACACGCTAATCTCGGCTTCTGGCTTAGATGTAGGCCTACCTGATGGCCAAATGGGTAACTCTGAAGTGGGTCACACCAACATTGGTGCGGGTCGCGTGGTATACCAAGATCTTACTCGTATTACTAAGTCAATTTCAGATGGTGAGTTCGGCCAAACTGAAACGCTAGTGAACGCTATCGATAAAGCGGTGAAAGCTGAGAAAGCGGTTCACATCATGGGCCTTATGTCTCCAGGTGGCGTTCACTCTCATGAAGATCACATCTACGCAGCTGTTGAAATGGCAGCAGAACGTGGCGCAGAGAAAATCTACCTACACGCATTCCTAGACGGCCGTGATACGCCGCCACGTAGCGCAGAAAACACACTGGCACGTTTCCAAGCGTTGTTCGCTAAGCTAGGCAAAGGCCGTGTGGCTTCGCTTATTGGTCGTTACTACGCAATGGACCGTGATAACAACTGGGATCGCGTTCAAGAATCTTACGACCTGCTGACTCAAGCAAAAGCAGAGTTCACATTCGACACTGCAGTAGCTGGCCTAGAAGCGGCTTACGCTCGTGACGAAAACGATGAGTTCGTTAAAGCGACTGAAATCAAAGCTGAAGGCGAAGAGTCTGCCGCTATCGTTGATGGTGATGCAGTTATCTTCATGAACTACCGTGCTGACCGTGCTCGTGAAATTACACGTGCATTCGTTCCTGATTTCGACGGTTTTGCTCGTAACGTATTCCCAGCGATCGATTTCGTAATGCTGACTCAATACGCGGCAGACATTCCACTTCTATGTGCATTCCCACCGGCTTCTCTAGAGAACACTTACGGTGAATGGCTATCGAAGGAAGGTAAGACGCAGCTACGTATCTCTGAAACAGAGAAATACGCACACGTGACGTTCTTCTTCAATGGCGGTATCGAAGACGAGTTCGAAGGCGAAGAGCGTCAACTTGTTGCTTCTCCAAAAGTAGCAACGTACGACCTACAGCCAGAAATGAGCGCGCCAGAGCTAACTGAAAAGCTTGTTGCCGCAATCAAAGGCGGTAAATACGACGCTATCGTTTGTAACTTCCCTAACTGTGACATGGTTGGCCACACTGGCGTTTACGATGCAGCAGTTAAAGCGGTAGAGTCTCTAGACGAATGTCTTGGCAAAGTGGTTGAAGCAATCAAAGAAGCCGATGGCCAACTGCTTATCACTGCAGACCACGGTAACGCGGAAATGATGGTAAACCCAGAAACGGGTGGCATCCACACTGCGCATACTAACTTACCAGTGCCGCTTATCTACGTGGGCAGCAAAGACGTTGAGTTCAAAGAGGGCGGTAAGCTGTCTGACTTAGCACCAACGATGCTTTCTCTGTCTGGTATCGCAATTCCGGCTGAGATGTCAGGCGATGTGATCGTTAAATAGTCAGTAGTTAAATAGTTGTTTGGCTCAGCGGCTCACGTTGAGCTTTAACGATTTTGAAAGCCCGCACTTCAAAGTGCGGGCTTTTTTATAGATGTGAGATACGAGTAAGCGAGATGAGAAGAGCTTAAGAACGGATGCGTGATGTGAGATACGGGTAAACGAGTAGCGAAGAGCTTAAGGACAGGTATTGGGTAAGAAAAACATGCAGGGGAGAATATAAGGGCACGACCTTAAACAAAAGACGAAAAGAACAGTCTTGATGAATATCGAAAGAGTGACATTTCTTGAATGATTAGGTAGCTTAAGGCTCATACTATACTTGTCTTTTACCTTATATTTAGGCTGTTTATATGAACTCAAACCCAGACCGTTGGAAGCAACGACTGCAAAACTTAATGAAAGCGCAGCAAAGGCTTGAGAGAGCGTGCTCACAAGATAGCTACAATGAGTTAGAGCTCGCTGGGTTAGTACAAACTTTTGAATTTTCTTTCGAACTGACATGGAAGACCCTTAAAGACTTACTTGAGTTTGAAGGGTTTGATGTGGCTTCGCCGAGGAGCGTTTTTCGTACGGCCTTAGAAGCTAAGCACCTGTCTTCGGAGCAGTGTGAGATTATGCTTGAAGCACTCATAAAACGAAATTTATTGTCCCACACCTATGATGAGGAAAATGTCCTTGAAGCTCAGTCACTGATCTTAGAGTCATTTTCACCAGTGATAGGGCAAGTCACACTCTATTTAAAGCTTAAATGTGATCAAGAGGGTCAATGCGAACAAGAGGTTAAATGTGATCGATAGTTATTTGGTTAAACCAGACTCGGTCGGCCTTAAGCCTCATCAGTATCAGTTGATTGAGGATATTGTTTTGAGTCATGCCGCAGTCATTCATGCCTGGGTATTCGGTTCTAGAGCCCTTGGAACTTATAAAGATAACTCCGACATCGATATTGTTATCGAGGGGCATGGGATTTCGTTAAGTGTCGTCGCAGGCTTGCAAGATCGTTTAGAACAGTCGTCGCTTCCATTCAAGGTTGACTTGCTCGTTAAGCATAGAATTACATCAAGCGAGTTACTTGCCCATATTGACACTTATGGGATTAAACTAAAGTAACCGAACGTATTATTATCAGCGTAACGGTGATGTTGATTCTTGAACCGATTGTTTACGTTTTGCCAGTTTATCTCGAATCTGAGTACCTGAATTGACTCGGTCATGTTTTTTATCATCAATAGAAAACGATAATAGTTTCATTAGCGCTATAGCTCCATCTCTACGCTTTCGATCTTCATAAGATTCAATCGTATCAGTGGACATTACCATCACCTCTTTGTATGAAATTTTAAATATAGACTATATGTTGTCTGGTGATAATGGCGCTTCTTGATGGCGAAATTTTATATTATTGATCTAGTGAGATAAGGTTTACTTCTTTTTATTTAAGATCGAACGCTCAAAATCTAACAACCACTCTTTGCGATTCATACCGCCGGTGTAGCCGGTTAATGTTCCATTCGCGCCGATGACTCTATGGCAAGGCACAACAATACTAAATGGGTTCTTGCCGTTCGCACCACCCACTGCTCTTACGGCTTTTGGGTTGTCCATTCTCTTTGCTTGTTCACCGTAACTGATGGTTTCGCCATAAGGAATGGTTGTTAAAGCTTGCCAAGCTACTTTTTGAAAGTCAGTGCCTTTTATCGCTCTTAATGGCAAATCGAATTCTATTCGATGACCTGCGAAGTACTCATCTAACTGTTTCGCTGCCAGTTGGCAAAGGTCATCTGGATTGCTAATCATTAGCTCTTCGTGATTTACATGGTCAATTTCAATAAGCGACACACCATTGCTAACAATGATCATCTTGCCAATTGGTGCGTCATAGAACATTTTGTAAGTGGTGTCTTCCATGTCATCTTCCTTTTTTTAGTCTTTTTCTGCTCTCAAGCTCTTCGAATCTCGTAACTGCTCTTAAGCTCTTAAATCTTTTCGCATCCCGGTTACTCGCATCTCGTATCTGCTCTTATATCTTTTCGCATCCCGCATCTGCTTTACCCCTTACACGAAGCGCAAACAAGTACCCTGAAATACCGCCGACAATGTTCCCCAAGGCTAAGCCTATAAATAGCCCTTCGACACCATCAATTTGGCTGCCTATCCAAGCGAATGGCAAGGTAAAGACAAACAAACGCATGAAGCTCCATTGAAAGGCTTTGAGTGGTTGATGCATGGCATTCATCCCACTGATCAGCATCATCACAATGCCTTGGAATCCATAGCTAAAGGGCACGACTAACAGGTAATGCCACAATATGCCTCGGACGGATTCTTCTTGAGAGAACAGGGCAGCCAAAGGAATGCTCAACGGCACCATCATTAAGAAAATCAAACCTTGGAACATCACAGCAAAACGCATACTCAGAAACAGTGCCTTAAAACTGCGTTGTGGGTTGTTTGCGCCAAAGTTCTGCGCCATGAAAGGCGTAAGCGCCGAAGTAAGAGACATCAACACAAGGATAAGAATGGACTCGATACGTTGCGCTGCGCCATACGCCGCCACGGCTTCAGTCCCTTGTTTGGCCAGCATCATCATGATGATAGCGCCGGCAAGTGGGTTCAGAGCGTTAGACAAAGCCGCTGGGGTGCCTATTTTTAAGATCTGTCGCCAGTCACTGGCGATGTTTGTCAGCTTAGGCGGCGCAAGCAGTTTTTCTCGCACCATCAATACGTAGAGTGAGCCACACAACGCACCAAACCAACTGAAACCACTGGCAATCGCAGCGCCTTGAATCCCCAGTTCAGGAAAAGGCCCATACCCGAAGATGAGTAGCGGATCTAAAACGCCATTGATAAGGCCAGCCAGTAGCATGATCTTGGCGGGTGTTTTCGTATCACCGGTCGCTCGAATCGCGCTGTTGCCTGCCATGGGGATGACCAACAATGGGATCGCGAGATACCACACCGACATGTATTCCGATATCAGCGGCAACAACTCTTGCTTTGCTCCTAGCAGGGTAAACATAGGTTCTAAGGCGATAATACCTAATGTAGACGCGCAGCCGACCAGAAGCAGAGCCAGCAATAAGCCATGACAGGTAAAGCGTGCTGCATTTTGTGCGCTGCCTTGGCCAAGTAATCGACCGATACATGTCGATAAGCCAATACCAATCCCCATGGTGATGCAGTTGATGGCAAAGGTGACTGGAAAGGTAAAACTCACCGCGGCTAAGGCTTGGGTGCCAAGCAATGAGATGAAGAAAGTATCGACGAGGTTAAACATCAAGATCGCGACCATACCGAATATGGTCGGTATGGTCATGGTACGCAATGTACTCTCAATTGGGGCAGTTAATAGCCCGTGCTTATCTTGCATGCAAAACGCCGATAGAAACCAAAAGCGTAGGATAAACAGATGCGGGATACGAGTAAACGAAAAGCAGGGAAAGATGAGGGGTGAGAATCTGCACTTTAGCTCACAATTTTTTCGTTCCCCCCTTGGGATCTTTCACATCGCCCCCAACATATTGTTTGACCCACGCTAATCGTGGCAACTATCAAAATTTAAATGGAAATTATCAGGAGATAAGACCGATGAATATCCGTCCTCTACATGACCGAGTTATCGTTGAGCGCCAAGAAGTTGAATCTAAATCTGCTGGTGGCATCGTTCTAACTGGTTCTGCCGCAGAAAAATCGACTCGCGGTATCATTCTAGCTGTCGGCAAAGGCCGCATTCTAGAAAACGGTTCAGTGCAACCGTTGGACGTAAAAGTTGGCGATACCGTTATCTTTGCTGAAGGTTACGGCACGAAAACTGAAAAAATCGACGGCAAAGAAGTTCTGATTATGTCTGAAAACGACATCATGGCGATCGTCGAGTAATCTATTTTTCATTTAACTCTCAGTAAAAGTTATCAGAGCCAGTATTGGATGATTCATATCGTCATTCCAGAAATGAGGAACGAATTATCTGGAATCTAAACAGAGTGCGATTTGAGTAGATTCTGAATCACGTTCGTCCCTCACTGTTCAGAATGACGCGATAACGCTGAGACGCCCCGAAACAAAGAATTTGAAAGGAAATTAAGATGGCTGCTAAAGACGTTAAATTTGGTAATGACGCACGTATTAAAATGCTAGAAGGTGTAAACGTTCTGGCTGACGCAGTAAAAGTAACACTAGGTCCTAAAGGCCGTAACGTTGTTTTAGACAAATCATTTGGCGCACCGACTATCACTAAAGATGGTGTTTCAGTTGCACGTGAAATCGAACTTGAAGACAAGTTCCAAAACATGGGCGCGCAAATGGTTAAAGAAGTGGCTTCGCAAGCGAATGACGCGGCGGGCGACGGTACGACTACAGCAACAGTTCTTGCTCAAGCAATCATCACTGAAGGCTTAAAAGCCGTTGCTGCTGGCATGAATCCAATGGATCTTAAGCGCGGTATCGACAAAGCAGTTATCGCTGCAGTTGAAGAGCTAAAAGGCCTTTCTGTTCCATGCGCAGATACAAAAGCTATCGCGCAAGTAGGTACTATCTCTGCGAACTCTGATTCGACAGTAGGTAACATCATTGCTGAAGCGATGGAAAAAGTAGGTCGTGATGGCGTAATCACGGTTGAAGAAGGTCAGGCTCTACAAGACGAGCTAGACGTAGTTGAAGGTATGCAGTTCGACCGTGGTTACCTATCTCCTTACTTCATCAACAACCAAGAAGCGGGTTCTGTTGATCTAGAAAGCCCATTCATTCTTCTTATCGACAAGAAAGTTTCGAACATCCGTGAACTTCTTCCGACTCTAGAAGCGGTTGCTAAGGCATCTCGTCCACTTCTTATCATCGCTGAAGATGTAGAAGGCGAAGCGCTTGCAACTCTAGTTGTGAACAACATGCGTGGCATCGTTAAAGTGGCTGCTGTTAAAGCGCCTGGTTTCGGTGACCGTCGTAAGTCTATGCTGCAAGACATCGCTATCCTAACTGGCGGTACGGTTATCTCTGAAGAGATCGGCCTAGACCTAGAGAAAGTAACGCTAGAAGACCTAGGTCAAGCTAAGCGTGTAACTATCACTAAAGAAAACTCAACCATCATCGATGGCGCGGGCGAAGAAACAATGATCCAAGGTCGTGTTTCTCAAATCCGTCAACAAATCGAAGATGCAACGTCTGACTACGACAAAGAGAAACTTCAAGAGCGCGTAGCTAAGCTAGCTGGCGGTGTTGCAGTAATCAAAGTGGGCGCTGCAACTGAAGTTGAGATGAAAGAGAAGAAAGACCGCGTTGAAGATGCACTTCACGCAACTCGCGCTGCCGTTGAAGAGGGTGTGGTTGCTGGTGGTGGTGTTGCACTTATCCGCGCTGCATCTAAAGTTGCTGGCCTTGAAGGCGACAACGAAGAGCAAAACGTCGGTATCCGTGTTGCACTACGTGCAATGGAAGCGCCTATCCGTCAAATCACGAAGAACGCAGGTGATGAAGAATCTGTTGTTGCTAACAACGTTCGTGCTGGCGAAGGTAACTACGGTTACAACGCGGCGACTGGCGAATACGGCGACATGATTGCAATGGGTATCCTAGATCCAACTAAGGTAACTCGCTCTGCACTTCAGTTCGCAGCGTCAGTTGCTGGTCTTATGATCACAACAGAAGCGATGATCACTGATAAGCCACAAGATTCTGGCCCTGCAATGCCTGATATGGGTGGCATGGGCGGTATGGGTGGCATGGGCGGCATGATGTAATCATCCCCCTTTCTCTATAGCAGAGAAAGTCACACATAAGCTTTAGAAAACGGAGACTTCGGTCTCCGTTTTTTTGCTCTTAAGCCTTATTTATTCGCATCCCGTATCTGTATTTCAGCTTCACCATCACCCTTTTTCCCAAAGCTCCTTGGTCAGCCTGCCTTGTGCGTAAACTGTTGTTCATCAATTTTTTGCAGCATCATGTCACGCTTAAATGGTTTTGGAAGATAATCGTTCATTCCACACTCGAAGCAACGTTTAATATCATCATCGAGTACGGATGCCGTTAAAGCGAGGATATGTGTTGCCTGAAGTTGCAGGTTTTCTTCATAGCGCCTGATTCGCTCTGTTGCCTCAAAGCCATCTACATTCGGCATCATGCAGTCCATCAAGATAAGGCCGATGTCTTGATGATGCCCTTTATATAAATCAATCGCTTCTTGTCCATCATTGGCAACCCAATATTCAATCCCTAACTTATCTAAATTGATACATACCACCTTCTGGTTTACGCGGTTATCTTCAACTACGAGGACTTTTTGACGTACAGTCGCTTCTATCGGCTCAGGTTGATGTTGAGGGGGTTGTGGCTGTGACCTTTCAAGCACGGAGTTCAACATGCTACTTAAGCGGGAACCGAGCATAGGAAGAGTCACATAGCCTGAGATAAAATGACACTCACTCATAGGATCACTAAGATTATCTTTCACTATGATGATTTTCACCTCTGGTGCTAAGCGATGCAGTGTTTTGGCTTGGTTAATATCTTCCATCAAAGCGATCTCTGGGAGGTCAGTTGCCGCCAAGTTTGTTTCGATTGATTTTAGTTGTGGTGAGTAACCAAGGCGGAACAAGTCATCGAGTAAAAGTTTCGATGGCGCATCTGAATAATAGACAACGGTTTGTTTACGATTTTTATGTTCAGAATGATCTGATGGCACTACGGTTAATTGGAAATGAAAGCAACTGCCCACGTCTTTCTCTGACTCAACGTTTATCGAGCCTCCCATCATTTCCACCATACGTGACGAAATACTAAGCCCTAATCCGGTCCCCGCAATATTGGAGGTGATGTTGGTATCTTCTTGGCAAAACGCTTTGAAAATGTGCTCTTGTTGGTCTGCTGCGATACCAATACCCGTATCTCGAACAAAAAACTCGACCACACACTCTGTTTCCAATGATGGAAGCCGTTTAGCGGTGAATACGATAGAGCCTTGTTCTGTAAATTTGATCGCATTTGAGGCTAAATTCATCAACACTTGGCGAATTTTATTCCCATCAACATGAATGTACTCTGGGAGCTCGCCATCAATTTCAACTTCCAACTTAATCTGCTTTTGATAAGCTTTAGAAGAAATCAGAGTCACGCTATCAAACAGCAGCTCTCTTAAGTCTGTCGTATGTGGATTAATTTCCAGTTTACCCGATTCAATTTTGGACAGATCGAGAACATCGTTGATCAACATAAGTAAGGTTTGAGAAGAGGTATAGATAGTCCCAAGGCAGTCTTTCTGTTCTGCGGATAGTTTGGTTTCTGCCAGTATTTCTGACATACCAATCACGCCATTAAGCGGTGTCCGTATCTCATGAGACATATTGGCAAGAAAGGCACTTTTTGCGCGGTTTGCTTGTCGTGCTTTCTCTTGTGAAACAATCAATTGAGTTTCAAGTTGACTGGCACGCCACACAACATAAAGCAGCACCAGTAACGTCACCCCTCCTAATGCGGCTGTCGATAAGTAGCTGTACGACTTTATCTGCGTCAGGCTCTCTGCGATCTGCTTGGGTGTTTCGGTGAAAAGTAAGTTGAGCTCATCTTCAACATGATAAATACTGCTGGTGAGTTCTCCTTTGAGGCCGCTATCAGAGCTGTACCCGACACTCTTTAACCCTCGCTGCAATCGCCAAAAGTGGCGTTTAAAATTATTAAACGAAGCTAATGCACTGATCGTTCGGGAATTCTGTTCTATTTCATCTTGGATTTTGAACAATGAATCGACAATCTTATCTAATGTTGTCTGATCAAAATCGGTAAAGAACTGATACATGAGATCTTGTGTTTCTAAAGTCAATTCTTCAAGCTGCACATTATTGGATTCATGTACGAAGCGCTCAAGTGTCAACGCTGCATTTTTTAGTTTCTCAATGAGCCCAATTTGGTCCCTCTTGCCATGTATGCTGACTAACTCAAGGGCTAATAATGTAAAGGCGGTGTGGTACTCGTCGAGATACTCGACAACTTTGGCATAATTAAAAGAAATATTGAGGTCGCTTCGTACGATTTTCCCATCGATCTCAGCCAGCTTTTCGATCAGCTGACTTCGCTTTATATTGAGTTGTTCTTGAATCTCTGGTTGCCTTGTGGAAACAAACTGCTGCTCTTGTCGTCTGACAGAGAGCATAACGCTATAAGCTTCAGAAAGACTGAGCTGGAGATTAATCATGTCCTGCTCTTTGTTCTTCAGAGCATGGCTAACATAGATATAGAGGCCTAAAAATAACACGATAGCCAAAAAACCACGCGAAATAATCGCTTTAATGGTCTGTTTATTCGTAGGTTCCTTAATCATGATATTCCCACTGTTTCATATCGTTCTATTCCTATATTAGAATTTAGTTTATTTTCAGAATTTTACGAACATTAGTTTTTGAATACCTGAGGTCTGTTGAGCTTTTATCAATAAATTTTTTAGGATGACATCGCTTTAGATGCGGCAATAAGTGTGTGGGCTATAAGCTTGTGAAACATGTTGATTTTCTCGCCTAGATTTTTGTTTGGAATAATAAGCGTTAGAGCGGAGGTTTCGGTCTCTGTTTTTTTTGCTTTCGCATCTCGTTCACTCGAATCCCGCATCTGCTCTTAACCATTGCTCTTTATGATTTAGCGGCTTATATTCAACAGTACAGTTATTACATTGATTTAACATGGGTAGCTGTTGAATAAAGGACAATAAATGCTTGATTAAAAATGGATTAATCAAGTGAACAATAAGTCAGTGGAGACTCCCCAATGAAAAAACTACTTTCAGTACTTGCTGTGTCTGCAGCAGTAATGGCACCGGCGGCATTTGCTTCTTCGCCTGTTATGTTTTCAACGATCAATGGCTTCAACGCACCTGACTCAGACGCTGTTGGCGGTGTGCGCTTGGCTTTACTTCACGGACAAGTGAACGACCTTAAAGGTCTTGATCTTGCTGTTGTTGGTATGTCTGAGACGCAAACGACCACAGGTGTGAACCTGGGTATTTTGGGTGCATCAAAAGTGAACCAAGAAATGACCGGTGCATCTCTAGGTTTCTTCAACTGGAACACGGGTAAAACAACGGGTGTTAACCTTGGTGCTGTGAACATTACTAATGATGTGAAAGGCGCGAACGTGAGTTTCGTCAACTACTCAGAAGGTAACACTATGGTTGATGTTGGCGCTGCGAACCTTTCAGAAGTGTCTACGGTTCAGGTTGGTATCTTCAACAAAACCAACAAAATCGAAGGCGTACAAGTTGGTCTGATCAACTGTGCTGACAACGGTTTCTTCCCGTGCTTCCCGATTGTAAACTTTGCTAAATAACGCTGTCGTTTAGCCTTTGGTTCTCCCATTGGCGAGCAACGTTCAGTTAGTGCATTAGCTTTTAAGCGCTAAGCCTATCAACGCCTAAACCCTTGTTTGGGCGTTATTACATTCAATTCTACTTCCACGATAAACTTCTCAAATTACCCAATAAGCATGTTGTTTTATATTTGTTGTTGCGATGTTTGAATTTATAGGTACAATGTGCGATAAACTCCCAATGATGATTTATATGCTTTGATTAACCACCATACCGTCGATTTTAAAAAGGCTTTCTTAGGCCTGACCGCCAGTTTTTTAGTAGTTTTGAGCTTGTTGCTCGTTGATTCAGCGGAAGAATCAGATAAACAGTATGGAATGGAAAACCAAGGCGTAACACGCTCTTTAGCGGAGCTCACACAGATCATAAATGCGCTTGAGTACAACATCACTGCGCTTTATCCACTGCATGGGGATACCTACGTATTCTCGCATGACAAAAAGATCGAGGGTGAGACGTGTTACTTCACCAGTGAGGAGCAACATGCCCCTCGTTTTTATTTTATGTTCTCTGGCCCTCGCGAGATGTGCAACCCGGAATCGGACCTTTATACCGAAGCGGGTAAGCGCCTGTTCATCGCGCCGACCATGGCTTATTTTGCCAATACCATAGATACCATTTCTGCGATTTATTTCATTTCAAAAGAGAAATTCATTATCTCTTCGCCTTCTGATTTTGCCAGTTACATTAAGGGCGACACCTTTGATTCGGTTGTGAATAGCAGGCCTTATTGGGTGAACACGATTCGCTTTGGCTTAGCTCAAGGGCAAGACCAAGTGGTGTATACCGGCCAATATGATGATCACTTAACAGGTCAGAAAGTGGTGACCTTAACCAAAGGAATCTACGTTAATGGTGAGTTTAAAGGGGTATTGGGTGTCGATGGTTATGTCTCGAACCTAGTATCGAACCCTACCCATGGCTATAAAGTCACCAGTACTCGAGGCGCAAACAAATACGGGTTTATGGATTTTACGTATTCCAAGCCTCTGTATGTTGATGACATTAACACCCAGCTATATCTGAGTATTGAAGAAGATAAGAGCGAGCACTTTCTGCATGTATTGGAGATGGAGAAGATTCAGCTTTCGATACTGTTGGTTTTGTATCTGCTCTCGGTTTTATGGCTATGGCGCTTCTATACAAGACAAGAGCACCAGCGTTTAAATGAGCTAGCAATGCGCGACCCATTAACGGACTTGCTGAATCGATGTGGTTTTGAGGCTCGATTACTGGCGCAAGATGAAGAGCCGATTATTGGTGTTGGCGTGTTTGATATCGATGATTTCAAAGTCGTTAATGATCAGCATGGCCATAAAGTGGGGGACGAGGTGATTTGCCATGTTGCTCGGTTGATGCTGAACAGCGTTAGACAGCAAGATATCGTGGCGCGATTTGGTGGCGAAGAGTTTGTTGTCGCGATCACGGGTGAGTCTTCGGAGTTGCTTTCGTCGATCTTTGAGCGAATTCAAAACGATATTAGCTTGCAAAGTTATCGATGCCCAACAGGTGACAAGGTGAACATTTCTGTTTCTGGTGGCGCGACGCTCTACTCTCTGTATAAGTTCGACAGTGTCGGGCACTTGTGGGAAAACCAGAGCATTCGTTCGTCTGATGAGCTGCTTTATAAGGCCAAGGCTGCAGGTAAGAACCAGGTGTGTATTCAGGTGTATTAATTAGTTGGATACACAAAGGCCTAGTCGTGTGACTAGGCCTTTTTAATGTCTGTTTCAGGTTGAGGTTATTTCTTCACGCGGCCTTTTCTCATCCACTTCTGATGCACACCACGACGTAAGCTTTGGAAGCTGTTTTCCACTTTATCGACACCAAGCAGAATCACTAGCGCCATTAGCGTGATGATGACCGATTGGGAAAGATGCCCTAGTGCGATCATCATACCTAATGCTGCGAGTACCCAGATAATTGCGGCTGAAGTCACGCCATGAATCTTGCCATCCAGTGTCATCATTACACCAGCCCCAAGAAATCCAACACCCGTAATTATCTGACCAAGCACACGAGCTTGATCGAGTGTGTTAGGGGAAAGGCTAATCGCCATCGTAAGGAAGAAATAGGTACCACTGATGATCAGAATCGACGTTCGGATTCCGACGGGTTTACCGCGTGTTTGCCTTTCGATTCCGATTAAAGAACCACACAGCATGCATGCAGCGAGGCCTGCCCAGCTAAAGGGGGCAAGGTTGAGAGTTTGTTCTATAAATTGTGACATATCACCCCTCCTAAAAATTTAGAATAGAGCCGAGTATGCTAATAATAGACCGGACGATCGAACAAAAACTTTTTGTCTTAACGATTGATAAAGATTACTTAAAGTCTAGCAGCCGTCTGTTGTTAAGGTGAAGACTGGTGTCGTGGTCTCTGTCGCTTCTTGGTACTCAATACGATAAGAAGCGACCATTGCTCTAGATAGAGTTATTCAATATGTAGGTCGAGTAGTGTCTTACTAGTGCGGCCGCCAATTTCACGAGTTAACTTAGGTACGAGGTAGCCAGAAACCTCAGAGATTAATCCCTTAAAGTGACGCTTGGCTTCTTCATCTGAAATATAGAAATGAGCGGCGCCCTGAACCTTATCAAGTACATGCATATAGTAAGGTAAAACACCGGCGTCGAATAGCTTTTCGCTTAATTCTTTCAATGAGTTAGCGTTGTTATTTACACCTTTTAGCATCACGCCTTGATTGAGCAGAGTAGCCCCAGTTTGCTTTAGCTTATGAAAGGCTTGCTTGAGTTCTAAGTTAATCTCGTTGGCATGATTAATATGGCTCACCATCACCACATTGAGGCGAGTTTGAGCTAACAATTGGCACAGTTCATCCGTTACTCGAGCGGGAATCACAACCGGTAATCGGCTATGAATTCGAACTGTTTTCACATGTGGAATTTGTGCGATAGCATGAATTAGCCACTCTAGTTCGCTGTCTTTTGCCATCAGTGGATCGCCACCCGACAAGATAACTTCGTTGATCTCTGGGTGAGCAGCCACATAGTCGAGACTGGTTTGCCAAACAGACTTCGAGCCCTTGTTATCTTGGTAAGGGAAGTGACGACGGAAGCAGTAGCGGCAGTTAATCGCACAACCGCCTTTCACAATCATCAGTGCACGGTTCTTGTATTTGTGCAGTAGCCCAGGAATGGCGTTGTCTTGCTCTTCCAGTGGATCAGCGGAATAGCCTTGGTGTACCTCAAACTCTTCGCTTAGCGGTAAAACCTGTCGTAGCAATGGATCGTGTGGGTTGCCTTTTTCCATTCGTTCGACAAAGCTAAGAGGTACCCGAAGTGCAAATAACTCACGAGCAGCGAAGCCTGCTTGCCATGGTGTTGGGTCTATTTCCAATGCCTCAAGCAGTTTTGTCGGGTCAGAGATCGCATTCGATAGTTGTTTGAGCCAGTTTTGCTCAACAGATTCGACTTTTCGGGTTATGATATGCGGCATTGAAATTAACTCAAAGATGTGGAAGAGAAAATCATGGCGTCAGTAAGCACCAATGAATTCAAAGGCGGTTTAAAATTCATGATGGATAACGAGCCTTGCTCAATTATCGAAAATGAATACGTTAAGCCAGGTAAAGGCCAAGCGTTTAACCGTGTTAAACTTCGTAAACTGCTGTCAGGCAAAGTGTTAGAGAAAACATTTAAGTCAGGCGATACAGTAGAACTAGCGGACGTTGTAGACGTTGAACTAGGCTACCTATACAGCGATGGCGAATTCTACCACTTCATGAACAACGAAACATTCGAGCAAATCGCTGCTGATGCAAAAGCAGTAGGCGAGACTTCTAAATGGTTAGTTGAAAACGACGTATGTACTCTAACGTTGTGGAATGATAACCCTATCACAGTAACTCCACCAAACTTTGTTGAGATCGCAGTAACAGAAACCGATCCTGGCCTTAAAGGCGACACACAAGGTACTGGCGGTAAGCCTGCAACTCTAGCAACAGGCGCGGTAGTTCGCGTACCTCTATTCATCGCTATCGGTGAAGTTGTTAAAGTTGATACTCGTACTGGCGAATACGTTGGTCGTGTGAAGTAATTGACTTCAAGTATCTGAAAAAGGTCGCTTAGGCGGCCTTTTTTTGTATCCCAAGATCAGATTCGCGTAAACGAGATGCGGGATTCGAAGAGCTTGAGGGGCAGATTCGCGTAAACGAGATGCGGGATGCGGGATGCGAGATACGAAGAGCTGGAAGAGCAGATATGTGTGAACGAGATGCGAGATACGAAAAGCAGGAAGATCAGAGCCGAGTCAGAGAGATAAGATATTCAACAAATAACAAAAAAGCAGAGCTGGATAACCTAGCTCTGCTTTCGTTTTTCTGCTCTTAAGCTCTTCGATACTCGATTACTCGAATCCCGTATCTGCTTTTAGATCATAAAGATGAAAATAACAGACAGTGCGCTGATTAGGCCTGCAATGAAGTAGCAACCCACTTTACCCGCAACGCCGACGTGGAACTTAAGGTCGTGCATGCCGTGGTGAAGACGGTGCATTGCATGCCACATTGGCAGTGCTAGCGTACCGATGATGAATAGCGCACCGATAATGCTGGTGGCGAATTCAGACACACGCTCGTAGCTCATTGCGTCCGCATCGATGATGCCCATTGGCACTAAGATACCTAACACTAGAACCGTGATTGGTGTGATCATCGCAAACCAAGTACCGCCAGCGCCAAATAGGCCCCACCAGATTGGCTCATCAGAGCGTTGTGGGTTGTGGTTAACAGGTTTTACTTTGTAATTTGTGTTCATAACGAAAGCTCCTTACACCACAACAAGAACGATTAAAGAAATAAAAGCCACCGCTGCCCACTGGGTCAGTACGATGATTTTTTTATCAACCAATTTGCCTTTAAGACGGATTGGCATTACTTGAGGCATCATGCTGAAGAAGGTTTGAGCGTGCAGCAAGCTGCCTAGCAGTGCCACGATGTTGATACCAACGACGATAGGGTTAGCCATAAAGCTCAACCAACCAGCCCAAGCTTCAGGCCCTTTCACTAGTGCACCCAAACCGAAGGTTAGGAACAGAGTGAATAGAATCAAAGGCAGTACAGTCGCTTCACGTAGCATGTAGAAGCGGTAGAACGGATGGTTGCTCCACCACGTTCTCTTCATCTCACGAACATAAGGCTTACGATTGCTCATATTATGCCTCCTCTGCTGTTTTTACTTGCGATCCGTCTGGCTTGAACATCGAGATAACGAAGTCCATTGAAGACTCAACTTTACCTTGGTTTACTGCAGCCGCTGGGTCTACTTTCTTCGGACATACGTCAGAACAGTAACCTACAAACGTACAGCCCCAAGCGCCATTGTCGCCATTGATAAGCTTCATACGTTCAGCTTTACCATTGTCACGGCTATCTAGGTTGTATCGGTGAGCAAGAGCAAGTGCCGCAGGGCCGATGAACTCAGGGTTTAGACCAAACTGAGGACATGCTGCGTAACACAAACCACAGTTGATGCAGCCAGCGAACTGTTTGTATTTCGCCATTTGCTCTGGAGTTTGGATGTTCGTGCCGTCTTCTGGCTTACGGTCGTTACCAATGATGTAAGGCTTGATCGCTTCAAGGCGCTCGATGAACGGCGTCATGTCGACAATCAAATCTTTTTCGATTGGGAAGTTAGCTAAAGGCTCAATCTTGAAGCCATTCGGGTAGTCACGTAAGAAGCTCTTACACGCCAGTTTTGGCACGCCATCAACCATGATGCCGCAAGAACCACAAATCGCCATACGACAAGACCAACGGTAAGACAGGTCTTTATCTAGGTTGTCTTTGATGTAACCGATCGCATCAAGTACTGACATGGTTTCATCAAACGGAACTTCAAAGGTTTGAAAGTGAGGTTCTGCGTCGTGCTCAGGGTCATAACGCAGGATTTCAATTTTTTGGATTCGATTCGCTGACATTATGCTTGCTCCTCTTCGCTCTTCTTCGCATTCTCTTCTGCTGCTTTTTCAGCGGCAGCGGCTTTCTCTGCAGCTTCACCGTACAGACGAGCTTTAGGTTGAGATTTGGTGATCTTAACGCCGCTGTAGTCGATGGTTGGTGCTGCATCTTCGTTGTAGAAAGATAGAGAGTGTTTCAGGAAGTTCACGTCATCACGTTCTGTGCAGTTGTCGTCTAGACGTTGGTGTGCACCGCGAGACTCTTTACGAAGGATCGCTGAGTGAACCATCGCTTCTGCAACTTCAAGACCGTAACCCACTTCGATAGCGTAAAGTAGGTCAGTGTTGAATACTTTGCCTTTGTCTTTAATGCTGATCTTCTTGTAGCGAGCTTTCAGTTCAGTGAGTTTGTCGATGGTCTTTTGCATCAAGTCTTCTTGACGGTAGATACCACAACCCGCTTCCATGGTGTGACCCATTTCAGTACGGATATCAGCCCAGTTCTCGTCGCCTTCTTGAGCCAAGATGCCTGCGATGCGATCTTCAACCGCTTTCACTTGCTTAGCGATAGACTCTTCGTTCCAGCCTTTGAATTCAGCAGCGCGTTTCACTGCTTCTTCACCAGCAACGCGGCCAAATACCACGAACTCAGCCAGAGAGTTAGAACCTAGGCGGTTTGCACCGTGTAGGCCAACTGAAGCACATTCACCAACAGCGAATAGGCCTTTAATGCGAGTCTCACACGTGCCGTTAGTTTCAATACCACCCATGGTGTAGTGAACGGTTGGACGAATTGGGATTGGCTCTTTTGCTGGGTCTACGTTTACGTACGCTTTTGCAAGCTCACAGATGAACGGTAGACGCTCTTGCAGGTACTCTTCACCAAGGTGGCGAAGGTCAAGGTGCACGACATCACCAAGTGGGTGCTTGATGGTGTTGCCTTTCTGCTGCTCGTGCCAGAATGCTTGAGAAACTTTGTCACGTGGACCCAGTTCCATGTATTTGTTTTTCGGCTCGCCCACTGGAGTTTCAGGGCCCATGCCGTAATCTTGCAGGTAACGGTAGCCGTTCTTGTTGACGATGATACCGCCTTCACCACGACAACCTTCGGTCATCAAGATGCCAGTGCCCGGTAGGCCTGTTGGGTGGTATTGAACGAACTCCATATCACGCAGTGGTACACCGTGGCGATAAGCCATTGCCATACCGTCGCCAGTTACGATGCCGCCGTTGGTATTACAGTGGTAAACACGACCTGCGCCGCCGGTTGCTAGAACAACAGATTTTGCTTTGATCGTAACAAGCTCACCTTCAGACATGTGAATCGCGATTAGGCCTTGTACTTCGCCATCTTCAACGCCGCTCTGGTTTTCTACGAGAAGGTCCACCACAAAGTACTCATCAAATCGTTTGATTGTGTCGTACTTCATCGAAGTCTGGAACAGAGTATGAAGCATGTGGAAGCCGGTTTTATCCGCTGCGAACCACGTTCTCTCTACCTTCATACCGCCGAATCGGCGTACGTTTACTTCACCGTTTTCTTTACGACTCCATGGGCAGCCCCATTGTTCCATTTGGATCATTTCGCGAGTCGAGTTTTCAACAAAGTATTCAACAACATCCTGTTCACATAGCCAGTCGCCACCACCAACAGTATCGTTGAAGTGGTTATCTAAGCTATCTTCGTCTTTAATTACTGCTGCTGAACCGCCTTCTGCCGCTACCGTGTGCGAACGCATTGGGTAAACTTTAGAAATCAGTGCTACTTCCAGTTCAGGATTAGCTTCAGCCGCAGCAATAGCTGTACGAAGACCAGCGCCGCCTGCGCCGATGACTGCGATATCTGTGGTAATTGTCTTCACAGTTATTCTCCAGTGTGATGCGGAGTATTCCGCTTGTTATTATAAAAAGCATTTAGAGAGTACTTAAACGGCATCAACCGTTTATCACCCCTAAGCCTTAAGTGGTAGGTTCAGTGTAAGAGAGGAAGGTATTCGAAAAGTTGATGCATTTGGGTTTTTAGGTCGGTAGTGCATATGGAGGCATAGAAATTATAGGTTATGTGACTGCAATCACGGCAATGAATTGTTGATAACGATTAACCCACAAGACTTGTGTTAACGGCTTGTTGAGTATGATTTTTGTTATCAATGTGGATGTGAAAGCTGTATTGATAATTGTATTGTAGAACGTAATTTTCTGGCTTCATTAAAGCAACATTTTGCTTCCATCTATAGAAAGATAGAAGCTTACAAAAGAGGCGAAAGGTGGTAATTTCCGTCGCCTAGAATTCAGTAATATGGAACTTAATAATGCACTCAACATGGCAACCAGCCGCAACCATTAAGCAGTTAAAGCAACGTGCTGATATCCTTAATCAAATCCGTCAGTTCTTTGCTGAGCGAAACGTGATGGAAGTGGATACGCCTGCGATGAGCCACGCCACGGTGACGGACGTGCATTTGCATACTTTCAAAACTGAATTCGTAGGGCCGGGTTATGCGCACGGTCAGCCTCTATTCTTTATGACTAGCCCTGAGTTTCATATGAAACGTCTATTAGCGGCCGGCAGTGGCTGTATTTATCAAATTTGTAAGTCTTTCCGGAATGAAGAAAATGGCCGTTACCACAACCCTGAGTTCACCATGTTGGAGTGGTATCGCGTTGGCTTTGATCACCATGACCTGATGGATGAAATGGATTTGCTGTTACAGCAGGTACTTAAATCGGGCTCAGCAGAGCGAATGACTTACCAACAAGCCTTTATTGACGTGTTAGGTGTGTGTCCCCTGGAAGATTCGATGGCTACGCTAAAGCAAGCCGCAGCAAAACTTGGGCTCAGCGATATAGCTGACCCTGAAGAAGATCGTGATACCTTGCTGCAGTTGCTGTTTAGTATTGGGGTTGAAGCCAAAATAGGCCAACAAGTCCCTGCGTTTGTTTATGACTTTCCGGCTTCACAAGCGGCATTGGCTAAGATTAATCCTGAGGATTCGCGAGTGGCGGATCGCTTTGAGGTGTATTTCAAAGGCATCGAGTTAGCAAACGGCTTCCATGAGCTAGATAAACCACAAGAGCAGCTCAAGCGCTTTGAAGATGACAATGCCAAACGTATTGAGATGGGCTTATCGCCTCAACCGATTGACCATCACTTGATTGAGGCATTAAAAGCGGGCTTACCAGACTGTGCGGGTGTTGCTTTAGGTATTGATCGTCTGATCATGCTGGCGTTAGGTTATGACCACATCGATGACGTGACCGCTTTTCCGTTCCCGCGCTCTTAGCTCTCTGTTCAGTTAGTCTTACTTACTGTTTGACTAACTGACTTGAATCCCAGTACCACTATCTTACTAGAATACCTGTACCCAATACGGCAACAATAGCCCCGATCCAAGCGTAGGCGTTCGGTCTCTGCTTGGTGTACAGCCAGAGTATCGGTAACAACATGATTGGCGTGGTTGAAGATAACAGAGCGACCATGCCGACATTACCTTCCTGCAGCGCATACAAAATCAGCGTCATTCCCACCGCCATCGCTAAAAACCCGTTAACTGCGGTAATCGCAAATATTTGACCATTCATTGGGTTGATTGCGCGTGAGAGCTTAGCGCCCGTTAAGCGAAATGCGGAGTGAGCAACAAAAGCGGTGATCATACGAATCGCTGAAGCGGCAACAGGGTCTATGCTGGTTTGCATCACGGGTTTTGCAATAATACCGCCCAAGGCTTGGCAGATAGCCGCTGTGATTCCGAGAGCTACACCAATCCACACGGTGCCCTTGATGGTTTCGAGTTGGTTGTTGGCTTGTCCTCGACGACCAAAGAATATCGCGGTTAATACACCACTGAACACCAAAGCCGAGCCAATCAGCTCCACCGAAGTCATGCTTTCGCTAAATAGGAAGTAACCAAGAATTGCCGAGAACACGGCGTGACAAGAGAACAGCAAACCTGCTTGGCGCGGTCCCATTCTGTTCAAACAAGCAAATAGGGCGGTATCACCAATGAAGATGCCAATTAGCCCAGACAGCATCATCGGCGTGACTAGGTCTGCTTCGACCGTTGACCAGCCACCAGTAAACCAAGCCATGCTCGATAAGATGATAGCAGTGCAACCCATGCGCCAACGGCTATAGGCGAAAGAACCTAAGTGTTGAGCAGGCTTTACTGACATCAGGCTCGCGATAGCCCAAAGAAAAGCGGCAGCAAGAGCCAGCCATTCGAATCCCATTGAAGTGTACGTCCGTGTCAAAATGTAGAAGTGGGGGATTCAATATGCACTAAACCTTCCAGATAGCAAAGACGTGATTACTATCTGGAAGGGCATTAGTAGGGATTAACGTACTAGGTGATGATAAACAGGGCGAGGTAAACCATCAGCAAGCCCACAATACCTAAGATGATGCCCATCTTCGCCATGTCTTTGCTTTCGATAAGCCCGGTCGAGTAGGCCAGTGAGTTTGGTGGTGTCGATACTGGCAGAATCATGCCAAGTGACGCAGAGAAGGCGACCACAACCAGCAAGCCTTGCAGACCACCAATCGCAACTAGGCTTTCCATGGAAGCACCAATTGCAGCGGCTATCGGCATCAGCAAGTTGGCCGTCGCAGTGTTTGACATGAAGTTCGCCATTAACCAACATACGATGGATAACGTTAGCACTACCGCCGTTGGTGAGAGCGACTCATAATCAATCGCGTGTGCGAGTGCCACGGCTAAGCCTGTTTTATCTAGTCCTATACCAATCGCAATACCACCGGCTACTAGCCACAATACATCCCAGTTAATCAGCTTGAGCTCTTCTTTGCCCATGATGCCGGTGAGAGTGAACACCGCCAATGGAATAATCGAGACCACATAAGTGTTCATGCCGTGCAGTTTGGTGGTCATCCACAATAAGATTGTCGCAGCGAAGGTGATGTAAACCACAATCGCTCGCCAACTTTTTCTAAATTGGCCATCAAGCTTGAGTACCATGTTTCTTTCTTTAGAAGGGAAGAGTTTTTGTAGAAGAAACCAAGCGATGGTGAGTTGGATGATCACAAAGGGTAAGCCCATCATCATCCAGCTAAGGAAGTCGATACTGTTCTCACCCGTCAGGTATTGCAGTGCGATGGCATTGGGCGGTGTACCGATTGGTGTCGCGATACCACCGGTGTTAGCAGCAATTGGAATACACAACACCAACGCCTTGATGCCCATATCGCCTTTTGGTGCTGACGCCACGATTGGGCCTAGCAGCGCGAGCATCATTACCGTTGTGGCGGTATTTGACATGAACATTGAGAACACGGCGGTGATCAGCATTAAGCCGAGCATAATGAAGCGTGGTTCTGTACCAAATGGTTTGAGTAATACTCGCGCTAGGTTGTTGTCGAGTTCGTACTTAGATGCCGATATCGCGAGAGCGAAACCACCCATAAAGAGGATGATGATTGGTGACGAAAATGCACCGAATATGTCGGTATATTTGATTAACTTACCGAGATCGTGCCCCGCTGGTGGATTTCTAAATAGGTGTAAACCTTTGTCAGATATCATCACCAGTTCAAGCGCAATGATCAAAATGGAAGTGGCGAATACCGGAACAGGTTCAAGCACCCACAGCAGGGCTGCTAATAAGAATATCGCCAACAGGCGGTGTTGAATCAGCGTGAGATCATCGATTGGTATTGAATCTATCGGCATGAATAACACGCCTAAGGGAATCGCAAAACAAATCAACAGCTTGACCAGAACGCCAACATTGAGTTTAGGCATGTACAAAGACCCTATAAATAAAATATCTTCAAATAGAGTAAGTTATCTGGATTTCTGGTACTTGGAGACGGGTTGGAAAATCAAAAAGTTGTTTAAGGTTTCGACAGTTGTTTTGTTTTTGGTCAATCTTTTATCTGGGCAATTAGAGACAAGAGTGAGAAGCATCAGGTGGCTGGGCAGGGTTTGAAAGATTGAGTTGTTAGAGCTTGAGTAGCAAATGAATCGGTAGAGTTAAGAAAAAGGCGCGTTCTTCTCTGAAATAGAAAAAGTAACGCGCCTTGAAAGCTTAAATGAGTTAACTCAAATTGTTAAGCTTGGTCAGTGTTCTCAGCAGAATCGGTAACAACATCGTCATTTGCTTGCGCTTCTTTGCCAGCAATGTGCGCGAAAGGTGTACCAAGAACCGTTTTCTCGCCATTTTGCATAGTGTCGTCAAACTTGATCGCATCTTTAGCGAATAGGTTGATAACGGTTGAACCAAGCTTAAAGCGGCCCATTTCTTCGCCTTTCTTCAAGATGATTGCTTTGTCACCTTGTGCAGGGTAATCCCATTTGTAAACCGAGTTACCACGAGGTGGGGTGATGGTACCTGCCCATACTTGCTCGATGCTACCTACGATCGTTGCGCCAACCAGCACTTGTGCCATTGGGCCAAATTCCGTATCGAAGATACAAACGACACGCTCATTACGTGCGAATAGGTTTGGAACGTTTTCTGCCGTTAACGGGTTAACTGAGAAAAGGTCACCTGGAACGTAGATCATCTGGCGCAGTGTGCCGTCGCATGGCATGTGCACGCGGTGGTAATCACTTGGAGACAGGTAAAGCGTTGCGAATTCACCGTCTTTAAATTCATCCGCTAGCGCAGCATCACCACCCAATAGCTCGCGAGCTGAGTAGTTATGGCCTTTCGCTTGAATCAGTTGACCGTCAGTAATTGGGCCAAATTGGCTCACACGTGCATCTGCAGGGTGAACAATAACAGACTCACCTTCAGCGATAGGACGCATGCCTTCTTTCAATTCACGCACGAAGAATTCATTGAATGTTTTAAAGTGTTTTGGATCGCTATGCAGAGCTTCATCCATGTTCACTTTGTATTGCTTGATGAACCAGTTGATGATCGCTGTCGTTAAGCCGCCCGCTTTAGCAGACGCAAGTTTGCCGACTAGGCGAGTTAATCCATGTTGTGGAATCCAGTACTGCAATCCAACTTTAATCTTATCCATTGTATTAATTTTCCAATGCTAATTGTTTTTCAATTAAATCTGTCGATGACGGTTTAGGGCGCGAGATGTTACTTAAATTCGCGCCAATTGTCAGTAAATGCACACATTTGTTCACAAAAACGCGATTAGAGATCGGCTTTTTTGTTGCGTGAATACTGACGGTTATCTTTGTTACTCGCCATGCTTTCAATGATGCGGTGGTAGTTGTCGAAACGTAATCGACTGATCTTTCCGTTTTCTACCGCTTCGCGCAGGATGCAGCCTGGGTCATCAATGTGTTTACAGTCACGGAACTTACAACCGCCAAGGTAAGGCTTGAACTCGATAAAGGCTTCAGTGATTTCGTCGGCCTCTAGGTGCCATAGGCCGAATTCACGCACTCCTGGTGAATCAATCAGATCACCACCAGAAGGGAAGTGGTATAAACGAGCTGCCGTGGTTGTGTGCTGACCAAGACCTGAGTTCTCAGAGACTTCGCCTTCTTCAATGTCTAGCGTAGGCATTAATGCATTCACTAGGCTTGATTTACCCACACCCGATTGACCAACAAAGATGTTGATACGGTCTTTGAGTTCAGCTTCCAGCTCTTTGATGCCGTAGCCAGACTCTTTACTCACGAACATCACTTTATAGCCGATCTTCTCGTACTCTTTAAGTGTTTCACGGTATTCAGCAATCTGCTCATCAGTCAGTAGATCGACCTTGTTCAGTACAACAAGCGGCGCGATGTTTACCGTTTCTGAAGCAATTAGGTAACGGTCGATAATATTAAGTGATAGCTCTGGTAGCACAGCCGATACGATAACCATTTGGTCGACGTTCGCAGCTACTGGCTTTAGGCCATCGTAGTAATCAGGGCGAGTCAGCATTGAAGTTCTCGGCTCAACCGCTTCCACAACGCCAGAAATACCGGCCATTGATTCTAAGCCTGCGCGCCAAGTCACTCGGTCACCAGAAACTAAAGTCTCGATACTACGGCGTAAGTTACAACGATGAACTTCGTTAGTTTCAAGATCTTCGATATCAGCATGTTGGCCAAAGCGCGTAATCACGAGTCCGCTTTTGGTTCCGCCAAGCATGTTCTCATCCCATTGGATAGAATCTTCTTTCTTGAGTCGCTTGTTCTGGTTGCTACGTACACGACGTACTTGACCTTTGGTTAACTTCTTTTTTTTAGCCACAATTTTTCACTTAACACATCTAACTTGATGATTGGGGACTCAAACAGGATGTTGCTGGTACCACGTGATTTCGATGGTCCTAAAGCTAGTTTGAGTATAGTTATTTGGGTATAGTACCTCTTTTACACATAAACAAATAGGCGACGCCTTATGTCCTTTAGCGATCAGAACCTTATTTGGGTTGATCTAGAGATGACAGGACTTGATCCTGAAACTCATAAAATCATTGAAATTGCTACTATCGTTACTGATAGTGAGCTTAACATCCTGGCTGAAGGACCTGTTTTGGCTATTCACCAACCTCAGAGTGAATTGGACAAGATGGACGAGTGGTGTACAACGACTCACACTGGCAGCGGCCTCGTGAAGCGAATTCAAGAAAGCACGGTTTCAGAGCAAGATGCCATCCAACAAACCATTGAGTTTCTTGAAAAATGGGTACCAAAAGGTAAGTCACCAATTTGTGGCAACAGCATTGGTCAAGACCGTCGTTTCCTATACAAGCACATGCCAGAGTTAGAAGAGTACTTCCACTACCGCTATGTTGACGTAAGCACTCTGAAAGAGCTGACTCGTCGTTGGAAACCTGAAGTGTTAGATGGTTTTTCTAAGTCGGGAAGTCACCTTGCGTTAGACGATATTCGAGAGTCGATCGCCGAGCTGCAGTACTACCGAAAAACGATTATTAACATCTAGTCGAATAAAATGATCACGTTTATCTAACTTTTCAGGGACATAAGAGCCGTTTTTTTTGTAAATCTGTGTGCTTTTACAGCAGTTGAGTAAAAAGTTTCGTAATTTTGCATTAAGGACTTGCATCACAAAAAAATGCTCTTATAATTCGCAGCCCTGAACGGAGAAAGACGTTTTCAGATTGCGATACTAGCTCAGTTGGTAGAGCGCAACCTTGCCAAGGTTGAGGTCATCGGTTCGAACCCGATGTATCGCTCCAATTTGTAGGTTACGGCGAAAGCGGTAATCGAAAGGTGAAAGACCTTTTATAATGCGATACTAGCTCAGTTGGTAGAGCGCAACCTTGCCAAGGTTGAGGTCATCG
>NZ_JBFSUR010000041.1:0-42838 GCF_041467535.1 Vibrio sp. 10N.247.311.47
AAACCAGTCCATCTGTTCGGTAGCGCTCATGATCCTCGTGGTGGTATTGGGCTCAAGGGGTTTTGGGGGCGGCGGGGTTAAGGTTGGGGCCGCATGGGGCTCGTTATACCACTTCCAACCTTGCGGGTTGGACGAGGCTTGGGCGCTGAACGCGCCCATCACTCCCAACATCAGGGCGACCCTCACCAAAGGGGTCGAAAAAGAGGGCATCACGTTATGGATCTCCTAAAGCACTGGATAACCGATGTTGAATTTCTTGGCTAGACGGCAAGTGGGTGTTGCTGTTCATCTCACCAAAGAAATCCGAGAAATCGATATCTTCAAAGTTAATTTGCTGCATCTGCTCTGGGGTGATCGCCCCGCAGATGGGCACCTTAGCGGTGCCCAAGCTCAATCCCAGTTGGTCGCGCGTTCCTTGCTCTTGAATAATGCGCGCCAATAAGCTGTCGAACACGCAATAGGTTCTCTTCTTGCGTAAGCATTGCCCGAGCACTTTTTCTGCGCAGTAACTGCCGAGATAAATGGTCAACTTGTCATCTTTCGCTTTACCCAGGGCTTTTTCTTCTTCGCTGCACTGAGCGAGCCCCACATCGGTGCCCCAACCGCCATCTTTACAGCAGTCCGAAATTCCGAGCATTTTTTTAGTGCACTTCTGACCTTGCCCAGTAAAGATGAGAGGCGGATCACCGAGCCCTTCTGCCGCTTTGGCCAGCGCCGCTAAAGCCGCCGCCGATTCATTAAAATCACTGGAGGGCTTAGGCGTGCCCGCATAGCAATCACCGTCGAGACAAAAACTTTCTTCGCCACAGGTTAAGTTGGTGGCGCTGCAGCGCTTCTGTGGGCAGGATTTTTTGAGCTCTTCCTCGATGCACACGCCTTTTTGTTTGGCACTGCAATGCGTCGCGGTGGTGGTGCAATCGGTCGGCAGCGCATTACACGTATTGTCCCGCGTGCATTGGTGGTTAACTTGGTACTTCCAGCAATCGAGCGTGGTGGGCACGCCGTTAATACGGCGTGTGCCTCGCCCCTCTACACAGGTTTGGGACACGACTTGACACTCACTTAATAGGTTGCAATGAGTGGTCCAACGCACGGTATTTTTGATGCAGTTTCCGCCTGAAAGCGTGAAGTCAGAGCTACAACTCAGTGTCGCAGCAACAGTGGTGTTAACAAGTTTACAAGCCTGTCTTCCTTGTCCTGGCTTTAAATAATGGCCTCCGTAATTAGCCCAAGTTGAAGTGCGAAGGTGGTAACGGGTACCCTCCCAGAAAATGAAGGCAGAGCCTTGCGTACCTACTTGGAAGCCATACTTGATTCGTCCATAAAAACTCTCATAACGGCAATCTTCAGTTGGTATCACGCATAACCTCCCTTGAAGAGTTCCTCTTGAGCAACTGTAAATCACAGGAGACGTGACCGCGGTGAACGTCGGCATTTTAGTGCAAGGCACGGTGTTATTGGTCGGTTGACGACACACTTTGGGAATGTCATCGATGACGCATTGCGTCGCGTTGTCACAATCCACGTATTGATTGGATAAGCCATGAGATATCTCATAAGCATTATCCTGGACCATGAGCGCAAATTCATACGCGGGGTCGCTTTTCACATCCGGTCGGCCTTTATCAAAACGGGTTTGCACGGCTTGCGCCTTATCATTGGACTGATAATGAGTGCGCGCGTTCGCGTCCATATTGCCGTCGTTCAGCTGAGCCTGCTCTGGGTTACGCAGATCATTGTCACACCCTTGCCCCGCGCAGTAATCCCCCACATCGAGCTTCCCCTTCGCCGTTGAAGGGATATTTTTCTGCGCGCTTTTCACCCAATCCACATTGTCGTAATAATGGTCGCCTTGGCTTGCGAATGCGCCGCTAACGATGGCCAGGCTCGCGATCAATAGAACGTGTTTCACGGCTGCCTCCTTAAGACGGCATTCACCACCTCGGGATTGTCACCACGGGCCAATTGATTCAGCGCATCGGGGATCGAGAGGTTGCCTTTAATGAGGTCATAGTCCGTTTCATTGCACGGCTGCTTGGGTAAGCACTTGCCGGGTTTTACCGCCACAAACGTTGGCACTTCAGTCACCGAAAAGGTCCGAAACCACTCAGGGTTAATGGCAAAACCACTTTGAATGGGTTGGTCTGGTTGATGGGTTTTCAGTAGCGATTGAATGCGCCTTGCGGTCGCCGGAAAACCGCTTGGCAACACACCGCGTATCACCAAAGGCACTTGCCATTGCTCACTTTGTTTTAAAAGCGCGCGCAAGGACGCCTCTGGCATGGTCAAAGACACAAACACCATGACCCCCGTTGGGGCAGCTTTGGGGTTTTGCGTTGGCTCGGGAATATCAATGACGCGCTTAAGGTGTTGGGGTTTGAGCTTGTCTTGCCAAAAACGTGCCATGGCTTTCGCATCAGATGCTATCTCATCGCTGGCGCGTTGCTGGGATTGAAGATGACGTTCGAGCTCTGACGGCATGGCTGTTTGCACCATTGTTTTTTCAAGCTCGGTGAACGCTTGAAGCTCTTCTTGAGTGTACGCGTGACACAGCGTCGCCGCGCACAAGGCAGCCGTGGCGACTAGGGAGTGCAAGGGGGACATAAAAACCTCAAATAAATAAAAGCTCCACGCAAGCGTGGTACTCCTTTTGACGGGGCAGGTAAGCCTACCCAGCCAAAAGCGAGCTCAGGTTAAAGAAACACGCAATTGCGCTTACGCCACTGAACGTAACCGAAGTTATCGCCCGTAGTGGGGTTATCGTGGCCCATTTCCCAAATGGTGGTCGTCGTGGTGTAAGGGTGACACCATGCGGCATCCGTGATCGGCGCGCTCATTTGATAGCGGTATCGAGACTTGGGTAAGATTGGCGTCGGGTACTGGTAACAGACCGCCCCATCTTCGCCACGCGTCTCCCACACCATCCCTTGCCGGTGCAACTTGTAATTGAGCCGCTCCATAATGAGGGTGCCCGCTTGTATCGGGGTGTCTCGATAGTTGGTGTTGCCCGTTAACGGGTAAGCGCTGCCTTGAGAGCCCAAACACCAAAACAAAAAATCAAACGGGAGCACCACATTGGTCGTGGTGGCAATGGACTCCGGTACGCACGCTAACTGCGCAATGGGGTTACCAAACAAAATCGCTTCGGGGTTTAAGATAAACGCCAGCTCGTCGTCATCCCACAGAGGGTCGACCTCGGTCAGGTAGGCCACATCAAAGTTATCGGTGGCCATGCACGCCGCCGATTGCATCAATTGCAGCCAGTAGATGAGGGGGTATTTGTACCAGTGCGCGTGATAAAACCCGCCATCACTCGAACCGGAATCGCGCGCGGTGGTTCGACCGCCGAGTTTTTGCTGATTGGCGCCGGCCAGTTGCATCCCCATATTGACCATGCAATAAGGCACCCGCGTCACATCGGTCAGCGCGTACGGCTCCCAATAACCAATGTTTAACCCAATTTGCATGAAAATCGGCGGCGGTTTTGGGCAAAACGAGATCGGCATTGTGGGGTTGTTGGTGTCAGGGTAAATGGATGGAATGAGGGGTACAGAGCCCAGCGTCATCGGAAATAGGCAGCTCCAACACACGTCGGTGATGGGGTTGATAAATCGGCTGACGCACGCGGGCCCTCCGGCCTTCGCGGTCGAACTGACCAACAGTGACCCACACAGAGCAAGTAACCCGAATAAAGTGCGGATTTTCATGGTGACTCTCCCACAACAATGTGTTGCACATCAAACTCTTGAACGCGCCATGCGTGCCCCGACTGCTCGACAAGACTGGGCACCGCTTGGATGTGAAGCCGGTCGCTGAGCGTCCCTTGTTGGTCGAAGTACATGCGGGTATTGAATCGTTTGGCCGCCTGATTGGGGCTGCCACCGGTTAAAATGTAGCGAAGGGGCTTGGCATGCTCTAGGTTGGCCACGAACTCGACTTGCTTGGCATCGCGCGCATCAAAAAAAACCAGCACGTTTGAATACTCAAACTGCGGTAATTTTGCGCCCGTTGGCCAAGTGCGGGTATCAAAGGGATTCACTCGCGTCCCCGCTTTGGCAAAGACTCGCCCCTGGACATCGGTTAAATCCTTGGGCACCGTGATGCTGGGATCCACCAAAAACGTTTTGGGGGTGGTCGTGGTCGATAAGGAAAGCGGCGGCGGCGTTTCCACGCTTTGTTTCACTTGCTCAGCAAACTCGGTTTGCATTTGCTCAAGTTTGCCCGTTTTCTCAAAGTGTTTAAGCCGCGCCTCTATCCACGTCAGCATGTCGATTTCCCCAATCGGGAACGTCGGTCCCATTCGACCTAAGTCCTTCGCCACCGCCCCTAACGAAAGCAGCAGGGCGAAGACCATCATCAGGTGTCGCATACTGACTCCTACGGCTCATAGCGCTCAACAATGGCACGTTGGATGTGCGAGGTGATGTCCGGTGTGCCACCGACGACCGCGGCGCTGACCAACACCACTTGCCCTTGCTCAGTGGCATAACGCGCCACTTCTTCGTTCATGACACGGGCAAAGTGCGCCAATTTATCCGTTTGCTCCGGCAGAGAAAGGGGGGATTTCAGCAATTCTTTATGGTATTGGTCGAGGGTGCTTTTTACGTCCATGCTGACTAAGGGAGGCGGCGACTCCAACGCTAAGGTGGTCACCACCGAGGAGGCAATACTCACGCACGCCACGGTAAATAGGCCATGTAAATCAAACGTCATAGGAAACCCCTTGTGCTTTTTGTTGAAGCGCTTGCTGATAGTCGGCGATTTCTTGACCGTAGAAATGTTGCGCGGTCGCTTCTATCGCTTCGATACTCGGCATGCCTTGTTTCACTAAGTTTTCGCAGTATTCAAATTCGGTCGCTTCGGTGCTGTAGCACGCTCGCGTAAACGGATCGGAAAACACGCGGTGATAGGTGGTGTGGCCACCGGCTTTGATGCGCACGCAGCTGTACCCAGCGTCCCCAGCCCGTGGGAAACTTTTGATGATCCCTTGCTCCATTTCGTTGAACGCCTTGGGGTTGTCTTGCAAAAACTTTTCAAAGCCTTCGCCTTGGCGCAGCGTAATGTGAATGTCGGAATTATCGTAAGAGGCGCGCGCTTCTTCGTTCACAAAAAAGTCCCCAATACCTTGGGTCACCGTACAAAATGATCCCCCAAATTTACGCGCGGTTCGATAGCCGGTGTTAATGAAACTGCGCGTCTGGGCGTTGGTGCCTGACATCAAGCTCCACGCCTCTTCGATGATGCACATTTTGGGGGTTGAGCGAGAGCCTGAGAGGTACATTTGCTGGTTGATGGACACAATCAGCGCAAACACCACCGGACGCAGCACATCTTCAGGGAACCCTTCAAGCTCTAGGGTGGTGATATCCACCGTGGGGTCGAGCATTGAAGGTTTATTGAACGTGTCGCCATAAATGCCCTTTGCGCAATATTTATTCAGTTGTACGGCGATGTCTCGAATACGGCGATCGTGGCCATGTTCATCGGCCAACGTAAACAACTGCGCTTGGACGTCATCCACAATCGTTATGGTGCCATTGTCCTCCCACGCCCGTAAAATGGCGTCACCCAGCACCGCCATCTGATAGCCTTCCAATTCAGCATGAGGCGACGCGATGGTCGCGAACAAGGCGGTGATGTTGCTGAGCGCTTCTTTCATCGGGTCGACGTTCTCTCCGTCGACCGGCTCGTGATGCGCGCTGTTTTTGACTTGTTCTAGATGGGTAAACGGATTAAGGAAAATATTGGTGTGATTGAGGTAGGTGCCCCCGAGCATCAAGGTGAGCTTTTTGTAACTGTCCCCTTTGTCGAGGATCCAACACTTCCCCCCTTTGGCGTAGACGCTGCGCACCAAGCCCTGGGTAAAAAAGCTTTTCCCCGCCCCCGAGCCGCCGGTCAAGGCGATGTTTTTGTTGTCACTGCCACAATGAAAGGGGTCAAAAAACGAGATTTGCCCGCGCATCGTCGGCAGCAACATGCCACTGACCAGGCGTTTAAAATCGAGCACCATCGGAAAGAAATTGACCACGTTGGCACTTTTTAACGTTCGGACGCGACCCGCTCGGCCACAATCCTCCCACACGCCTTCGCTCATTAAAAACGGCAGCGCACTGAGCACGCTTTGACTTTGCATCATGATTTGCTCTTTGATGTCGAGTCCCGTGGCCGAAAACGCTTCTTTGGCCGATTGCACGTCGTGGCGCTGCTGCGCTTTATGGGTAAACAAGGTCAAGTTCAACACCATCGAGCACACCGAGGTCGCTTTGTCGGCCAACCCCTTTTGCAAGGCCGTGCGCTCTTCCAACTCTTCACCCGCGGTGGGTGAAAACATGGCCATCGGGGATTTCAGTGTTTTGGTCAAATCATTAATTTTCTTGTTGTTCTCGTGCTCAAAATTCCCCGTGACGTTGTGACGAAAACTCAACGACAACACATGTGGGCACGTCAACATGCGCGAGACATTACGAATCGACGCAAACGCTTCGGGCATCGCGTACAACCGAAAGTCGGTGGGGGCTCGAGAGAGTCCCATGCACACGGTGCGCCCGCGCGTCTCTTGACCGAAAGGATTGGTGTGACGCGTGGCAATGTGATCCCGTTTGATGATCATTTCGGTATCCGGCGACAGCACTTGGCGGTTGATCGGGTCGAACGGGTTGTAGTCACGCTCAATCGGACGGTCTTGCTTGGCATCAAAGTTCAAGAGATCACCCGCAAAGGTAATGAGCCCTTTGGGGTCGACCCGCGCGGTCTCAACACCGAGTTGCAACAGCGCCGTTTCCATCGCCGCGCGCACATCATCCAACTTGTCGGTCTTTTTCTCTTTCGTTGACACGAAGAAATACGCGTCGTAATCGCGTAAATCAAACTTATGTCGCTGACGATGGAAAAACCCTTTCGCCGCAGAAAACCCCGCGTAGCGCACTTCTTCTTCGGCTAAGCGCTGGCAAATACCGCCTCGCTTGGCCATGATGTCCCCATTGGCTTCTAAGTAATGCGCGACTCGATTGTGACCAAACATCGACAATTGATAATCCCACTTATCGCCTTGAGGGAAATCCATCACCATCTTGTTGAGCGATATCACCAATTCGTCGTTGGCCCCACCAAGCACCGTCAGCTTAAGCGCAAAGCCATACGATTTTCGGTTATGAAAGAGTTGAGTCTGCGCATCAAAGTCGCGGTACGGCAATTCATGATGGAAGTGGTTTTGATGCTGATTGGCGTCGGCGACTAAACCACCAAGCCCCAACGAAGGTTTACGTTTCAACAGTTGACTGAGCATGCTTAATCCTTCCAGATGGCATTAGCGGGACGCCCAGACCAACGACTTTCATCGAGTATCACGTAAATATCCGTGGTGTCGACGTAATGCCCGAGCGTGTCCGTGAATGGGAAAATGGTGATCTTTCTCACCGTATCTTGAGTGCGCTTAGGCACCCCTTGACGATCGCGCCGTGGCAACGTTAAGAACACATTGTCAGGGGCCGCCTGCGCCGCAGACACTGGGGAGGTCCCCATCGGTTGGCGCCGTATCTCATCCATGGTGGTGCAACCGGATGTGCCGCCCACCTGCGTACAACTGAAATCTTCGCCCAGGCCTGCCGCGCAGCCACCGAGCAACAAGGGTAAAAACACAATGAGTTTGTGCATGACGTTTCCTTATTTTTGACCAAACGGCGACGACGGCACTTGGATGCCTTGCGCGCTGATTTGGTTCGCTAATGGATTCTGAGTCACGTTGCTGATCACTTCCATGAGTTGATTCGATTGAGAGGACTGCTCTTGGGCTTGGGCCTGTTCATACTCGGCCGCTTCCAGCGGATCGAGCGGGAACCCCTCCAGAAAGACGATGTTGACCACCGAGCCTGGATTGATTTCAACAATGGGGTGATACATCTCTGCCAGTCCGATGTAGTAATCGGCCAACTTCGCGCCCACCGACGCGGTGGCATTCCCCAACAAGTTGAGGCCAATGTCTTGGCCAGAGACGCTGCTCGTTGAGCCAAGCGCCGAGGTAGACGTGGTTTCCGACAAACCTTTACCGGCTTCCCCAAGCCCCGTCAAAATGCCAGAGATACCGGCCATCTGTACTACTTTGCCATTTTTTAAAATGGTGGTACCGCGAATGCCGTTACGACCAAAATTGAACACCGTGCCTTTGACCGCCACGTCCAAAATGTCTTTATTGTCGAAGATACAACTCATGCGGTGAGTCCGAACAATGCCCCGTGACGACGAGATTTCCCCGTAGGTCGCCCCTGTGATGGTGCAATCTTTGAGTTTGGAGGGCTTACCATTGGGTAAGATGCCGTTGTTCAAGGTCTGAAAGACCATGGGGGTGGTATCGCCTTGCCCTAAAACGCCCGCATTCGCGTCCGCGCCGCCCGTCACGACCGCCGTGACAAACGTGCCCGTCGGGACATAATTGTCCGTGGTTCGGCGGGGCGCTTCAGCCTCTTCCTGCCACGAAAAATCGGTGCTATCAAACTGATGCTGAGCAAAGGAGCGCTGCTGGCGTGGGGGGTAAGCCAGCGTGTCGAGGTTGGGGTTGTTGTCTGAGGAAGGCAAAGGCCGAGGAGGGAGCCTCGCTTGTCCAAACGTCTCATCGCCACCCACCAGGGGATACGCAGCCTCACCGCCATCATTGAACCCATCCACAGGCGGTGAAGCCGGGCTTTGCATCGCCTCCATCTTCGCTTTCAGCTCGTCCACCGTGCTTTGCATTTCACGTCGCACCTTGTCTTCCACCAACGACGCCGTATCCAACTTGGCGCTGCGGATACGCTGCTCGGTCTCTTTCTTAAACCCTTGCATCTTCCCTTTCAGATCGCGCATCTCTTTGGTGAGCGTGGCAATCAACATCTGTTGCTGAGTGAGGGCCGACTGGTTGTCTTTTTCTGTGAAGCCTTTATCCACGATGGCCCCAAACTCCACCGCTGTCGTGGGCGCCACTTTGACCGTTTTAGGACGGGTGTACTGGTACACCCCAAGGACGGCCAACACGAGAAACAAGACAATCACGGACGTAATGTGTTGATTGCGCTTGGTGGTCTCGGCGTTGATGTCTCCGCCATGGTCAAAATCGCCCTCTTTATCGCTAAAAAAGCGCTCTCTGAATTTATCGAACATCGCTCACCCCTCCACCCGTGATCAGGTAAAGCTGAGTGCGTTCATTGGGGCCAAGCGTTAAACGGTCGAGCGCCGCACTGCGCGCCGCGTAACTGTAAAACTGCGCCGTGGTCAACGTGACGGTCTCATTAGAGCGGTTTTGGACCTCGTAAATGATCCCCGAGTAGTCTTGCCCGACAAACACCACTTGCGGAATAAGGGGTAAAGCGCCCTCGTCAGGCGGTAACGTTTCAGGGTCGACCGGATGCACCGTGAAACCGGAAATTGGCGTCCCATCGAATTGCCAATGCATCATTTGCTTGGTGAATTCGGCCAGCGCTGAGGGGTAATCAAACGCACGGTCAAACACTGAGGGTTGTTGGCGCTCTCTGTCCGAGGGTAAAAACTCTGTCACTACCGACGGCGTCGCTTTCGGGCTAACAAACAGGGAGAAGACTCGCCCCTTACTGGTCGTGACGTGAACATTGAACGGCAATTGAATGTTGATTTTCAGCGACACCGAGCCTGTCTTATCCTTTTGATTAGCGGTCGTGGTACAAAAGCCACTGGGGCAGGTGATGTTGACGATTTTATCGTCCTTGACCATCAAACGGTTGATGTTAAGGGAAGACAGGGTGACGGGGATGGTGTCCCCATCGTTAAAATCAATTTCTCGTTTCGCCACGTTGTCGGCCTGCGATAACGGGCTTGATAAGGCCGCCAGTAACGGCACTAAGGTCAGCAGGCGTTTCACGAGGGTTCTCCTTCTCTTTTAATGCCAATCAGCTCCAGCACCCCATGGGGGTACGCCATTTGCACGACATACGTGACTTTCTCAGGCGCTAAGTCGCGGTCACCCACAGACTTGTAGAGCGTGCCGGTCTGTTTAAACTGCATCGTTCCCAACGCCACTAAGGCGCCATCTTTATCCGCCACAAATCGACTGGAGATGTTGCTGGTCGTGATTTGTTGCGCGTCCGACAGCAAGGTCGGTTGGACGGCCGACCAGGATTTAGCGGGCACATAATCGAGCAGTAACCCGTATTGACGGGAGACGCTGGCGGGGGTGATGTCGTATTTCAGGTGCAAGAAGTAACTGCCCATCAACATCAAATACGATTCATCCACGTCGCCATTGGACACCGAAAACGCTTGTGAGAGCGTCGGCGGAACCAGCGTTCGGCTCTCTTTGAGTGAGAGATAGGTCAACGCCGCCGCGAGCACCACACAGGCGAAGCTGGCGGTGAAAAAGCCCACCGCCAAAAACACGTTGAGCATCTTACTCATCGCCAACAGGTCTTTTTTGTTCGAAATTTCCATACGACTCCTTAAGACAACCAATAGCGTTTAATCGCCGGTGGGGTATGTTTGAACAGCATTTGATTAATCGAAGCGCTGCCCCACCAATAAAGGGCGTAGGCGACGATGTGTTCACCGTATTGCGTTTTTATGTACCTCAATCCCATAAACCAAACCGCCGCGAGGACAAAGCCAATCGCGTAGTGTTTGGCAAAAAAGCCAAGCGCAAAGATGCATACAGCAGGAAGGAGCTCTTCTCTTGGAAGGCCGCACAGGCGTTTGCCTGAATTGAGGTATTTAGGGATCGCGTAATACTGCGCTTTATTTTCCATGTCATCGCCGCCTTATGATTACGCTAAGCCAACCAGTGGCTTCACCACCTCCCAGAACATCATTCCGCCTGCAAAGCCGCCGACGGCGCCAAACCAGTTGCGCGATGTAATGCCGACCACCGCTGCGCTGAGCGCGGAAAAGCCGAGCATCGCGGTTTCAATACCCGAATCATCGCCCGCGGTTTCTTTCACCATGTCTTTACCCGTGGCAAATAAGTCAGCGGCAAGAGCAGGCTGGACCAGGGCAGCCGACAGGATGGCCACGCATGCCAGCCATGGCAGGGGTTTAAGAGGTGTTTTTTTGACTTGCATAGGAAAGTTTCCTTGTTTTTAAGGTACTAGGACACCGCGAGGCGGCGCCAAAAAGCGACCAGCCGAAAGACCGGAAGAGTTTACTCACGCGGTTAAGCGCAAAAGAGAATAGATAAAGGAGGGTTTCCCCCCTTATTATCTCCTTGCCGGATAGACAAGAAGGCGTGGTATTTTTAATGCGGTTTGGCTTTTCAATGATCACTGACGGTAGATAGGACACAGAGTGTTTTGGGCGAGACGCTTATAAAACTGACTCCCCAGTGAGTTAAGTGTTGGCATCACTCACAGTTTGACTGTGAACAGACGGTTTTCTATGCCGTTTTTAGGGGCAAAATCTATGCCTGCTCAGTGAGCATTGAAAAACGTTTACCCTATCCGCTGACGCGGTACTCCCTTTGTCTCAACAAGAGGCTTCGCCTCGTTATCGCAGCCAAAAGCGAGTGAATGGCCAAGCCTAGCGCCCGGTGGTTGCTCAGTTAATTGAATTTTCTCCTGTGTTGTTATGCTTGTCCGCTGCGTAGAGCGCGGTTTGCGCGAGAACTCTATACGTTTGGGATAACGCGCCTTGCTCGTCTTGTGTTAAACGCTCCCCGTTGGCAGGAATAGCGGCTTGCTCGATGACACCAACCCAAAACTTAAGCTCTTGAATGACGGTCATTTTTGATTTCATGGGTTCGCTCCTCTGCGTGGTTTATTTTCGTTTTCTCCAAAGCCCACTGTAGAAATAGGCTTTGGAGATTGTCTCTACCTGACCGCCGAGACAGTAGGCGGGGCTTATTCACATTTCGGGTCATTCACACAGTTCAGCCATACCAGCTTATGCACTTCCATTATCTATAGGTCATGCATCCGGTCGCCGTAGCGGTCAATAAGGTCTGTTTCAGTGAATTACTGTCCTCCGTCACTGGTTTGCTCGGAGTGACCCACACAAAACAAGTTCCGTGTTAAGTCGTTCATGGCGCAAGTTGTTAAAGAGCAAATCGACAATCGTTTTGATGTCATTGATCCCATTCGGGGATCTTTTTTTTGGAAAAAATTATGGTTTATCTTTGGGTACTTCCCAGTTCACACCGAACACATCAAGGTGGTGCTCTAGGCGAGCTTGGGCTTCCGCGCGTTTTGTACGGCGATTGTGAGCCGTTGAGCTCTCCAGAATTTGGTTATGTTTGCCTGAGAGTTTCACGTTGACGTGTGTACCTTTAGGGCTGGATGATTTTTGGCTCAAAACGGCGTCGCTCATTGCTGCTATTTAACATAATGAATATAATGCGAACCACTTTAAAGTTTTGAAAAATAAGAAAATAATTAATTTAATGGTGAGGGTATGGTTAAGAATTAAGCGGTTAGATAAATATAAAAACTATGAAGTTTATATAAATAAAGTATAATATGTGATTAGATATCACAGATTATAATGAAGTCATGTAAGTTATTGATATAACTACGTATAATATTCATTATGTAAAACGATTTTGTGAAAGTGTGATTTAAGGCTTGAGCCCCATAAAGTAAGTGCGCTATAATTAGTGCAGATTCTTAGAGTGAAAAGTGCATTACATAGCACGCTACTACATAGTTTTCTATGTAGTGTATTTTTTAAGAATTGAGAGTGTGTTAGGGGTGAGATCCTAACTATATAGCATTCGCAAAGCAGCCGTTCGCCCGCTAGTGAACGGCTTTTTTGTGCCTGAAATTTAAGCATTTGATCTTTCTGACGATCTTGTGTAAATTGAAAGCTCATTGTTTGGACTCTCAATCCAAACAACCCAAAAATCTAGCGGAATCAAAACATGAATCAGACCATTGTGTCTTGCCTATGGCAAGCAACCCTCAGACTCCAGACCTCAGTAATAACCGCATTGACATCAGATCCTCACATTCTGATCTGGCTCGGTTATGGCTTAGAGGGCGAGTCTCATGTTTGTAGATAACCTTGCACCAGCGTTAGCCAAATCCCAATACGACAAAGCGTACCGTTTGATGCGTAAAGCGCGTAAGCGTGAACTCATTAAGATGCACCATGAAGTGCTCAATCCTAAGCCTGCTCAATCTGAGACTGAGCTTGACCAGGACGATTACGCTATCGGCTTTAAGGCTCGACGTTTGCTTCGTAGTGGTGACGTGGTCAATCTTCCCCACGAGTACGCTTTTATCTTAAAAGCGTGCCAAGAGTTTATCAATAATCCACAACGGTTTCCTGCGCTATTCGCTTGGGGAGGCGCGGCTATCAATAACATCCAGTGCCGAACGCTGATTGCCAAAGTCTTAGCTTGTATCTTACCTAACACGGATTTGATTGGTGGCCGTATCGGTGTGCCGACCGAAGCCGGTTTGAAAACCATCAGCTATGACCAACTCCAGGAAGACTACGCGTTACGTTGGGGCGAGTATATCTCACCGAAGTCGTTCGCTAAGGTGATTCGATACTTGCAACGTGCGACTTACTTGTACAGTGAGCGCATTAATGTGTGCGTCGATGATGCCGAAGGTACAGTGCGCAGCGCAGCGGCTTACAAGCAATTCACCGAAGCTTTCTTTAGAGACATTAAAGTGGTGCGCTATCCTAATATTTGCGAGTTGATTATCGCCTCACGCAAACGCATGGAAAAGAAAGGCTTGCGTTTTGACTGGCTAAACTTCCGTACCATTGCTTCTGGCATTCAGGAGATCTACAACGCGACGCGCTGTAATGATTTTGCTAAGAACGTGGCCAACCTGTTCATAGCAACGCCCCACCACTCCCCTTCTCCACACTAGCTATAGAGAGGTATCCGCTTAACGGCGGAGGGTTTTGCACGTCTGTAGCGCATTTTTGGTTAAAGATTCACCAACCCTTCCCGTGTTTACCAAAGTCTAACCTTTATGCTCGTCCCCTACCGATCGTTTTGAATCGTCTTTTCATGTTAAATCTAAAAGGGGGTGCAATAAAAGAGTATAAGGAAAGAGCACAAAGATGGCATTAAAAAATGGACTGCGGTTATGTGTACTCCGTAGTTAAACTTCGTATATAAATAAATATTTAAGTAAACATTAGATAAGAAGTTAAGGTTCACTCTGGCTGCTACATACTTGTATGTAGAGCCAGTGTGAAGCCGACAAGCGATAGCGCGTCAGTCTAATACCCAAGTCTAGCTTGATCGATCCTACAACAACAGTCGCTTCGCTCCATGGTACCAACAGCCAGCATTAAACCAGGATGAATTAAAAAAGAACAACGCCATCGCTGGCTGCGCTGGATCTTTCTTTTGTCATTCGACAGGAAACTACTGAGCATATACATAAGATTTAGTGGAACCACCAAAATAACCACGAGTCAAATCAACCAACAACGTACATCTTACTCGCTTCGCTCGCGCATTCTAGCAAGGCGAAAGGCCATTTTCGTGCCGTTGGTATGATCTATTCATTAAACTTAATCTGGAGGATAAGTCCTTATCTTACTCACTTCGTGAGCGCGTTCTGGTATTCGTCGCACAGCGACTCATGGGACTGAAAATGACAGGGTAACTATCTTGATTTTCTGCGAAGATATTAAAGGTTGATCTGTGAATAGAGCTTACAAAAACATTGGTGATCACAATCATTATAAGGATTACTCTAGCTGATAAATGCCCCATTATTAGCTTCACTCGGCTTGTTCCTTTCTTACAATTCAGCATAACAATTCATAAGTGCCCATCCTTTGAAGGTTAATTAGCTTTTTTAGCTAATTTTGCTAAAATCTCCAGCGGGCACTATGAATCATATTGAGTACATTATGAACAAAATGATTAAAGAAGAAATTAAAAAAGCACTTGCCTCAGCTCCACGGAACGGCTTTATGGCAGAGTTGCACTTGCAGTCGATTAAATACGCTGATGAGCTTCAAGACATCACAGCGAAAGAGTTTTGTGAAGAGGTTGGCCTCAAGCCCAGCTATGGCACCGAATTTAGCAAAATGAGAAACCTTACAAGCCGATTGAAACAAGCTGGCTTAGACGTAGACAAGATTTGAGGATCTAAGATGCCTATTTTGAATTGGCTTAACAAAGACGAAGCTGTAACGACGGCTAAAAAATGCACCTACAGGCTGCTGGAAGAAGTAGCAGAATTCTCCTATGGTGATGCCGAAAATGAAAATTTACTAATTCAAGGTGATAACCTTGAAGCGCTTAAAGCTTTGATTCCTCATTATGCAGGGAAAGTGAAATGTATATTTATCGATCCTCCTTATAATACTAGAAGTGCTTTTGAGCACTACGATGATAACCTTGAACACAGTCAATGGTTATCAATGATATACCCGAGACTTGAATTGCTAAGAGAATTGTTATCTGAGGATGGTTCTATCTGGATAACGCTAGACGACTCAGAGATGCACTATTGCAAAGTCATAAGCGATGAGGTTTTCGGAAGAAATAACTTTATTGCATCGATGGTATGGGAGAAACGAAAGACGAGAGAAAATCGCCGAGTTTTTTCGTTTAATCACGATCACATTCTAGTCTATGCCAAAAATAAGCCAAAATTCGAGGCTGTCCGTAATCCCCTTCCAATGACGGATGAGATAAGAAAACGTTACAAAAACCCAGATAATGACCCGAGAGGTGACTGGCAGTCAATTTCTGCACTAGCACAGGCAGGTCATGGCACAGCAAGTCAATTCTATACTCTCACCACTCCTGGCGGGAAAGAGGTTGAGCCGCCTAAAGGGAACTGTTGGCGTTATTCAAAAGCCAAAATGAACCAGGAAATTGATGATAATCGAATCTGGTTTGGAAAAGATGGCAATAATGCTCCCCGAATTAAGAAATTTCTGTCAGAGTCAGAAGACAAGGGGGTTACACCGGAAACATTATGGAAAGCTGATGAGGTAGGAACTACAGATACAGCTAAGAAGCACGTTAATACAGTCCTTGATAATGTCACATTCGACACACCAAAACCAGAAGAGCTACTCCATAGAATTATTCACATTGCAACAAACACAAATGACTTAATATTGGACTCATTTGCTGGTTCAGGCACTACCGGGGCTGTTGCACATAAAATGAATAGACGTTGGTTAATGGTTGAAATTGGGGATCATGCTCGATCTCATATCGTACCGCGATTAAAAAAGGTTACCGATGGTGAAGAAGGAGGAGTATCACAAGCTCTAAGCTGGACCGGAGGTGGAGGTTTCCGCTTCTACAAGCTAGGTGAAGCCGTATTCGACGAATATGGTTGCCTGAATAGCGATATTAAGTTCCCAACATTGGCATCACATATCTGGTATTTGGAGACAAAAACACCACTCGGTAATAAAACGGATACCCCATTGCTGGGTGTTCATAACGATACCGCATACTACTTGCTCTACAACGGCATACTAGGTGATCGTCGTCCGGCAGGTGGCAATGTACTAACAAGCAAGGTACTCAACAACTTACCAGACATCGACAAGCACGAGCGCATCGTGATCTACGGTGAATCCAGTCGTTTAGGCGAGGCTCGCTTGAAGCAAGCGAACATCACGTTCAAGCAGATCCCATATGACGTCGGCACTCTTTGATAAGGAATCCACAAAATGTTTAAGTTAAAAGGTTATCAACAACGTGCCGTTGATGTGATGCAATCTTTCCTTTCTCACTGCCTAAGCAGTGACAGTGTAGAAGATGCGTATAAGTTAGCATTGGAAGAGCAAGAACTCCCCCTCCATGCCTATCGTGATTACGGTTTCGAGCAAGTACCGTATTTTTGTATGCGTATCCCAACGGGTGGTGGTAAAACCGTTCTTGGTTCGCACGCTGTTGATGTCGCCGCACGTCATTACCTAGAGACCGAAGCCCCGATTGCACTGTGGCTAGTCCCAAGCATCACTATTCGCGAGCAAACGGTAGAAGCACTGAAAACACCGGGCCATCCTTATCGTGAAAAACTTGATGCCGCTTTTAATCGCCAAGTACTGGTGCTCGATATTGATGAAGTGACTCAAATTAGGCCACAAGATTTAGGCAACAAGGCCATTGTGGTGGTATCGACCCTAGCTAACCTGAGAGTTACCGACACCTCTGGCCGCAAGGTGTACGCTTATCACGAAAACTTTGAGCCTCACTTTGCCAAGATTTCTGCAAACCATCCTTCTTTACCGCTCTTAGAGACGGTTTCTGAGGCTGAGGTACAAGAGAACGGATTAAGTAGTCGTGAGATCGGCAATATCAAATTCTCTTTTGCCAACCTATTAGCATTGTATCGGCCAGTGGTGATCGTCGATGAAGCTCATAATGCTCGTACCAGCTTAACCTTTGATACTTTACGACGAGTGCGCCCTGCTGCTGTCATTGAGTTTACCGCTACACCAAACACCACTAACGCAAACGGAAGTAACGTCCTATTCCATGTCTCGGCAGCCGAATTGAAAGCCGAAGAGATGATTAAATTGCCGATTGTTTTGACAGAGCATCAAAACTGGCAAGATGCTGTTCAGGATGCAGTGATCACTCGTAACAAGCTCCAAGCCGACGCACAAAAAGATGAGGATTACATCCGCCCTATCGCTTTGTTCCAAGCTGAAAATAAGAAAGGTGATGTTACGGTCGAGGTACTAAAAGACCACCTGATGAATCAGCTAGGTATTGATGAAGATAAGATTGCTGTAGCAACAGGTAGCCAACGAGAGTTAGATGGGATCAATCTGTTCGATCAAAATTGCCCGATTGAATACATCATTACTATCGAAGCCCTTAAAGAAGGTTGGGATTGCTCCTTTGCCTACGTATTTTGCTCGGTGAAGCAAGTATCTTCTAGTAAAGATGCTGAACAGCTACTTGGTCGTGTACTGCGTATGCCGTATGCCAGCCGTCGAACCATTGAAGATTTGAACCGTGCTTATGCACATCTTGCTACGTCGAAGTTCGCAAAAGCAGCTCAAGAGCTGACCGATAAGCTCATCGCTATGGGCTTTGAAGAAATGGAGATCGCTGCATTTTTACGAGAGCAGGCTCCGACGGGTGGTCAAGGGGAGCTATTTGGTGGTGAGCCGGAGCAAAATAAAGCAAAACCGACACCACCTCCCTCTATTGTTGTAGAGGTTGAGGATCTACCAGACCTAACAGAGCTTTCCGAGTTAGAGAAAAAACAGATCACGATGACTCGGGATGAGCAAACCGACACCGCAGTGGTCAAAGTGACTGGCGAAGTATCACCAAGCATACAAAAAGCGCTAACGAAGCACGTAAAAGCGGGTAAAAATCGTAAAGCCTTCGAACGTGATATTCGAGTGCATAATCAGGCTATTGAAGCTACGAAGGCACCATCTGAACGTGGTGAAAAATTTGGTTCTCTTCCTTATCTGTGCATGATGGAACAGGGCGAGCTGGAGCTAGTTGAATCAGAAGTTTTCCTGCACGCACATAGCTGGAATCTGCTCGACTACCCAGCAGAGTTAACCAACTTTGTAATGAACGAGACCAGCAATAGTTTTGCGATTGACATGGATGGTAAGTCTCTCACTTACAAGGTTGCCGATCAAAAGGAAGTCATCGCTTTTAACCAAGGCTTTATTGATGTTACTGAGCAAGATCTCGTCCGCTGGCTGGACAGGGAGTTGCGACAACCAGATGTGCTGCAACATCAGCTTGTTGGCTTCTTAGGTCGCCTAGTCAAAACTTTGCTTCAAAAGCCTAACTTGACCCTTACAGCTTTGGTTCGCAATAAGTTCCCATTGGCCCGTGCTATTCGAGATCTCATCCGCTTGTACCGCAAACAAGCTCAGCGAGTTGGATATCAAGCTTGTTTGTTCGGTGCTGAAAGTACAGCGTGCGTATCTGATGAATTCATGTACCACTTCGAGCCGAGCCATTACCCGTCTCGTCCACCATACTACTCTGGTCGCTACAAATTCCAGAAACATTACTTTCCGCAGAACCTTATTGAGGATCTGAAAGCTACAGGTGAGGAATACGAGTGTGCTAAAGCCATAGATGGCCTGCCGGAGGTAAAACACTGGATTCGTAACCTGGTACGCCGAGATCAAGCTTCATTCTGGCTGCCACTGGCTCATAACAAGTTTTACCCAGACTTTATATGTGAGCTTAGCGATGGTCGAATGCTAGTTGTTGAGTACAAAGGTGAAGCTTATGTAACTAATGACGACTCAGCGGAAAAACGTGCTATCGGTGATAAATGGGCAGAACTGAGCAATGGGAAATGTCTGTTCATTATGGCCGTTGAACAAGACGGGCAAGGCCGCGATGTTCGCCAGCAGATTCAAGCGTTAATTTCAAAGTAAACTGAGATATCTGTAGTTATTTGAGGAGTCCTTTACTTGGACTCCTCAATTTTTGTGACTAAATATGCAAATGCAAAATAAGCGATGAAACTGATTTTTGTCCATTTATCATTTTCGACTTGGTTAGTCGCTTGGTTAGCACCAAGCGACTTTGTCATATGTTCGCATTTTAGAGGGCTATGGCGCATTGGATCTTTCGCTGAAATACCCCCTAAAGCATTCTGAAAGTTAATTTCTGAATTTTACTAAATGTTAAAAAGTTGTAACTCGCTTTGATTTCACCTGTTTTGTTGATCCTAATACTCAAAATAATCAGTTTTCTCTAAATTAATGATACTGACTCTACATGTAAGCATATAGCTGCTAACAAGCACGGGTATAGCAAAACTAGCTAAAGAGCTAAAATGTATCTATCAAGGTTGTAGCGCGAGGCGCAACACGCTATGATATCTACATGATAAAATCATTTAAGCATACAGGTCTGGAAAAGTTCTTTGTTAAAGGGACTGCTGCGGGTATCCAAGCCAAACATATCAAAAAGCTAAGGTTACAGTTAGCTGTAATCAATACCGCAATTGTTATTGCTGATATCAATAAACCTGGCTGGAGACTACATCAGCTAAACCCAAAGAAAGATGATATTTGGGCTATTGATGTTAACGGCAACTGGCGCGTTACGTTTCAGTTTAGAAATGGAAACGCTTTTATACTCGACTATAGGGACTATCACTAATGATGATGCACAACCCTCCACATCCGGGCGAACTAATCCACGATGTGTACCTTGAACCGTTTAACCTTAGTTCTAGAGCCGTAGCCAAGAACTTGGGTGTAAGTCCATCTACTTTCAACCGCATCGTGAAAGGCCAAAGCTCTATCAGCCCTGAGATGGCACTAAAGCTACAGATTGTACTGGGCGGAACTCCTGAGAGTTGGTTAGCGATGCAACACCAGTATGATTTATGGAAAGCAAAGCAGACTATTAACCTCAAGGCTGTTAAAACTATAGATTTTGACCAGCTAGCTTTGGCTTAGTCAGATTAGCAAGTGATCATTGGGCTCTGAGCTGCGCTAGAGAAGATATTGCAGAGGCTCGTAGAGTTATAAACATTTTTTTAATCCTAACTACTCCCCCTAATGATCGCTCTAGTCAGACTGGACACTGAACTTAAGTGAATTTTCCATACTTGATTCATTCGCAATAATTGAATTAGTGCGCACCCAAACACAAACCAACCTTTTTGCTAGAGCCATTAATCATTGTTGCAATGGTTAAGAGGCTCTTTTAATAAGTGTTCATTAAGGTGTGATTTCTCGTTGATTCGGTATAGTTTTTGGTTGAATTAAAAAGATGTTCATTTAAGCGGGGAGCGTACTTAAAAGCGTCACAAACTTACCAGAAAGTATGGAAGCATTGCCTTGTTCAAGTGTCCGAAACCTTTGCTATGAGTGTTTGAGGCGTTCTGAGTGCTGTTTCTGACAACAAACTCGCGGATTTTACATAAGAGGAATAATGAACACCTAATTTGTTATTCGTTATTTGCTGATTTTTATCCGCTGTTAAGGGAGGCGCTTTTCTTTTTTCAGAGTGGTTTAAATAGTTCAGCTTCAGCTTCAGACTCAAACGAAGTTAGCTTGTAACCATGCTCTGTAAAGTTAGCTTCTTGATTTGGCTTAGATATGAACCCTATTGCTTCGATCCCTAACACTAAATATTGATATTGTTGCTCTTTGTAAAATTCAAAGTATTCAGGAAGGTTTGAATGTACTCCTGCGTTATCGATTTTTGGGTTATGACTCCAATCTGTTGATTAATAGTAAAACTCTCGTTCGATAAAGGTTCCTATGACCTTATCGTGCATTTCTTCTGCTCTGGAGAAACCGATAGTTTTTCGAACGAGTCGCTTTAAGCAAGTTCTCAGGGTGAGATTGGTTCGTTCTATCCTTTGCGTATACCGCTTACCGATGATGTGTTTTTCTCTCGGTTAGTTCGCTGAATAAACACGGTAGTCATCTGTACAATAAAAAGGAATGGTAAATTTCGATAGAAGACGTTGTAGTTTATTAAATGCCTCAGTGTCTCTTCTACCAAAAGCGTGGGCAATTATGCGTTTATATCTAGGCTCCCAAGCATACCAAAGCCAACGTTGATTTTTCTTATTACTAACAAACGACCATTGTTCATCGACCTCACATATCAACTCAATGTTTTAGCGATAACGCCAGGCTTACTTGCTTCGTAAGCATCGTCGAGCTGAAAAGTACGCTGACAATCGAGGCATCGAAAAAGTTGATAGCCCGCAGCGCCTTTACCATGCTTTCGAACGGCATTGATCTGACTGAAAAATCGACAATTAACCTGAAGTTTTACTCGTGGCACTTTTCTCAAAAAGTGCCAGCTAACTCAGATCTGCCCCAAAAACACTTAGAATGAATACTCTACAGGTTCTACGAGGGGGGGGGGCTACTAAAAGTTATCTGAAACCGGTGTTTTTCAAGGTAGTTGTCTAAATTATACGCGACAGACTGTTCTAACCCTGATGATAGATGTTATCTTATTGATTTGTCGTTGAAGATTAAAAAGAGAGAAGACATTATTTTCTCATAAAATACGAACAGTCATCGTAAAGAAAGCGTTATGTATCCGAGTATATGCATCAAATGTGCATTCTAGTAGAATGCTGAAAGATTTGATTTAGTAGAAGTGCCAATGCCTAGTAAAGTTGTATCTCTTGCGGAATACCGGGAACGATTAAAAAAAGAAGAAACCAGAGTTGCATGGGCTAATTTCCCACCAGTTTTCATCTTTTGCCCTCTTGGTTCGGCTAAGGAGCATGAAAGGTATGAGGATGCAAAGAAAAATGGTAGCAATGACGCAGCATTGCAACTAGTTAAAGATATTGTTCCTTTAGAAAAAATTGAAGAACTACGAGCTGTTGTTGAGGAAAGTAGTGCCTTGATACTCCCTGTTCATGCTATTGAAGAGTTTGGCACCAATAAGATTCCAGCGGCTTTAGCTTATTATTTAGCTGCAACTCTAAAGCTTGAGTTTTGCGCTGATATCGTTCAAGCGAATAAGCCACAAAGAACAGATAAAGGTGCATTTTATCGTCTGTCTCAATATCCTTTCTTCGATGGGGATGTACAGCAAGGCGGTAATTATGTTATCTTGGATGACACTTTATCGATGGGTGGAACTTTAGCTTCACTTAGAGGTTACATAGAGAATAAGGGTGGTCACGTTATATTGGCAGTTGCCTTGACGGGACACGAAGGAGCTGCTTCACTTAACATCAAAGAAGCGATGCTCAAAGCTATACAGAAAAAGCACGGAGACGAACTTGATGAATGGTGGAAAAGCGAAGTTGGCTTTGGTGTGGACAAACTCACACAAGGTGAAGCAGGACATCTCAAGAAAGCCCCAAGCGTTGAAGAAATCCGAAATAGAATCCTTGCGGACAGACCTGAAGAATAGTTTTTCAGATTTTGCACGACTCGATTCTGAGTTAGCAGAAGCTTAATAGAGTTATGTTGATCCAAAGCCCACGTTTATACGTGGGCTTTTTTGTGTGAACGATACATAACAAGTAAGGATTAAGGTGTTGTGCAGCCAACACTAAATCCCGAGTGTTGAACGCTTTAAAAGTAAAAGGAAGGTTCAGTGGTCGAAAAAATAACACATGTTAAAAATCCTCTAACAGTTATTGCTATGTTTGCTGCAATCGCAGAGATTAGCGGAACAATAGTCTTGCCATTTGTGGATGTAGCCCATCAGGGCGTATATATTTGGTTTCTAATGTTGTTTCCAACATTATTGGTAGGCGCTTTTTTTGTGACGCTGAACTTAAATCATAAAGTACTCTACGCACCTTCTGATTATCAGAATGAAGATAATTTTCTTAAGTTATTTGGTTACGCAGAACCTCAAGAACAATTAAGCAAAATTAAAGAAGATTTGATCGAAGATGGTGTTGACGTAACACTAAACTCAGACAGCGACCGAATATCAAAAGCCATTTTTGCAGAAAAACTGGTCTTAACCTCACTATCTAAGAAACTCAAATTGTCATTTAAACCCGACGTAACATTTCGAACTCCCTCGGGCAGAAACATCTTCTTTGATGGTGTTGCTGTCGATGGGACTTATGTTCACGCTATCGAAACAAAACTGGTTTCCAATAAGTCTGGAGTCAAATCAAGAGTTAAAAAAGTACTTGAACAGGCTCATCAATTACATGAACAATGGCAAGGTTTTGATGCTAGAAAGTTGGTTTTTCATTTGTATCTTGTGCTTGATTCAAATGAAATCAGTGAGCATGAGGTGAAGCGTCAGGTTGAAGAGATCCAAGAAAACTACCCAATTCGTTTTAAAGCAGAGGTTGTGAGACTAAGCGAACTCAAGAATGAATGGCAGTTTTGACCACAATAAGGCTAAGAACTACAAAGTGGATTATTTAAAATGACAGAATTGATTGAAAAAATAGGTTTTATTGCTCTCGGGGTGTTGATTTCAGGTGCTGCTTATTTGATTAAAAGGAAGATCGAGTCAAAACCAGAGGTAGAGCAGCTTGATAAACACCAGAAAGTTCTGGATATCCACAGAAAGATGAGTGAATAAAAACTTGATATAGCTAGTTTAAATGCGTTTGCTCAATTGCTTACTGCAAAAAACGATTCTGTTCAAAATCATGTGCAAGTACTTCATTCTGATTCAGTTGCACATCTTACTAATGTAAGAGGCGAACATTTTACTCAAATCGAAATGAATCAGCTAGCTCTTGAAAGTTACTCCAGAGCAGTAGACAAGTTAAATGCTGTGTTTGGTGTTTTGAAATCTAAGATAGATAGCGACCGTATCCAATTCTACGAGAAAAGCCAAATCGACTGGGAGGCATATAGCGAAGCTCAAGCACGTGCAGTTGCTAGTTTCTACCAAGGTGGTTCAATTTACCCGCTAATATATCAATCAGAATTAGAAACTTTGATACATGAACGCATCGCTCATTTGCAAAGTGACTTAGATGAGCTGATAGCACTTGGAAACTGATAACTTAACGTAAGTGCAAGTAATACGCACCTAAACCAACCTTTTTGTTAGTGTGATCACTCATCGCTATAGCTAATCACACTAACTTTGCCATACCTTATGTTGTCCATGACTTGCTAATTTAGCAAAGGCGCTGGCAAATAAATGTCCAGATCCTTGCTGGCGGGGCGACTTAACTCATAAATGCCCCATTGTAAGCTAGACCTTTTACTCATTCACATCCTGTTTATGGGCTTTTCCCTTACTAAAATTTATCAATTCTTCAATGCAGTTCGCCGTGAATCCCCGTGTTGTATCACGGGGGTAAATTCGACCAATCTATCAGCGCTAATAGAACCTTTCTTTTCTTTTAACATGCGATTAATATGAGTATTGATTAATATCACTAATTTAGAAACGAAAAAAATGATAACCTATCAGTATCTTATCCCTTAATTTCATAGTTAGGACTTCTGAGTTCTACATAAGCGAAGTAAAAATGAACAAGTCTATAATAATTGGTTCTTTAGTCATTGGCGCTTCTATAGTTGCTAGTCCATTCATTTATAACTCTGTAAAAAATGCTCAGAGAGTAGAACAAAAACAGAAGATGGACGTTCAATTAGAGATTACTGACGTCATTGGCTTAGAACAAGCTGCAAATATATATAAAAATGCCAAAGGAAAGTGCCCTCGTAAGGCTTCTGATATGGTTGGCGTGACTATCAAGCGTGAGCCAAAAGATCGTTTAGGTTTGGAATATGAGACAGAGGGTGACTGTAGATTTAGGTCTTATAAAGGCATTACATCTGACAACATATAAACAATACAATTAAGAGTAACTATGAAAAATCAATTACTTCTTGCTGCCATATTTTTGACTTTGAATGGTTGCACTTCTCACCAGTATGACGGAATGCAAATGGATGAGACCGAGAATGGTGTTAACTATAGCGTAGAAGAAGGAACGCTGACCGTTCAGTATCAAGAGTATCAGTTCGTTCCTGATACCAAAGCAGTACTTATCAAATGTCGAAAAACTTCAAAAAAGATTGCTACTGAGTTAGAAATGAATGTTCCTCAATTTGACTATGTTACTGAACGAAACGCTTTGTTAGGTATAACATCATGCATTGCTTTTGGAGATATAGTAGAACACTAGGCGTCGTTATTAAGATGCTTTAAATAAAAAGCCGAATCCACTCGCAATGGGCTCGGCTTATTTCTCCTTGATATGCGAAAGGAGGACTAATTAACTTGATTAAGGATCATGTTTGCAGTCACAACTACCTTATCAATATACATTTTAATGCGCATATTTTGCGGTCATGCATTTTAGAATGTCTCGTGAAGAACCATACTTTTCTAATCCTATCTCTTGATATTGGCTATCGCTCTTGCAAGGCCAAGTAAGTGTGTTGAGGTTTTAATCTCTAGTTCAGATTGAATCCCCAAAAGAGCAATCCCTGCTAGTATTTGTTGTGGCCTCACCACTTGGCCAGTCGGCAGCTCCATCCTGTCGTATAACATTTTGAACTGTACCCAATCTTCACTAATGCTTAGTTCCCGACCTTTTGCCATTCTCATAAGCCTTTTACACTCGGGCGGAATTGGATTTCCCTCATCCCAACCTGTGACTGTTCTCACAGATTTAAAACACAATTCGGCGACCTCTTCCTTGGTCATTTGGCATTCCAGTTCTCGAAAAATGTAATTCTTACTCATTTCGCGATACTTCAATGATAAAACCTCTAAATACAAGAGGTTGCACTGAATTAACGAGATATGCACCATTAAACATAATCAGACAAAGTGCGCACTGTACAAAGGCGTATTAATTGGCAAACTTGCCTTATAAAAAGTTATTCATGAATCACTAATATTAAAATCCCTGAAACTCATTTATGTCCAAAAGCGTCACAATCTGAAATTTAACACATGGCATTTTCTAGCTCGAAAATGCCCCTTTATGGGTTAGTGCTAAAGCTCATTCACAGTCCGTTAATGGTGATTAACTATACATTTCCTAATCTCTGCTATTTTGCGAGATTCAACAAAAAGTCAGCTAATAGCTGACCTTTTGTTGTAGTGCATAGAACGGGTATTATGTTCAATCAGAGAGCCACGAACCTACTTAACCGTTATTGTTATGCGTTACCTATCCCTACTACAGCTCTCATGTTGTTAAAGCCACTAGATGAAAAAGTTGTGTTCATGATAGACATAGACTCGCTATTTGCTGTCACATTGATACCAAAGGGCCTTAAATTCAATTTGTGAACAACGATGGTTCCATTACTATCTTTTTCACAATCAATGACAATACCGTCAGGTGTTGTCACTTTTACACCATGGTCACGCTTGATAACAATGACCGAAGGATTTGTAGAGAAGTTATCTTTTACAAGTGGATACCACTCTGTCCCTTGTTGATTCATTGGGACGTAAATCCAAACATGAGGGATATCGCCGTCACCTATTAAAATGGGCGTAAAGCCATTAAATTCGACTAATACCGTGACATTGTTAACTGAGTTTGAACCGACATTCATTTTTTCAGGGGCGCGGTAATTACTAGGTAATGATTCAACTTTCATTACTGTTTCCCCCCTGAGTTAAGTGCAGGCGACGCTTTCTGTTTTGAGTGAAATGAGTATCAACCACTTCTAATAACTGATTTTTTTCAACCTCATCATCAGATTTGAACATCTTTTTAATCAAAATTGAAATGCCTATTCCTATTACAACTGCAACAATCTCCCATGTAGCCAAACTAGGATCTTTTTTATCAATTAAAGAAGCTACCGTTTTGCCAATTACTGAGATTACGATACCGGCAGTTCCACCTGCCGCCAAATTAAACCACATTTCAGAGCCTGATGGCTTCTTTAGAATGCTAAACTCGTACCGTGTTAAATCATACGGTTTTTCAGCTACATACCTTTCAGGCTCATATTCAATTCCACCTTCCATAATCAAAGGAGTATCAAATTCTTCTCCTTTGACATGAGGGCTATCATTCACGATAGCTTCATCATTCACTTGAAACCCCTCTGATATACCATGTAGTGCATCATATTGTATTCAACGAACTCAGTTCGTATTCCTAAATATGCCACCAGACACCTAGCGACTGTAGTTGGGGTTTTGCGCACATTTCCCTACTACGGGTGTTATGTTCAACCCAAGCGGTCATGTACCTACTTAACCGGCTTTGTTAGGTTTTAGTGTGCTTGGGTAAAGTTCTGCCTTGCTCATTAGTGTAAGAATATTGAGTACTTCTGTTCGCATCTTCGTAAGAGTTGTTATTAATGATTCAGAGTAATCAATTGTTGCCATTCTTAGCACAATATCTACTGGAACACTTAACGGCCGGTGAAATATGCAAGTAGTTGGTGGAACGATATCTCCTAACATCCTTGGGTCGATAGAGTTTGTTCGCCATGCTACATCACGACGACACCCACCAAACGTTACGTCAGTTAACCCAACAGGGAAGTCTGGAACTTGGGTTCTTATATCGACGCTAGAAATTCGAGTAAAGTCGCCTACAGGAGTGGGAAACTTATGTTTATCCAAAATATTGACTTCATGTAAAAGGCTGAGCAGTTCATTACCATCTGAACCATTACATGGCTTAAAGCTAAGAATTAAATTAAAAAACTCCTCGCTAACTTGGTGAGCCAATCTAGATTTAATAGCTTGTTCTAGTTTTGAGCTGTCCTTAGCGAAAGGAAATTGTATAGCTCCGTGCTTACTCTCATCTTCAATATATGGGACTACAGCTTCCCAATATGCGTGGTCGAGTGCCGAGCGTAAATTATGAAAAACCTCACCACAACGTATGACTAACTTTTTTAATGAGATATGGTTTAGTTCTGAAAATGTAGCCCTCTCCCCTGTCATCGTGTCAGTTTCGAGTACATATGTGAAAGGTGGCGATATTTCTGATATAGCCAAGATTTCATCAATTTGTTCACTAGCTCGTTCAACTTTTAATTTTGCACTATCGAACATCAGAGATCCTTAATTAAAATTAAACCTAACATTATATTAAACAATCTCAGATCGTATATATCCCCATGCTACCAAAGACTTAAAGCCTAAAGTTACACCTCACGTCGCAAATATAAAATGTCACTCAGGCACCAAAAGCTGGTGCGCTAAATGCCTATTACGTTAAATAGCTGATTTTAAGACGTAAAACAGGGACTTCAGCCACAAAACTCGCTAAAGCAACTAATTGTATAACATGCTGTAGGCAAAAACAGAGCCTAAGGGCTTGAAAGTTAGCTACAGAATAATGGGTATTTCACAGTGGTAAATAAAGAGGTTACTTACGAGGCAGATTTGACAACAAAGGCTCAAAGTAATAAGAAAGGTAGCGGTGGTCAGATGACGCTGTCGAGTTTTAGTAAGATGAAAATTTAATCACAGAAAGATAGGTCAGCCATACCTGAGATAATTCATACTTTACTAATTTAGCAAAGCCTGTAGCTCATTTATGTCCAGAGACGTGTTATGCCGCCATGCTTTGGGACAAGAGCGCCTTAGTGCGACTACTCTAAAACACTTCTGCCCCATTTCCACTTAGAGTCATTACTCATAACATTCCTGAGTATCATATTTGACCAAATTTTCCTAATGATTCACTATGGTGCTAGTTGAATAATAATGCGGGTGGACATGTGTCCACTGATACGGTGTCGATTCACTCTATAACAACCGCTATGTTTAGGGAGACTAATTACAAATGGATCAAGATTGGATTCTTCAAAAGAAGGAGACCCGTCGTACATTTTCTAAATCGACTTGGGTACCTTTGCGGGCTTCTGTAGAGAACGAGAACGGCAACGTTAAAAACATAGGTTATAGCAACGAGTTCTTTGGATGTGGGTCCGTTGCGTTCACGCCAGAAAACCGTGAAATAGCTGAGAAATTAAGCTGGATGGACATTGGGCTTAGCAGAACGATTGCCCCTTATGCTTACGAGGATGGCTTCTACTCGACTATTTATGAGTATCAATATAACGACAAAGAACCAATAGGTGTTCACTTAGTCCTGGAGTTACCTTTACCAGTTGTCGGAGGAAGGCAATGGATATTGAACCCGGATCTTGTTGCAGCGCTTCGTCTCATTAAAGAAGGGGATAATTGGGTTAGGCCTGAAGAGAATTTTGTGGTTGTCGCTCGTGAGATTCTCGACGAGAAAGGTGACCAGCGCCTCATAGAAATCAAGAGAGAATACTTACTTGATTACTTGGCGGCTAGGAACTTAGCGTTACGGCTCTCTTACTACCGTCAAAGAGTTGAAAATGTAGCCTCTCTTGAAACTAGCGACTATGCAGGCATAGAAGGCCATCAAGAAGAGCGAGATGGCGGTCGATATGAGCTACTGATTCGCGACATCAACGACGTTTTTGGTGGAAGCTGGGCAGTGTTTCGCACTTGGCGAACTGACGTTGATGAAGAAGATGATGCCCCCGTGATGGGACCGGAAACCAACGAAAATACTGATTATGAAAGCTCCCAAGGACAAAAAGGTGGCTATAAAGGTGTTCGTGTGGAGGGGGAGTTCTGGCGGGACGAATGGATAGATCACCAAGGGGCAAGCACTCGTGTAAGAGGGGACGCAGATAACAACCTACCTCAGTTCATAGTGGAAACTGATGGTACTCGTTTGCCGTCTGCCGAATTAAATAGTGAAGACATTGGAAGATGGCTTTGGTTTCGTACCAGTATTATTAACGAGCTTCTTGAGCTGCGTGGATTTTTGCTCGAGTGGTATACCGCAGAAACTGGCGGAATCAAATCAACTTCCGGTTATTCGATTCACTTTGGGATAAACTCTTCAGACTTAATTACCATCTACGCTTATGACATTGCTCGCCTTCCTGCATGGGAGCAGCATATCTGGGCGGCACATAATGTCGTTCCAGATGGGAAGGTATCAAGTGAGTTGTTGGAATCGCAAGTGAAGGCTCAACCGGCATCTACACATGCCGTGGAGGAGCTTTTCTTTGAGGTAATGGCTATGCTTGAAAACGGATTTCATGACACTTTCGGCGTTCCGCTTTATACACATGACATTAACCGGTCAGAAGTTTTGAAGCACATATCTCGTTTTGCCAGCAAGGATCAGGCATCTCTTCTACGGCTCGCAAAAGAACTTGTTCGTGTATTTTCAGATAGATTGGATGTACGCGAGCTTCGTAAGCTTTCAACACATTCAAATAAGGACAAATTGGGTTCAAATAAGCTACTAGAAGATGTGCTGGCTCAAAAAGTAGGGCCTGAAAAAGCTCGTAAAATATTTGGTCCAATCGCAGGGGCTTACGATATGCGAGTAGGTGATGCTCATCCTACCAGCTCGAAGATTGGGGATGCGTTAAAGCTAGCGGGGATTGACGACAGCAACTCATTTTTGCGTCAGGGAGAGCAGTTAATATCCAACGTTGGCCAATCAATTTGGTGGATTGGTAAGTTACTGTTCGGAAATTAGTAAAGTGAAAATATTCAGGATTTTGGTATGGCAAGGCATGCGGTCGGACAAATTTGTCGTAAAGTGCGACCTAACTGCTTATTTTATTTGGAATTAAAATGACACGAAACGGATTAGTACAAGAAGCTCTCTATATGGCTGAAAACATAACTCAAAACTTTAAGCCTGTAGATGGTAGCTGCTTGTATATGAGCGCATTGTTAGCTGCAATGATGAATGATCATTTGCCTGTTAAAACTAGACTTGTAACCGGGAGCTTATCGGTTGCTGGTTATACGATATTTGCTCATAACCCGATTAAACCAAAATTGACTAAAAAGTCAGACGTAATTGAGCAGTGGGATGGTCATGCATGGGTTGAACTCGATGATTTAATTTTTGATTTGTCAATATTTCGAACCGTCTTTTCAACAGCTTCCACCTCTCGTATTCAGAGCCTTTTTGAAGCTAGATTTGATCGTGGTACGGCTTATTTAGTTGGACAAAAAAGTAAGTTAATCGATATGGGTGTTGAGTACACTCCGTTGGAGCTATTGTCTGACGACGACGCGACCATATTTATACAAAATGCCGATAGAATGGGGCTAATAAACTACTGACAAACATTTAAGGTCTCAACATACTTTTCCTAAGTAGACTGAAACCTTATAGAGCAATAAACCTAACATGTTTATGTCCAAAAGTTTGCTGGCAGGAAGGCGTAACTCAGAAATGCCCCATTTAAAGTGATATCTGATTGGCCTATCAGCTAATCAAAATGTCATTTGACTTACTTTCTCCCATTCCAGTAACGCGTCTGAGGATGGTGAACGCCAACTTTTAAGGTCTGGAAAATGAGGAAAGCACTACTAATAGCTCTACTTTTAATTCCTGTTACGTCATTTGCAAATGAAACGTATAACTGTGATTATTTTGTTAGGCACAAACACATTCCAAACTATGAAGGTGAATATGGCTATTTATCCGTAGACCGTCATAGTATATCTGAGAATAGTGGACGACCAAACTCCGAGCATATAAACCTTCCTTTAAGCCAAAATGATTGGTTTGTTCCTCATTACAAGCAAGTTGGGCCAACCACATGGGGCGAAAGTGGAAAAGCCCTGCCACACAAAGCTTATGTGAAAGTTATTCGCCAGCACCTTGGATATCACTTTCATGTAAAAGGGCTTCTTGAAGTAAACGTAGTAAGTAAAGATGGCAGAGCAACGCATGAAGTCATTAATTACCGAAACTTTACTCCTGTAAAATATTGGAAGTGTCCTATCGATAAAGCTGTTCGATTTTCACCAGTTCTAGCTAATGTAAAAGAAGTCATACGCCCCTTAAACAAAGATGGTTTGTGGATGGAGAATGTAAATATCGATGAAACATTACTCTGCACTTCAAGTTACCGAGATCATAGAGTTCCCAAGGTGAATAAAAGTATGACCTCTCCTATAAAGTGTTGGATTTATTCGCAAAAAAAGCTTGGTTACTTTGAAGCTAAAAACTTAAAAATATCTTATTAACATGACCACAAAGCATTTTTCGGCAGAACCAACAGTTTGCATATTACCAATTTGGAAAATGCTATAACTCACAATTGTCCAACAGTTTCTTACGCGAAGCTTTATAGCTCCAATAAGCTCTGGAAACAACGCTCAGGTTGGCGAGGCTTACGCCATGATCAAAGCGTTAAACAAGCTTACAGGGTTAGGTATGCCTAAAACTTGTCGTATTGACGAAGAAACACACAAAGCGGGTCAAATTTGTCTCTCCCCTGAATTACGATACAAAGCCTTCATCAATTGTGGTTCTCTCACCTTCTGAATTGATGAAGGACGAATAGTAAAAAACGTATTATGTAGGGCAGCTGAAAAAGATATTATTCGATTAATCTTAAATTAGACCTTTACAAAGGAGAGGTAATGGGCAATAATGGCGTTGCTCTGTTGTTCAGAGTTATTAAATGAAACATCCAGTTGTAAAAGTAAAACCCTCAGAATTCCTTCGTTATTGTTGTTTTCCTCAGTGTTTCCCTTAGCTTCGTAGATACATTAAATAATTCCAGCTCTCAGCGCATCGCATTTCGCGATTAATTTTTATTTTATATAAGGGACACAATATGTCTAACAAAACAAATGGCGTAGTAAAGTGGTTTAACGAAGAGAAAGGTTTTGGCTTTTTAACTCAAAACAACGGCGGTGCTGACGTCTTCGTTCACTTCCGTGCAATCGCTTCTGAAGGTTTCAAAACTCTTAACGAAGGTCAAGCAGTGTCTTTCGAAGTAGAGCAAGGCCAAAAAGGTCTTCAAGCTGCAAACGTTGTAGCTGCATAAGATTTAAATAAGCGTGAGCGGAAATACCGCTTGCGCTACTTTCCTCATATTAAAGTACTTATTTATAACACCCCACGAAAATATCCAACATTATCCCAATACTTTTTGTATTTGTCGTTACGTTTCTTATTTACTTCGTTTATTATAAATATTATTAATATACTCCAATGGTAGTGTTTATAACATACTGCTAGCTTCGTTATATCTAACGAAAATAAATAAGGTTCAACCATGTCTCGAACAACAGGCCGTAAACTTTTTTGGTTTCAACAACAAAAGAAAAAAACAACGATAAATAAGAAATAGGAATAGTATGAAGATCACATTTAATCTATTTAGAGATAACCTTTCTTGGGATAGGACTATTCACCAACTTAATGGTGATGTTTTAAGGCGACACGTTTTAGTGAGCGGAAACGTGGATGATATGAATGTGAAGTTTTCATATTGCGAAGCGACTTTAACAGGCAGTATTACTGATCAACATGATTGCGTACTTGGTAATTTTAGTGTTTTGGCTTAACTAACAACCTCATCGAAAGCATAAGCTCATAATTAATCTTACTAATAATTGATACACTGTTGTCCGACTGAGTCCTAGCTCTTTGCTGATTGTGTGTTTGATATATAACTTCCTAAACGCTCCCTGATTTCATTGTGAACCGGCAATATATTTTGATCCGCACATACAAAGCTAAACAGGTTTCTATACCTATAGTTCTCCATTATTTTTTAATCTTGAAAATTCACTGGACCAGCTTTGTCCAAAAATTATTCAGCATCGAGTTGACTAATTATTTTTGCGTCTTAAAATATTTACATGAATATTCACTAAAATAATCCTTTACATATAATAAATAAAATACAATAATGTCCTCGCTCTGCTGTTCAGAGTTATTAAATGAAACATCAGTTGTAAAAGTAAAACCCTCAGAATTCCTTCGTTATTGTTGTTGTCCTCAGTGTTTCCCTTAGCTTCATAGATACATTAAATAATTCAAGCTCCCAGCGCGTCGCAATTTCAGCGATTAATTTTATTATATAAGGGACAATCTATGTCTAATAAAACAACTGGTTCTGTAAAATGGTTTAACGAAACTAAAGGCTTTGGCTTTTTGACTCAAGATAATGGTGGTGATGACGTATTTGTACACTTCAACGCCATTGTTTCAGAAGGCTTCAAGACTCTAATTGAAGGTCAAAAGGTTTTTTTCAATGTAGAGCAAGGTCAGAAAGGCCTTCAAGCAGCAGATGTTGTTGTTGCTTAACTGATATTTAAATAGAGGTGCTTGACACCACCTCTAGACTCTTACCCCCTAAAAATAGCCAATCAATGTTTTTCCTCTGTAAAAGATATATTTTTCACGATCTTATTTTTTGGACAAACGATTAATAAAATAAAATAAAATAAAATAAAATAAACTAGAAGATAATTATGCCAACATTTAATATTAAGTATATCAACGAGAAAAATAACACATTAAAATTAGAAACTGTCTTTATGCGTGGTTTAAAAGGCGCAAAAATATCAGCATCTTCTTGTGCACCATTTAGTACAAATAGAATTGAACTTAGAAATATTCTTGGAACACTATTAGCATATAAAGAGAACGGGATTTGGCTTAATGATGCCAGCGTGTAAATTATAACCAAATAGACTCCAATGAATGTATTAAAAGTAAATATAACCTATATTATTAATTAAAAGTATTCAAACCGTATCCCTTTTAAATTACTATTTAATTCTCATATCTTAACGTCTGTATCGTAATCAGAATGTACTGTGTATCTACTGACTTGCATCATCAATACTGGATGCCAGGTTAAGATATTTGGTTCTGTCGTAAACTTTGAGTCTTTAAGTTAATATTTTCTTGATTTCTATTCATGATACTGATTCTTAATGTTTGAAGGCTGCCACTTTCCCTCTGAAGTTATTCTCGAAACCGCACGTTATTATTTCGCCTATAAACTCAGTTATCGTGAAATTGAAGAGATTCAATTAGAGCGCGGAGTTGTTGTGGAGCACGCCACTATTAATCGTTAGGTAATCAAATTCACTCCAGCATTAGAGCACAGAGCGAGGCGTAGAAAGAAGCCCATGTCTGACTCGTGGCGAATGGATGAAAAGTAAAAGGTAAGTGGGCCTACTACTACCGAGCCATTGATAAATTTGGAAAGGTGATCGATTATTATCTTAGTCCGAACCGTAATGAGCCTGCTGCTAAAGCCTTTCTTAATAAGGCCATTGCACAAAATGGTTTACCAAGAAAAGTCGTCATAGATGGAAGTAAGAGTAACTATGCGGCCATTGACTCTATGAATGTTCAGCTCTGGTTAACCGGTTACTTTATGCTCCCACTGGTAGAAATTGATAACATAAAATATCTGAATAATATCGTTGAGCAGAGTCACCTTTGGGTGAAGCAGAAAACGCGTCAAGCACTAGGTTGGAAGTCTATGAAAGGAGCCTTGGCAAGTTTGTATGGACGAGAAGTTTGGACGATGTTGAAACAAGAGCAGATAGATGTTGAAGGTCAGACAGTCTTTGAACGATTTTACGCACTCGCAGTATAATTGTATCTTCAGGGGGGCTATCACGCCTCTAACTCTCGAAAAATATAATTCTTACTCATTTTGCGATACTTAAATGATAGAACCTCTAAACACAAGAGGTCGCACTTTATTGATAAGATATGCAGTATTGAACATAAGCAGGCATAGTGTGAACCCAGATTTAGACACAAGAACGGCTCCCAATTGGGAGCCGTTTTCCTTTCAAAAATGATAATGTGCTTTCACACTATCATTCTCCTTTAGCAGCTTTATTATTTTTGGTGCTTGTATCTTCAGCCTTATGCTCTAATACATCATAGTTTTTATTGATAGTGATGGACTTAGGCTTCATAGCTTCAGGTACCTCTTTCACCAGAGTAATAGTTAGCAACCCGTTAGAAAGATCTGCATTCGTAACTTCAACATAATCAGCTAAGTTGAACTTACGTTCGAATGTACGATTGGCGATACCCTGATACAGATATTTATTTTCTTTATCAGCACGCTTTTGCCCACGTACACTTAGCACGCTCTTTTCTACTTGAATATCAAGCTCTTCCTGAGTAAATCCGGCTACGGCCAGGGTAATGGCATAGCGATTCTCTTTTAGAACTTCAATGTTATATGGTGGGTAACCGTTGATAGCAGTTTCACTGGTCATGGCATGATCAATTAATGATGCTAGACGGTCAAACCCAACACTACTACGGTATAGTGGAGATAGGTCAATTGAGCTCATAATATATCCTCCATAAGAAGCAATACAAAATAAAAACAAGAGTGATAAAAAGGCCTCTTGATAAGACAACCTTCTCAAGGTTTTTATAGTGTTTACGAACAATTATCTCAATAGTTTTTATATAGCAATTTCTCATTGAATTAGTTTTTTTATATGAAATTGCTATATCCTATCTATAATGACGAGACTCTCTCTACTTTCTGATGGGCAATATTCCACGATATGAATTACGCGGGTGGCATGGGGGCGCGAGCGGTTGGTTTAGTTAGAAATGAAAAAAAGGCAGACTTTCAGTCTGCCTTTTTGAGTCACAAGAGATTACTATCAAATCAAATGGAAGGTGATTTATGAATGTGACTCTATGCTTATGTGCGGATTATGTTTGAAAAATCAATAACCATGTGATGATTTATTTAACGTCATTGTACTTAATCCGCACCATAGCCTAACCTTTGGCTAGTGTGATTTATATCTTCACAACTAACCTTGCCGTAGCTGTAGTTATCGTTGGCTTCCTAATCTAGCAAAGGCGCTAGCACGTTTTTTCCAAATATCATTTAGCCTCGTTCTTACTCAGTAGGCTTTACTCCTTAATCATTATTGCAATGATTAAGGATCTCTATTTAGTGAATGTCCATTAGGGTTTTAATTATATTAAGACAGTTGTGAAAAGTGCTTAGCCGGAGACATGTGCTTACTAAGAACGGCTGTAATAATTATGTGCTCTTGTTTCTGGATGTAATAAATCACATGGCGCTTTAAAGGGAAACGGAAGTAGTTTTGGCCCACCTCAGAAACTTCTATGCCGAGCAACTTGTTGTTCGCCAGTAATTCCATTGATTGCTTTAGTTCTGAAAAGTAAGTAGTCCACTGTGCTTGCCCCCATCGCTCTAATGTATAGCGACGAATCTCAATCAGATCAGATTGAGCTGCAGAAGAAAGCTTATAGTGCGTCATTAATCAAACTTATCTTGGTTAAGTGCATTCATGAAATCGTCACCGTCGACTAGGTTATCTGATAGAGCATCGACTTCTGCTTGTTCGAAGCGTGATTTCACCACCATCAATTTCAATGCTTCAAGTTGTTCATATTCTTCACACGACATCATCACCGCAACGGGTGAACCATTCTTATTAATTTGTATAGGTTCACGTTGAACTTTCATTAATAAGTCACCAAATTTGGTTTTAGCTGTATTCGCAGTAAGTGATTGCATAATATTCCCCTTTTCGCTCATTATAAACGAATCGAACGATTTGACCAGTTTGTATGATTCTTCTATTGGGTTTAATCTAGTGTGGTGTCCATTAAGGTGTAACTTTATGGACATTACTCACAATCATCTAATAATTGTTCAGTTAGTCTTTATAATTTAAAGTGAACATGTACACTTGAGTATCAATATCTTTAAGTTCACTTTTAGGCCATTTTATGAAAATTGGTTATGCTCGTGTTAGCACCCAAGACCAAACGCTCGATGTTCAACTTGAACAGCTTAAACGTATTGGTTGTGACAAAATTTACCAAGAGCAAGCGAGCGGTAAATCCTCTGATAGAGAGCAGCTTAACCTGTTGCTGGATTTTGCAAGGGAGGGAGATGTTATTCATGTGACCAAAGTCGACCGCATTGCTCGAAATACCATTGATGCTTTGCAAATTGCCGATCAGCTAGCGCAAAAGAAAGCGGGTTTGGTGTTTCATGATTTGGGGGATTTAGATATCAATAGCGATGTAGGTAGAGTCATTTATACGACCATATCGGCGTTTGCTGAAATGGAAAGAAAACGAATATTACAGCGTTGTAATGAAGGCAGAGAGCGTGCTCGCTCTGAGGGGAGGCATCTTGGCCGATTTCCTAATAAGACGCTTCATACACGTATTCAAGAGCTTGCAGGCCAAGGAATGAACAAGCATGCGATCAGTAAAGAGTTAGAGTGCAGTAGGACTACGGTCTATAAGGTTCTAGGAAAAAATATCTCTCTTTAGAATCGCGAACAAAGCTGTTCTTTAAATGAGTAAAGAGCTGACTGACGTTGCTTCGCTCTGTCGGCTTCATACTGACTCTACATGCAAGCATATAGCAGCCAGCACGAACCTATCCCTTGATGAAATAAATAAATTTTCAGAATTTTAATTTAATTATTGTTGCAATGATTAAGAGGCAGAGAGAATGAAAAGAGCAAGAATGAGCCAGGTTCAAAAAGAGGTCTTAAGATGTTTGGCCAAGGCGTTCATCAAAGGAGTAAAAGAAGGTAAGTCAACCGTCATCAACCTGGCCGTCAATCAAGTGCTTGGGAGAGATATTCACCCGAACAACTTCCGAGTTTCATGTAAAGCTCTTGAAGAGTGTGGACTGGTTATGCGCAAAAAAGTGGATCTAGATTGGTACATCAATATAACGCCAGATGGGTTTGATAAGGCACTCACCTGGCTTGATTAAACGATGCTTATGAAACTCATTTTTGGACAAAAACGATTTATAGGTTTTACTAAATTAGCACTTAATATATTACCTAGGGTATAGCAAAGTCTCTAATTGGCTGGCCAAAATCAATCATCCGATACAGGCTGTAGTGGTCAACTAAAATTGGCCACGGTTTTAGAGTTTTCCCAATATAATCGTTCTGATTCGTTGGGAGTTAGACCACCGTTATACTGATGTGGTCTGAGTTGGCTGTAATATCCAATGATGTAGCGAGTGATCTCTTGTTGAGCCTCAGCAAAGCTACGATAACCCACCGTTGGCACCCATTCCGTTTTCAGACTTCTAAAGAAGCGCTCCATCGGCGCATTATCCCAGCAGTTTCCTCGACGAGATAAACTCTGCTTTATTTGAAAGCGCCACAGTAATTGGCGGTATTTACGACTGGTATAGTGACTACCTTGATCGCTGTGGAACATGACACCTTTAGGCTTTCCACGAGACTCATAAGCCATTGAAAGAGCTTTGCCTGTTAGTCTAGAATCAGGTGATAACGACATCGACCAACCAATCACTTTACGGGCAAAAAGATCGATAACAACCGCTAAATACATCCACCGATTACCTGTCCAAATATACGTAACATCACCAGCCCAAACTTCATTTGGCGCGGTAACCGCAAACTGGCGACATAAGTGATTTGGAACTTCAATATGCTCTTGTGAAGCTTTTCGGTAACGATGTTTTGGCTCTTGGCAACTCACTAAACCAAGCGTTCTCATCAGTTTTTTCGCTCGGTAACGACTCAGCTTTACGCCCTGATTTGTGACTATATCTGCAATGGTTCTCGCTCCCGCAGAGCCATTACTTGCAGCGTGAGCCTCACTGACCAAGCTGCGCAATTTTACTGTTTCAGCATTAATTACCGTTGGGCGTTTAAGCCAATAGTGATAACTACTTCGATGAACATTGAAGACTTCGCATAATGTTTTTACGCTATAGCTCTGCTTGAGTTTCTTGATTATCAAGAATTGTTCAGTGAGTCCGACATCAACAGAGCCGTGGCTTTTTTTAATATTTCATTATGCTCTTCAAGGCGAGCCAGCTTCTTTTTTAATTCCCGAATTTCTATTTGCTCAGGGGTCATAGGTGAAGCTTTCGGTGCTTTCCCTTGGCGCTCTTCTTTTAACTGGCGAACCCATTTATCCATCGTGGATTTACCCACACTCATGGCTTGGGCTGCTTCAGTCACGGAATAGTTTTGGTCTAGGACTAACTGCGCCGCTTCTAACTTAAACTCTGCGCTAAATAGTCGTCTTGTACGTTTTGTCATAATGTCACCTGTTAACTTATGAGGTGATGATATCACCTCTAACTAAGTGACCAAATTCACCGTACCACTACAGGCTAACCTAACCAACGGCAAAGCTGCAAATTACCGCATCGGTTATGATGAAGGCTCAGGCTTTCAAGTTTATAAAACCGCATTTTAGCAGCACTGAGAAAGTAGGGCCAATATCTAACAGCTTTGGGACAAAAGCTTGAGTCGCTTTTGTCCCAAAGCGGGTCTCGATTCCAGACGAATTAACACTAGCTTGGGTATCAAATGAACTAGCTTCTATTCCAACGCAATATTATGGGCATGATTTACATTACAAACCAGCGTTACGCTGTGTGCTATTGACTCTCCCAAAGAGTTTAATTGTAAGGGCTTTGTTATTACACCATTGGCACCAGCATCAACGAATGCTATCGCTGTTTCTTTGGTAACATCAGCGGTACAACCAAGAATAACCCCTTGAAAAGCATACTCATTTCGTATTAATTCTGTCGCTTCTATGCCTCCCATATGTGGCATTTGATGATCCATCAAGATTACGTCAAAAGAACATTGGCGTACTCTTTCAGCAGCTTCTTTACCGTTAGATACAATAGAAGTAGTAAGCCCTAGCTTTTCACACAAGCGTTTAGCAACAAGTTGATTAATCCGGTTATCCTCAACGATAAGGACTGACTTACCGGAAAAGTCTTCTTCGTTTGAGATCTTTCTTTTATCTTGGAAGGTGGTTCCTTTTGGGCTTGTCACTTTTGCTACAAAGCAACTTCCTGAACCTAACTCACTTGTGACTGTAATATCCCCACCCATTGATAAACATAATTTTTTTACTATGGATAAACCTAACCCTGTACCTCCAAATTCGTGCATCGTTCTAACATCCGCTTGTTCGAACGCATTAAAAATACCGTTTAAACGATGTGATGGTATACCAACTCCAGTATCAGAGACTTGAATAAAAAGCTCACTTTTTTCATTGTCATATTTTAAAATAACTTTAACCTGCCCATCAGAGGTAAACTTAATGGCATTCCCCGCCAAGTTGTAAATAATTTGACGTATACGAGCTTTATCTCCGACTAAAACAAGATCTTCAGGCAAACTACTGGTATCGAATATAAGCTGAAGGTTTTTGTCAGAAGACAGCGGATAAAAAGAGTTTTTTATTGGTATCAATAGCTTGTTTAGTTCGAACTCTTCCTCAACAAAAACTAGATTTCCTTGTTCTAGATTTGAAAAATCAAGAATTTCGTTTATGACTGCCATTAGGTGTTCACCTGACTCTAAAAGCGTGTCTAAGTGTGTCTGAATAGTTGAATCTTTATTGTCAGAGATGAGTAACTGCGTCATTCCTATAACACCATTCATTGGGGTTCTTATCTCATGACTCATTGTTGCTAAAAACATAGACTTAGCTAAGCTGGCTTCCTCCGCCTTATTTACAGCCCCTTGTAACGCTAACTTGGTTTTTTTCAATTCTATAATGTAGTGGTTAAGGTAAAGGAACACGACAGAGAAGACTAAAATAATCAATAGTATCAAGGTATAAACGGTTGCTTCGCTGGTTAAGAATATGTTGTCCATCAAACGTTCGTGAACATGTTCCGCTGCTTCATCCATCTCTTCTGAAAAAACTTGTTTCTCTAATTCGTTTAATAAAGATTCTGATACAGTTTGTTGTTTTGCTTTAAGTATTTTCTCAAGTAATGCCAATTGTCTATCAGCAGTTTTTACGTACTCATCAACTACAGAAGGAAGTGAATTGCCTAACCAAAGCATTTGAGGAAATCTAACGTTAACGTCATTGCTAGCTTCCTTTAAAGTGTTTAACTCGTAAGTTAGCTCTTGTACTTCAGAAAGTAGTTTATTTATCTTGTAGTCAACGTCTTCTGGCTGAGTTAGATGAACATAGCTTCTCATATGGACAAGGCTTGCTGAATGGGCAACGTGCGAGCTTTCAATAGCCTCTAGAAGAGAGTTTTGAGTTTTAAATGAAAAGAATAAACTGAGAGTTATGCCCAATGCTATCGCAATTAAAGTTTCCAGAACGTTGAACATTGTTGAGTGTTCATTATTCACTTGAGTCCTCCAGATGGAATTCATGGATAACAGGTATATAGCTTTCTTTTTCAATATAATCAAAAAAGCAAGCAACCATAAATAGCCAAACAATTAATGCTATCCATACAAATACGCTTGTCTTATTCACCTTCCGGCACCTCTCTTTTTCCATATGCATAAAGTTTAGAAGAGCAAAGCCTCAGTAACAATTCAATTTTTGTGACTAAAGTCAACGGAAAGAAAATGATATGGGTATGAAACGCTTAAAGTTGTTGGAGTAAGGCGCTTCTGTCCCAAAGCATGGCGGCATAACACGTCTCTGGACAAAAACGTGTTAGGTTCAAAACTCTAATTCACTTAACTGATATTAGAAAAAGTATCTTGAAACCGTAAATCTGCGAGTTTGATACGGCAACGTTGAACAATGAGTACTAGCTATCTAATCAATCACGTTAGTATAGGTGAAGCCTGAAAGTGATAGACTTAGAAAGCGTATGAATAATAATCAACAAAAATCTGGTGAGTGTGTTACCTTGGTTGTTATCCCTACCGCTTAGTGGGGACTTCTTT
>NZ_JBFSUR010000042.1:0-41353 GCF_041467535.1 Vibrio sp. 10N.247.311.47
AGCTAAAGCCTGGGTCTCACATTACCCGATTGGAGCGCTTATTATCCATACAAACACGGTTTAAGCACACTCGAGAACTTCGTTTTTGGTGATACGCCAGACAACATATCGATCCAAGCGGTATTAAAAGAGATCTACGAAAATCAAAACATTGGCGCTTCTGGCTCGAATCAATGGGAGATCATGCTTAATCAACTATCACGTGAATCCAACATTCGTCAGTTACCGCTAAAAACACTACTGGTGTATCTCGAAATTGAAGGTGTGATTGAGCCCAAGTACAGCTACTTCGCAGACTACAAATTTAAATTCATTCGTCCGAAACAGCAGATCACAGAGCAATTTCAAAGTGAACGTCGTCAATTTGTCGAAGCGATTTTCCAATGCTCTCCTCAAGCAAGAGTGTGGTGCCAAGTCGACTTCGATGCGCTTTGGACACACTTCCAAGCCGATCGTCAGCGTGTGATTGCGGCTATCGACTACTTCAATGAACAAGGTTGGATTGAACTAGAAAGCAAGCAGATCACCGATGTCTACGCGATCCACAATACTTCTGAAGATATGATGCAACTGTCAGAGCGTCTAACTGAGTTGTTTAAAGCAAAAGAAAACAGCGAGATAAACCGCCTTAACCAAATGCTGAATTTCTTTGAGGCGGATACTTGCCTAAGCTCACGCCTTGCGAGTTATTTTGCCGATGATAAAGCACCAACAAACTGCGGTCACTGCTCTGTATGTCGAGGAGAAGTGGCAATCTTACCAACCGTTGATGTTGAACCTATCGATGATGAGACGGTGATGACATGGATACATGAGTTTATTTCGGCTAGCCAACAACTGATTACCGACGAGGCAATTACTCGCTTCTTATGTGGAATCGCCACCCCGCTTTCAACCAAACTCAAAGCCAGTAAAATGGTCGGTTACGGCAAGCTAGAGCAGCAACCGTTCAGTGATACCTTAGCGCGAGTAAAACAACTTCCTAGGTAATTCTTACTTATAAAAAACCGACTAGGCTATGAAGCGTAGTCGGTATTCATCTCACTCATTATCTTTAAAAGAAGCTCAACTGACGCATTTGGTCTTTAGGTTGCAGCATTACGCTTAAACCAAGCAGGCGTATTTCTCGCCCCTGTTGTCTTTTCAGTATTTCACTAAGCAGCTCTTTGAAGTGTTCACGATCGAGAGAGGCATGGATGTGTTCAATCGTGGTTTGTTGAAAGTCGGCGAACTTGAGCTTAATGCCCTGCTTGATGATCGCTTTACTTGGGCTAGCCTTTTCTAAGCGAGTTTCGAGTTCAGGAAATAGCTTATCTTCGATTACCTGCCAACATTCTGCGTAGCTTGAAATGTTTTGGGTAAAGGTGCGCTCTACACCTACCGATTTTCGCTCGCGCTCGATGATAACTTCTCGATCATCAATGCCATGACTGCGCTTCCAGAGTGATGCACCTTGACGGCCAAACTTGAGTAGCAGGTCTCGATAGTCAGACTCTTTGATATCCTTACAAGTAAAGAAACCCGCTTGGTGCAGCTTTTCTATGCTCACTTTGCCGACACCGGGAATCTTTTCAAGTGGTAGCTCATCGATCACTGATTGCACGTCTTGTGGAGGGATAACAAACTGACCATTGGGCTTATTCAGATCTGAGGCCACTTTCGCCAAGAATTTAATCGGTGCAATTCCTGCAGAAGCTGTCAGGTTCAGTTCGTTCCAAATATCACGGCGAATAGACTCGGCAATAAGTGTTGCTGAACCGTGACACCGCTTAGAATCGGTGACATCAAGGAAAGCTTCATCCAAGGAAAGTGGTTCAATGATTGATGTGTATCGAGAGAAGATTTCACGGATCTTTTTAGATATCTCGACATAGACCGACATTCTTCCCGGCACAACCAATAGATTAGGACAAAGCTGTAGGGCCTTTCCGGTAGGCATTGCAGAGCGAACACCAAACTTGCGGGCTTCATAATTACAGGTGCTCAAAACGCCGCGTTGCTTTTCATGCCCACCAACAGCTAACGGGCGATTTCGGTAAGCAGGGTTATCACGCATTTCTACAGCCGCGTAAAAACAATCCATATCGACATGGATTATTTTTCTGACTTTCTCTTGGTCCGAACTGCACATTTGGAAATAACTCAACCTTACAACTGTATCTATGAACAGTATAATCAATTATTCTCAGATTTAAAATGATCTGGAGTCCAGCTCAACAGGTTTCACTTCATTCGCCGCCCACTATTCTGATAGTATTGTTAGGAGTATTTAGTCTATAAGTAGGGATAGCTTTTGAGTGAAAAAATACTAGTGGTAGAGGATAGTCGCGCATTCAGAAACTATCTTTACCAACAATTTAAGAACGATGGCTATGAAGTTGCGTTGGCGGAATCTGTAGAAGAAGCCAAAGCGATCTTAGAGCAAGAAACGGATTTCTTGTGTGCAGTCCTCGACTACTGTTTACCTGACGGCCAAGACGGCGAGATCATTGATCTCGTCTTAGGCTATCAACAGAAAATCATTGTCCTGACCGGGATGTTCGACAATCAACTGCGAGAGCAAGTCCTAGCCAAAGGCGTTATCGATTACATACTTAAAGACAGTATGTCATCAGTAAGCTACCTACTTCCCCTGGTTCAAAGAATTTCGAATAATCGCCATCACAAAGCATTGGTTGTCGATGATTCAGCGGTCGTTCGCCGTTACATAGCTCAACTTCTAGAACACCAATATATCCAAACTATCCAAGCCGAAGATGGCGAACAAGCATTAAAGCTCCTTCATAACGATCCCGATATTACGTTCGTTGTTACAGACCATGATATGCCGAAGAAAGACGGTATAGCGATGATCCGTGAGATACGACGCGATCACGACAGAAACCAGTTGGCTATTCTAGGGTTATCAGGCAGCGATGATCGCACCATGACAGCTCGATTCCTTAAAGCGGGGGCTAACGACTTCCTTTACAAGCCTTTTAACCAAGAAGAATTTTTTTGCCGTATCCATCAACTGCTTGATATGAAAGAAGCGGCCAACGAGCTATTTCGACATGCCAACGAGGATGCTCTTACTGGCTTATGGAATCGTCGCTACCTGTTCAATCATCCTTGTAAAGGCTGCGATCAACGAAACATCGCGATGATGGACATCGACTTCTTTAAGAAAGTGAATGATACCTTTGGACACGATGGTGGTGATGCCGTGCTGATCGATGTAGGGAAAATAATCAAAGATCATTTCAAAGACGATGTCGCTGTGCGCTTTGGTGGCGAAGAGTTTTGTATTCAGTCGTGCGGCGCATTTGAAAGCTTTGTTGACAACTTAGAGTCCATGAGAGAAGCCATTGAAAGCCATGTTGTTGAGCATGACTCTCAAAGAATCAAGGTCAGTATCAGTATCGGCGTAACCGATTTAGACGCGAAGTTAGATGAACAGATCAAAGCCGCTGATGAGCTTCTTTATACGGCAAAAGAGCAAGGTAGAAACCAACTAGTGTTTGCGCGTAACAGCATGCAAATCGAACAATAGTCATTCGCCTCTGTTTCCATTTTTGGTATGCCAAGATTAATTGCTAGACCTCAAAACTAAAAAAGCTCAAGACGATAATCTTGAGCTTTTCAATTTGAGGGCATAGATAACTCTATCCCCTATGACTGTCACCCATTAAGCGATACGGTCTTTACTCCAAGCCGCTTCTTTTTGTTGACGCTCAGCCAGCTTCTCTTCACGGTAAGCTTCACGTGCTTCACGCTTCTTACGCGCGTCACAAGGTTCAGGGCAGTTACATACTTTATCAATACCAACAGCACCCAAACCGCCACAGCTACCTTTCACAACTTTCTTTTGGATAATGTAGCCAATTGACATCGCTGCGATTACTGCAAGAAAAACACCAAATGTAATCAGAAATGTATTCATAATTATCTCGCTTACCTTATTTACCTAAGTATGGCTTAAATGCTTCAGAAGCAATTTCTTTAAAGCCATCTGCTGTTTTTACCACCATGAACACTGGGATGTTATGTTGGTTTGCGACTTCCATTCCTTTTTCCTCACCTAAGACCATAAGGCCCGTAGATAAGCCGTCTGCAGTCATTGAAGACGGGTTTAAAACAGTCACAGAAACCACTTTATGGTGAAGAGGCTTTCCTGTTTCAGGGTTGATGATGTGTGAGTAACGAACACCATCACGTTCAAAATAGTTACGGTAATCACCAGAGGTTGCGATAGCCATATCACCCGGCTCGATGATCTCTTGGATATTACGCTCATCAACGCTTGGTTTCTCAATCGCGATACGCCAGCCCACGTTCTCACGGTTTAAACCTTTCAGACGAATTTCGCCACCGACTTCAACCATGTAGTTGTGAATACCGATAGAATCAAGGTAGTCAGCGACGACGTCAACACCCCAACCTTTTGCAATCGTGGATAGATCGACATACAGGTTAGGTAGGTCTTTCTTCAACATGTTGCCTTCAACACTAAGATGATGGATACCAATCTTAGCCTTGCGAGCCGCCAGCTCTTCATCTGATGGCACAACTTCAGGACGAGCTTCAGGACCAAAACCCCATAAGTTAACTAACGGACCAACCGTTACATCCAGAGCTCCTTCAGTAAGACCGTTCAAACGAATCGCTTCTTTCACAACCGTCGCTGTTTGCTCAGATACTTCGAACGCATCCGCACCTTTATGCTGGTTGAAACGGCTTAATTCGGAATCTTCACGGTAAGTCGACATCTGGTCGTTTACTTCTTCAAGTAGACGATCGATCTCTGTATGAACTTCATTAGACTCAGGAAATTCATCACCATTGATGTATTTAATATTGTAACTCGTGCCCATCGTTGGGCCACTCAAATGCACTTGCTCTCTTGACTGCTCACAGCCCGCAAGAAAAATCAAAGAAGTTAATGCAACAAGCCAAATTCTCACTTGCTTACTCCTGTCTAATGTTGAGGATTTATATAAGGAAAAATAAGAGTAAAAAATAGGTATTTTGAATGCCTTACTCTTTCTTATATAAGCCAGTATGTTGTCAAAAGCTGTCTTAGAAAAACAAATGGCTGACTCGTAGGAGTCAGCCATAATATCAATCACTTAAGTGGATTAACCACCGAAGTCATCTAGTAGGATGTTTTCATCTTCTACACCAAGATCTTTCAGCATGCCGATAACAGCAGCGTTCATCATCGGTGGACCACACATGTAGTACTCACAATCTTCAGGAGCTTCGTGATCCTTCAGGTAGTTTTCGTACAGTACATTGTGGATGAAACCAGTGTAACCGTCCCAGTTGTCCTCTGGTTGAGGATCAGACAGTGCACAGTGCCACACGAAGTTTTCGTTTGCAGCCGCTAGGCCATCGAAATCTTCAATGTAGAACATCTCACGCTTAGAACGTGCGCCATACCAGTAAGACATCTTACGAGTAGACTTAAGACGCTTAAGTTGGTCGAAGATATGAGAACGCATAGGCGCCATACCTGCACCACCACCGATGAATACCATTTCATTGTCTGTGTCTTTAGCAAAGAACTCACCAAATGGACCAGAAATAGTACATTTGTCGCCTTCTTTAAGAGACCAGATGTATGAAGACATAACACCAGGAGCTACGTCAGGGTTGTTTGGCGGCGGAGTTGCGATACGCACGTTAAGCTTGATGATGCCTTTCTCTTCTGGGTATGAAGCCATAGAGTAAGCACGGATCGAATGCTCTTTAACGATAGACTCATAACGGAACAAGTTGAACTTATCCCAGTCACCACGGTATTCCTCAGGAATATCGTAATCTGCGTATTTCACGTGATGTGGTTCAGCTTCAATCTGAATGTAACCACCCGCGCGGAACGGAACTTCTTCACCTTCAGGGATCGCTAGAGCAAGTTCTTTGATGAAAGTAGCTTCGTTGTTATTCGAGATAACAGTACATTCCCACTTTTTAACACCAAAGATATCTTCGTCTAGTTCAATCTCCATGTCAGTTTTCATAGCAACTTGACATGCAAGACGTTCGCCTTCGCGAGCTTCACCTTTTGTGATGTGATCAAGTTCAGTTGGAAGGATGTCGCCACCACCAGACTTAACTTTTACACGACACTGACCACAAGAGCCACCGCCACCACAAGCAGAAGATACGAAGATACCAGCGCCAGCCAGGGCACCAAGTAGCTTGCTACCAGGTTGAGTAACGATCGCCTTTTCAGGGTCGCCGTTTACTGAAATAGTGATGTCACCTGATGGTACTAACTTAGACTTAGCGAAAAGAATCACTAGTACTAGAGCCAGTACAATAATGGTAAACATCGCTACGCCAAGAATAATACTAAACATTTGTTATTCCTTATTACTGGGTGCTTACCCTACAGTTGAACACCAGAGAAAGACATAAAGCCTAACGCCATCAGACCAACAGTAATGAACGTGATACCAAGGCCACGAAGACCTGGAGGTACGTCAGAGTACTTCATCTTCTCACGGATACCCGCAAGAGCAACGATAGCTAACATCCAACCCACACCAGAACCGAAGCCGTAAACAACAGATTCAGCAAAGTTGTAGTCACGAGTTACCATGAAAGATACACCACCAAAGATTGCACAGTTAACTGTGATCAGTGGAAGGAAGATACCTAGTGCGTTGTACAAAGGTGGGAAGAAACGGTCTAGAACCATCTCTAGGATTTGTACAAGTGCCGCGATAACACCGATGAATGCGATGAAGTTAAGGAAACTTAAATCGACACCTTCAACAAGCGCGTTTTCTTTCAGGATGTGTGTGTAAACAAGGTTGTTTACAGGAACAGCGATTGTAAGTACTACAACTACCGCAACACCAAGACCAAAAGAAGTTTTAACTTTCTTAGATACCGCTAGGAATGTACACATACCTAGGAAGAAAGAAAGCGCCATGTTTTCGATGAAAATCGATTTAACTAGCAGACTAATATAATGTTCCATGACTACCTTACCCCTTCGCTTCTACTTGTTCTGGTTTGAACACACGAATTGCCCAAATCAAGAAACCAATTAGGAAGAATGCAGAAGGTGCTAGAAGCATCAAGCCGTTTGGCTGATACCAACCACCGTTGCTCACTAGAGGTAGTACTTCCATACCAAATAGTTTGCCAGAGCCTAGAAGCTCACGGAAGAAACCAACAGTGATAAGAACGAAACCGTAACCAAGACCGTTACCAAGACCATCGATTAGAGATGGGATTGGCGCAGACTTCATTGCGAATGCTTCAGCACGACCCATTACAATACAGTTAGTAATGATTAGGCCTACGAATACAGATAGCTGCTTAGAGATATCGTATAGGTATGCTTTAAGCACTTGGTCTACCACGATTACTAGTGATGCGATAATTGCCATCTGAACGATGATACGCACACTGTTAGGAATGTGGTTACGGATCAAAGAAACGAAGAAGTTAGACAGAGCAGTAACGAACATTACCGCGATAGTCATAACAAATGCTGTTTCTAGCTTAGTGGTTACCGCAAGAGCAGAACACACACCAAGAACCTGTAGCGCGATTGGGTTGTTGTCCAACACCGGCGCTAAGATGCTCTTTTTAATTTCTTTTGCACTAGACATTAGTTCAGACCTCCGTCACGAACTTTTGCTAGGAACGGACCAAAGCCCATATCACCTAACCAGAAGTCAAATGTATGTTGAACACCAACGCTAGTCAGTGTTGCACCAGAAAGGCCATCTACACCGTGCTCAGAACCTTGAGGAGCGCCACCTTTAACAACCTGAATAGCAGGTTTGTGGTTTTCGTCGAATAATTTCTTACCAACGAATTGAGCGCGCCAAGATGGGTTCTCAACTTCACCACCAAGTCCAGGAGTTTCACCTTGCTCGTAGTAAGTGATACCAGAAACTGTGTTGCCATCAGTTTCTACCGCAACGAATGCGTACATCATTGACCATAGACCGTTACCGTGAACAGGGATGATAACTTTAGAAGTTTCAGCGCCATCTTTCACAAGGTATACAGTACCCGTGTTAGCACGACGAAGGATCTTAGCGATGTCATCTTCAGCTGAAAGCTTGATTGACTGAGCTGGATCTTTTGCCGCTTTACGTTGGTCGTATGCAGCAGCATCGCCGTCAACGAAATCGCCAGTAGCGAAATCAACTAGACGAGGTTCAATGTTCTCTGCGTACAGTTCAGGGATATTACCCGCAAGTTCAATGCCCGCAACTTCAAGGATCTTAGTTTGCTGATCTAGAACCGCGTTAGCTTGTTGCTTAGGTTTAAGAACAACTGCAGCTGTTGAAACGATGATTGAGCACACTAGGCTCAATGCGATAACAACAAACAGCGTCTTTTTAATGCTATCGTTATTACTTGCCATAGCGCGCTAGTCTCCGCTTAATGTTCTTCTCGATTACAACGTGGTCAAACAGAGGAGCAAATAGGTTTGCGAATAGAATCGCAAGCATCATGCCTTCTGGGTATGCAGGGTTAACTACACGAATCATTACACACATTGCGCCGATTAGGATGCCGTACCACCACTTACCTTTGTTGGTAAATGAAGCTGATACTGGGTCAGTCGCCATGAAGAACATACCGAATGCGAAGCCACCTAGAACTAGGTGCCAGTGCCAAGGCATGCTGAACATTGCGTTAGTATCAGAACCGATCACGTTAAACAGCGTAGACACAGCAATCATACCGATCATTACACCAGCAATGATTCGCCATGAAGCGATACGCATGTAAACGATCATCGCAGCACCGATCATAAGTGCTAGAGTCGATACTTCACCGATAGAACCTGGGATGTTACCAATGAATGCGTCCATCCAAGTGATTGCTTCACCAGATGTTACGTTCATTAGTGCGCTACCGCCGCCTTGAGCCCATTGGCTAAGAGCAGTTGCACCAGAGAAACCATCTGCAGCAGTCCAAACTACGTCACCTGAAATCTGTGCAGGGTATGCAAAGAATAGGAACGCACGGCCAGCAAGTGCAGGGTTCAGGAAGTTACGACCCGTACCACCGAAGATCTCTTTAGCGACTACAACACCGAAGGTAATACCTAGTGCTGCTTGCCATAGAGGAAGTGTTGGCGGAACGATAAGCGCGAATAAGATAGAAGTAACAAAGAAACCTTCGTTTACTTCGTGCTTACGCACCATACAGAACAGAACTTCCCAGAAACCACCAACGATGAATACCGTTGCGTAGATAGGTAGGAAGTAAGTCGCACCAAGTAGCATCTTGCTGCCAACACCTGCATCGGCTCCTAAGGAGGCTCCAAGCATTTCGGTTAGCCAGTAGTGCCAGTTACCACTGATAACAGATGCTAGTTCAGCACCTGCATACATATGGTTAAGTGCTGCGATAGCTTGGCCACCCGCGTTGTACATACCCCAGAACATTGCTGGGAATACCGCGAACCAAACCATGATCATGATACGTTTTAAATCAACGCTATCACGAACGTGCGAGCTTTTCTTTGTAATAAGACCTGGCGTGTAGAACACTGTCGCTGCTGCTTCGTAAAGCGCAAACCACTTCTCGTGTTTACCACCTGGCTCAAAATGATGCTCGATGTCTTCAAGAAACTTTTTAAGGCCCATGAAAATTACCCTTCCTTCTCAATCGTATCTAGGCATTCACGAAGTAGTTGACCGTACTCGTACTTACCTGGACATACAAAGGTACACAATGCTACATCTTCTTCGTCTAGCTCTAGCGCACCTAGTGCTTGAGCACTATCAATGTCGCCTGCACATAGATCACGAAGCAGCAATGTAGGTTCCATATCTAGAGGCATTACGCGCTCGTAGTTACCAATTGGAACCATTGAGCGGTCACTACCGTTTGTTGTCGTTGTCATGTTGAACAACTGACCTTTAAACAGGTGACCAAGGAATGAACGAGTAACAGAGAACTTGTTCTTACCAGGCATAGCCCAGCCGAATAGCTCTTTATCACGACCTTCACGTAGAACAGAAACTTGCTGATGGTAACGACCAAGGAAAGCATGTGGACCTGTTGCTTCAGTACCCGTAAGTACAGAACCAGAAATCACACGAACTTCGCCTGGCATTAACTCGCTGTCTGTCAACTCTTCAAGGCTAGCACCAATTTGAGTACGAACTAGACGAGGGTTGTTCACCACTGGACCAGCCAGAGAAACAACACGCTCAGAGTAAATCTCACCAGTAAGGAAAAGCTTACCGAATGCGATAACATCTTGGTAGTTAATGCTCCACGCTACGTTTTGTGCATTTACCGGGTATAGGTAATGCATATGCGTGCCTGCAAGACCTGCAGGGTGTGGGCCATCAAAAACATGTTCTTCAACGTTAGACTGAGCTGAACGAGGTAAGCTAGTACCTTTTTTACAAACGTACACTTTACCGTTAGTCAGAGTTGAAAGAAGATCCAAACCAGCAACGAAAGCATCAGACTGCTCGTTAATGATTAATTCTGGCTCAGCTGCCAACGGATTAGTATCCATAGCAGTTACGAAAATAGCCTGAGTTTCAGAATCAATGGCTGGAACCTTGCTGAACGGACGAGTTCGCAAAGCGGTCCATGCGCCAGACTCAACTAACTGAGATTTAACCGTTTCACGGTCAAGACCTGCTAGTTGGCTAGCTTCATAGCTATTGAACGTGATTTGCTCATTGCCTGCTACTTCAATCACTACTGATTGAAGAACACGCTTAGCACCACGGTTCACTTCAATAACTTTACCGCTTGCTGGAGAAGTAAATACAACACCTGGGTTCTTTTTATCTGCAAAAAGAACTTGGCCTTTCTTCACTTCATCACCAACGCGAGCATGCATCGTAGGACGCATACCAACGTACTCTTCGCCAAGCAAGGCGACTTTAGTGATGGACTTACCATCATTAATCACCTGGGATGGAGTTCCTGCGATAGGAAGATCCAAACCCTTATTTATTGTAATCATACGCACTTGCACTACTTTATCGGGAAAAAGATTCTTTTAATTGCGTAAATTCAGGACGTTTTAAACTCGCCCTTAGACACGACATTACAGTGTCCGGTTTTGGTAAATTTGAGATACCAAAATCGCAACATTTTCATAATAAAATCACCACACGAATCATGTGAGATTTATCAGGTGCGATATTCTAGCATTTTTTGACAACTCGATGCCATGACCAATAACTTGAATACAGCCTTTATTTGGTGAGATTTGAAGCATATGGCCTCTCAAATATGTATAAATTTGACGAGCCGCACAGATAAAATGGCTTTTGAATCGTGTTTTAAACAAGAGATTAATACTCTGTCACAAACTAATATTTTACTAGTTATGTTGAAACACTGTTAATAAAAACATTACTCATTGTAGGTATTTGAGCTCGTTCAATTTGACATCAGTTTGGGTGATATAAGAACGAAAAATACATACGTTTGACGACAAAAAAAGCGCCATGGCGCTTTTCTCTGTATATAGGCCTTCTTACTTTCCGCCACCCATACACATTGGACTGTCTGGCACGCTATCTAGCTGCTTCATCCATTCATCTTTTGTATAAGTGTGAATAGACAGTGCGTGGATATTATTGGCTAACTCTTCTGAAAGTGCCTTATTTACCGCTCGATGACGAGCAATAAGACGCAAACCTTCAAACACATCGCTGACAACAATCACTTTGAAATGACTCTCAGAACCAGCCGGAACATTGTGCATATAGCTCTCATTGACCACGTTTAAATGACTTGGTGAAAACTCATTGTGCAATTTTGTTTCGATAACTTCTTGGATCATTGTGATTCCTTAATAACGTATTGGCATTATCCGTGGGCTGAGTATAAACCCTAACAGGTCGAGTGTCTGAGTATTTCATGGCGAATGGCATAGGTTTGGTTGAGTTTTTTCTATCTTGTTCAGCCTGCATTTGAGACAATATCTTTGTTATTTCTTACATAAGTATCTCAAGCAATGAAAACCGAACTTACCCTTCACGACAGAACTTTGACCTTACATCGTTTCCCGAAACGTTCAAATGAAACCCTTCAAGCTTGGGATGCGGGCGACGAATACATTATTAGCCATGTTGAAGAGATGAACCTTGAACCTGGTAAACACATCCTGATCATGAACGACAGCTTCGGTGCCCTATCGACTTGGTTCTCGAAAGATCATGATGTCACTATGATGAGCGACTCATTTATCTCTCACCGTGGCGCCCTGAAAAACTTGCAGCGCAATCAAAGTAACCGAGTGAACTTCTTGAACACGATGGATGATATCCCACACGGTATCGACCTTGTGATCATGCAGCTGCCAAAAACAAATCGTCACCTAATCTGGCAACTGAGCCAGCTACGCCAAGCATTGCCTGTAGGCTGCCAAGTGATTGGCGTCAACAAGGTAAAAGAGATTCACACTTCTACGCTTAACCTGTTCGAAAAGTACCTAGGCGAAACCAAAACATCACTAGCGAAGAAAAAACACCGCTTAGTATTCTCGTCTCCAAACTGCCAGCCTATTCAAACAGTAGAGCCTTTTGTTGAATGGGATGTGGACGGTGAAGATATCCGTCTGAAAAATTTACCAAATGTTTACTCAGGGGAAGCACTCGATCAAGGCGCTCGCTATATGCTAGAGCATATCCCTCAAGATCCAGAGCTGCGTCATATCATCGACCTAGGCTGTGGCAACGGTGTATTGAGCGTAAAAGCAGGGCAATTGAACCCACAAGCTCGTATCACCTGTGTGGATGAAAGCTTTATGGCGGTGGAGTCGGCGCGCCAAAACGTCAAGGATAACCTTGGTGAAGAAGGCAACTTCCAGTTCATCGCCAATAACTGTTTAGATGGCTTCAAGAAAAACAGCACCTACCTAGTGATGTGTAATCCTCCATTCCATCAGCAACAAGCGATTACGGATCACATTGCGTGGCAAATGTTCTGTGATGCAAAGCATGTTCTAAGCAATGGAGGCAAATTAATTGTTATTGGCAACCGACACCTCGGATACGATGTCAAACTAGCGAGACTATTTGGTGAAGCTAACGTTGAAACGCTTGAACTAAACCAAAAATTTGAGATATTACAAGCAACAAGAGAGCCTGCGAATTTTAATAAATAAGCAGAAACGACTTCACAAGAATTTAAGATACCGAGCTTCTGGTGTGAATTTAGAAAGGATAAAGGAATGAAAAAACTGATTTTGGCTGCTTCTATTATGGCTTTGACAGCATGTTCAGCCCCTCAGCAAGAACAGATCAATGTAATGCCAGAAGCTTCACTAAGCTCAAGCAACCTTGTACAAGGCAAAACATACACACTAACCAGTAAAGATGTTCGTGCCGCTCAATATGTTGCATTGGTTGATAGTGGCCGTTCAAACATTCAGCCAATTCACGCTAAGCAAAACATGCGTATTTCTCTAGAAAATGCTGTTGCACAGCAGTTAGAGTCTCAAGGTTTTCGTGCAAGCGTAAACAGTGAAAACTCAATTGTTTTGGAGATTCAAGAAGCGCTTGTTACCGTAGAACACACCATTATGGAAAACAAAATGGACGGTAAAGTAACGCTTGAAGTTACGGCTGAAACGCCTGAAGGCAAACTAGTGAAAACATTCAACGGTACTGCAACGCGCACTGGTGCCTTGAGTGCGTCAAATGACGACATCTCTATGGTTCTTAATGACGTGATTAACTTGGTTCTTACGGAAATCGCTAACGACCAAGAGCTACAAACTTACATGAAGGAACGTTTCTAATGGTTCGTATTTTATCTTCTATCGCATTAATGTTGGTGAGCGTGAGCGTTTGGGCTGGTCCTAAAGTGAACGTAGAAACAACATTAGGCGACTTCACAATTGAGCTTAACCAAGAACAAGCACCGGTTAGTGCGGAGAACTTCCTAAAATACGTTGCTGACGGCAGCTACGAAGGCACTATCTTCCACCGTGTTATTCCTGGCTTTATGGCTCAAGGTGGCGGCTTCGATCAAGAGATGAATCAACAAGCAACTTACGCTCCTATCAAGAATGAAGGCAGCAATGGCTTGAAGAACGATACAGCAACAATCGCGATGGCTCGTACTAATGCGCCAGATTCTGCAACTCGTCAGTTCTTCATTAACTTCTCTGATAATGACTTCTTGAACGCAAAAGGTAGCAACCCAGGCTACGCTGTATTCGGCAAAGTAACTGAAGGTTTTGATGTTGTTCAAAAGATGGCAACGATTCCAACCAAGCGAATGGGCCGCATGTCAGACATACCAGTTGACCCAATCGTCATCACTAAAGTGACCCTTCTTAAGTAATCCAATGTAACGCCCTTATTTCTTAAGGGCGTTTTTCTATACAAGGACGCCCTATGTCATCAGGCACTCCCTCTCTTTCTTGGATGCAGACTTTTCGCAGCTACCTAGATAAACGTCTACTTTGGGTGTTTATGCTCGGCTGTTCGAGTGGCTTCCCATGGGTTCTTATTGGATCCAACATGTCTGGCTGGCTAAAAGATGCAGGTTTAACGCGTGCTGCCATTGGCTACTTTGGTAGTGTGTTTGCCGTGTATGCGATTAACTTTTTATGGGCACCATTGGTAGACCGAGTAAAACTGCCGGTGCTTCACGCAATACTCGGCCAGCGCCGCAGTTGGATCTTTTTCTGCCAAACCATTGTTTTAATCGGCACCTTATTCATCGCAGGCGTCAATCCCGCAGAGAATTTGGCGTTTACCTCAATGTTGGCGCTCGCTATTGCCATTGCCTCAGCCACGCAAGACATCGCGATTGATGCATTTCGTATTGATACCTTCCCAAAATCCGAAGCATCAAAACTGCCGCAAGCTTCCGCAATGGCCGTAATTGGGTGGTGGACGGGGTATTCACTACCAGGCTACCTTGCCTTTATTAATGCAGACTCAATCGGTTGGAATGGCGTGTATTACGGAATGGCAGGTGTCGTTGTTGTATTAATGCTGTTTACTCTTTTTGTCGGAGAGCCAAATACACAACGTGAAGCCCTACAAGAACAAGCACAACAGCGACACAATAAAGTGGTCGGCTCAAAGCTTGTCGCTTGGTTCAGTGTGACGGTAATTGAACCATTTTATGATTTCTTCAAAAGAAACGGAGTTCAAGTTGCCATTACTCTATTGCTGTTTGTGTTCCTATTTAAGATAGGTGAAGCCTTCCTAGGTCGCATGTCGATCACCTTCTATAAAGAGATAGGTTTCAGTAATGAACAGATCGGCCACTATTCGAAGTTAATTGGTTGGGGCGCAACAATATTCTTCACCTTGTTAGGCAGTATCTTCAATGTCAGGTTCGGTATTGTGCGCGGGTTGATGATTGGCGGTATAGCAATGGCAGCCAGTAACCTGATGTTTGCATGGATAGCTAAAGCGGGCCCAAGTGAAACTCTGTTCTTGGCAACAATTATTGTCGATAACTTTACAACGGCATTCTCGACAGTAGCATTCGTGTCTTTCTTAACACTATTAACTGGGCAAGCCTTCTCTGCAACCCAGTATGCATTACTCGCATCCTTGGGTAACTTCGGTCGCACCACGTTGGCTTCCTTCAGTGGTGAGTTGGTTGATTTCCTCAATGATTGGTCAACCTTCTTTATACTGACCTCATTAATGGTCATTCCAAGCTTGATCATGCTTTATTCGTTACGCCACTTTTTCACTGATTTATTAGAGAAAGCCAAAACTAACCAAGAATAGAGTCAAAGAAAACAAATAAGAAGAGGGTAGCATTGATCTACCCTCTTCTACGTTCGGTCTTCAGATCTAGTCTGTTGTGTCGCTCACGATAAGATTAAAACCTGTTCCCATCGAATCATCAATCGCCACAACCAAAGGCTGACCCGCTACAGTAATCGTCACAAAGTAAGACCCCGCCGCAACATAAATGCCATTCGCATAATCTTTGAATTTCACATCACTTAGCGCCGGAGTGCTGCCAGCAATACCCACCGTTTTCGGTCAAAGATAGATCAAAGACTGGATTGTAAGACGGGTTGAATTGTCATTTTTTAAGAGAAAACGCTTAGAAAAGAATACTGTTGATTTTGATATGCATATCACTCTATTTAGTATAATCGTTTGCTTAGAGCATCAATTCACCAATTTATCTACAAAATAATCAGATTTCACAAAATCAATAGAATCCAAAGTGCATCAAGATGCACTACCACCTTAAAGTTCCATCATTTAGATCATTAGTGTGATCAACTTCAAATTAATAATTGTAGTTTTCACTCTGTCTCACTTTTATTTGAGAACAAAATCGCTATTATGCTCGGCATTCGGACATCATAAACACGCACGGATTAGCGGGTTACTTATTTCAAACATAGAGAGTTCCATTATGCGTAAATCACTTTTAACTCTTGGCCTACTTGCAGCAGCATCTGCTCCAGTAATGGCGGCTGATTATTCTGACGGCGACATCCATAAGAACGATTACAAATGGATGCAATTCAACCTTATGGCTGCAATTGACGAACTTCCAGGTGAGTCTTCACATGATTACCTAGAGATGGAATTCGGTGGCCGCTCGGGAATCTTCGACCTTTATGGCTATGTTGACGTATTCAACCTAACGTCTGATCCAGGCAGCGATAAAGCTGGTGCTGAAAAGATGTTCATGAAGTTCGCTCCTCGTATGTCTCTAGACGGACTTACAGGTAAAGATCTTTCTTTCGGTCCAGTTCAAGAGCTTTACGTATCTACACTTATGGAATGGGGTGGTAACTCTGGCGTTAACACTCAAAAAGTTGGTTTAGGTTCTGACGTAATGGTTCCGTGGTTAGGCAAAATTGGCCTAAACCTTTACGGTACATACGATTCAAACAACAAAGATTGGAACGGTTACCAAGTTTCTGCAAACTGGTTTAAACCTTTCTACTTCTTCGAGAACGGTTCATTCGTCTCTTACCAAGGTTACATCGATTACCAATTTGGTCTGGAAGACAAGTACTCTTCTGCAAGTAACGGTGGTGCAATGTACAATGGTATCTACTGGCACTCAGATCGTTTTGCTGTTGGTTACGGCCTAAAAGGTTACAAAGACATCTACGGTATTAAAGATACTGATGGATTCAAATCAACAGGCTTCGGTCACTACGTTGCAGTAACTTACAAGTTCTAATCGAACTTCTAAGAAAGTTTCCTAAATGGCACCCTCGGGTGCCATTTTTTATTGCTTTCATTTAATGCCTCGCTATCCTTGCAGCATCACTTTCTTATCTCGGTATTGCTGTGAACATCACTATTGTTGGGCCAGGGGCCATCGGCTCTTTATGGGCAATAAAACTACTTCAAGCTGGTCATAATGTGTCTTTGTGGAGTCGTTCCACTGATAACTCAATTGACTTATCACTTGATGGACAAGCTTCCCTTTCCTTCAGTAACAACAATATCGAAAAGCTATCAGCGAGTGACTTGGTTATTTTCACGGTCAAAGCTTGGCAAATAGCAGAAGCAACCACTCCACTGCTTCAACATCTCGATCCCGACACCATTCTCATATTCATGCATAACGGAATGGGGGCGGTCGACAACATCGCCACTCAAATTGATACTCACCCGATAGTATTGGCAACCACGACCCAAGCAGCATTCAAACCTGATCGTAATAGTGTATCTCACACAGGAATAGGGCAAACCCAGTTAGGTGCTTTTAACCAAACGGGTCAGCAGTGCACGTTTTTAGTTGATGTGTTGGATCATGCTCTCCCCGCTGTGAGTTGGAACCCACAAATAAAAACCGCGCTTTGGACTAAACTCGCCATAAATTGTGCTATCAACCCACTTACTGGGTTGGAACAAATCAAGAATGGTGAACTTGCAGACCAAAGGTTTGAGGGTATTTTAAGTTCTATCGTTGAAGAGCTCACACAAGTTATGCAGGCCGAAGAGATAGCTTGTTCATTCGACGGATTAGAAGCAAGTGTCAACAAGGTTATCCACGCTACGGCTCAAAACAACTCATCCATGAAGCAGGATATGTTTTACCAACGTAAGACAGAGATCGACTTCATCACTGGACACCTAATAAAAACAGCGCTTAAGCATCAGATAGAAGTTCCCGTTAACCAAAAACTGTTCGATCAGGTCAAAGAGCAAGAAAATAGCTGGAATCATCAAGATTAGTCAGCAACGGTCAACAAGTCGCGATAAAATAACAATACCGCTAAGCATAACGCTGGCACCAATTTCCAAGATTTTAGGTAAGAATAGATGCTTGATATCAATCACATCCGAGAGCAGTTCCCTGCGCTATCACAAACCATCAATCAACAACCATTGATTTACTTAGACAGCGCGGCAACGACACAAAAACCTCAGGTAGTTATTGATGCCATTAGCCAGTATTACTCCAAGCAAAATGCCAATGTTCACCGCGGTAGCCATAGTTTAACAGCGAACGCGACCAGTCAGTTTGAAGCAGCCAGAGATAAGGTCGCTCAGTTTATCGGTGCAAGCTCTTCAAAAGAGATCATCTGGACTCGTGGTGCCACCGAGGCGCTCAATTTAATTGCTCAAACTTACGCAAGAAGTACTCTTCAGCCTGGCGATGAGATTTTAGTGAGTGAAATGGAGCATCACGCTAACATTGTCCCTTGGCAAATTGTGGCAGAACAAACCGGGGCTAAAGTCGTTAAAGTACCGATGACATCGGATTGTGAATTTGACCTAGTCGCGTTTGATACGCTTTTAAATGAACGAACCAAGATTGTTGCATTAGCTCAGATAACCAACGTGACGGGTTCTCGTCAGCCGAATGAAGCCGTCATAGAAAAAGCACACAAGATGAATGCGATTGTTGTGGTCGATGGTGCGCAAGGCATCGTTCATGAATCAGTTGATGTTGCTGCTTTAGGTGCAGATTTCTACGTTTTCTCAGGTCACAAGCTCTATGCCCCTGCGGGCATCGGTGTGCTTTACGGCAAGCTTGAATTGTTAGAAGCGATGCCACCTTGGCATGGTGGTGGCAAAATGGTCGAGCGCGTCTCTTTCTCTGGCACTACTTTTTCAGAACTGCCTGGCAAATTCGAAGCGGGCACGCCAAATGTGGCAGGGGCCATAGCACTAAGCACCGCAATAGAATGGTTAAGTGGTTTTGTACAACAAGATGTCGAAAATCATATCCACCAACTACAACACGAGACTTATCTTGCGCTCAGTAAACTGGATGACATTCAGATTTTAGGGTATCAACCTAACGCAAGTGTGATTACTTTTGTGATGGATGGTGTTCACCATCAAGATATAGCGACTCTACTGGATCAGCAAGGTATCGCAGTACGTGCAGGACATCATTGTGCTCACCCATTAATGGATGCACTTAATGTGAAAGGAACGGTTCGAATTTCATTTGGTATTTACAACAACATGGATGATGTTGAAAAACTCGTAGCGGCGATAGAAAAAGCCGTTGATATGCTTTAGCGAGTAGCGAAATTACTTAGGGTTGGCGTTTAACGTCAACCCTTTTTGTTTCTGTGTATCTAAGAGATGCTAAGCACTTAGCTCTTGGATTTGAGCAACAATCGCTTTTAACCCATTACCACGAGATGGGCTAAGGTGGGTAATTAGACCGATTTGTTCAAAGTAACCATCAATATTGAACGCTTGAACCTGCTCTGATGTTTTTCCATCATACGCAGCCATTACTAATGCAATCAGACCGCGAACGATACGCGCATCAGAATCAGCACAAAAGTGCCAAACACCATCGATATTCTGAGAAACCAACCACACTTGGCTTTCACAGCCAGAGACAATCACCTGCTCACTTTTCAGTTCATCAGGCATCGTTGGCAGTTTCTTACCCCATTGAATCACTTGGCGATAACGGTCTTCCCAGCCGCTGAATGTCTGCATTTTCGCGACAATATCATCACTGGTAATTTCAGTGCCGAATGGAGAGCTTGGGAATGTGGTCATTTTAATATCCAGTCGATTGTTAATTGAGTAGAAGACGTTACTTAGCGTGCTTTTGAATCAGCTTTTCGACGATACGTGAAACAGCCACAAAGCCAAACGTCGCTGTTACAACCGTTGCCGCACCAAAACCCGTCGCACAATCCATGCGTTTTGGACCTTCTGCTGTCGCTTTCGCAGCACATACACTGCCGTCAGCTTGAGGGTATTTCAGCTGTTCAGTTGAGAACACACAATCGATACCAAACTTACGTGCTGAATTCTTAGGGAAATTATGATGACGACGAAGGGTATCTTTTAGCTTCTTCGCGAGCGGATCTTGAATCGTCTTCGTCAGATCAGCCACTTTGATTTGAGTCGGATCGATTTGACCACCCGCACCACCAGTGGTGATCACCTTAATTTTGTTGCTACGACAATATGCCAACAGTGAAGCCTTAGCTTTCATACTGTCAATCGCATCTAATACAAAGTCGAACTCTTTCGACAGGTATTCAGCCTGATTGTCTGGGCCGATGAAGTCGTCAATCAGGTTAACTTTACACTCAGGGTTAATCAGCTTAACGCGCTCTGCCATCACTTCGATTTTGCTTTTACCAACGGTACCCGACATTGCGTGGATCTGACGGTTGATGTTGGTCACACACACATCATCCATATCGATCAAAGTCAGCTCACCTAAACCAGTACGAGCAAGCGCTTCAACAGCCCATGAACCTACACCGCCAATACCGATCACGCACACGTGTGCAGCTCTAAGTATGTCGACTTCACTATTGCCATATAGGCGACGAGTGCCACCAAATCGTTGGTCATAGTTTTCTGAAGCTGGAGTGGTCAATTCACGCATTGTTGCCGCCAATTTATTTCTGAGAAAAAGAAAAGAGTGCGTTTTATACGCACTCTTGAATAAAAAGTCTAGGGGATTAGCGATTCGCTTTCAATGCCCTTTTTTATTGTAGCTTACTCAACCTTTTCAGGAGGCAAAGCCCAAGGCGCTTCAGTTGCGCTGCCATCTAAACCGAGCTTCCACACACGACCAAAATGCTTGTAATGGCCCGCTTCTGTACCCGCTCGAGGGCCCATGCCGTGGTAAAGGTCCAAATGGTTTTGCTTAACCGCGCCGCCCGTATCCAAAACCAATAGCAGTCTTAGTTGATGAGCGCCGCTCCAAGTACCATCAGCATTCAGTAGTGGAACCTCAGCAAGAATCGGTGTTCCCATAGGTAAGATAGAGCGATCGCCCGCTACCGCCGCCATCGGTAATAGAGGAATGCCCGCGCTGCCCATTACCGATAGGTCGTCTCTCGCTTCAAAGAAAACGAAAGAAGGGTTTTGCTCAAGCAGCTCTTTCACTACTTCAGGATCGTTTGCCAATACCCACTCTTTGATTGCTTTTAGCGACATTTTTTCGCGTGGAACTAAGCCTCGTTCAATCAGAACACGGCCAATGCTCACATAAGCTTTATTATTCTTACCCGCGTAGGCGAAATACTGCAGCGTGTCATCATCACCGAAGTGCACAAATCCACTGCCCTGCACTTCCATCATAAATGGGTCGATGCGGTTTGCTGAATAACCTAACTCAAGGCCTTGACCTTCTAATGCGCCGTTGTAAATCTCTTCGCGTGTTGGACACTCTTTGCCACACTCAGGAAGCCCGTAAACAGGGTAACGGTATTCTTCATTCGCTTCGTGGCGCAGCTCCATCACAGGAGAAAAGTAGCCCGTGAACAAAACATTGCCTTGTTTATCGCCACCACCTAGTTGAGCGGTTTGAACGCCAAAATTCGCTAGCTCGCTTGGATCTCCACTCAGCATCGCCCACTCATTGAGTTGTTGATAAAGCGGCTCATAGATTTTAGCCATCGAAGGGGATTTAGAAACCACCATCTCAGCTTGTTCTGCAAATGCGGTGTAGTCTCTTGGTTTATTGGATTCAACCTGATCGACCTTATTCAAGGTGCGAGGAAATTCGTCATCAAGGTGTTGCTGAGCAAGATCAGTGGGTTGAGCACAGCCAAATAACAAAGAGGCAGCGACAAGGGGAAGCCATTTTTTAATCACAAGAGTCATCCTAAAAATTCTATGCATCGAGGATGACAAAAACAGTCAGATAACACAATCTTAGATTGTAAGAGTTTACAAGAAGATAACCTATCGGACGGAGTTATCGATATGGCCCTTAAGGCGGAAGATGGGATTGTAGTGACTGTCAGAATCGAGCACCATTTCTGTATTGTCAGAATTGGTCATGCGGAAGCGATAGGTTTTATCACCCGCCTTGTATTCAAAGTAGTTTCCATCAAAGTCAAAGCTCGTCGAAACAACAGACCCACGAACTGACACACCATTAGCATTCAGAACAAACTCATCGGTCGCATAATGTGCAACATCTTGCTCTATCCAAGTGCCGTATATCAGATTGTCGGGCGTCGCCGCATTTTGCACTCGGGAAAGCACATCGCCGAACAAAGAAACCACCGCAAACGAACCCACTAAGGCTAGAACCATTAAACAGCGTTCAATGATCTTACGCTTCAACTTAGATTGATTGCGCTGATCAGCTTCGCTGTAGAGACCTTTGGTTATCTCATCGATTTTGTTCTTTGTTGCTGGAGCTTGTTGCATTCGGTGACTACTCATAAGGATGCTATGCGCATTCTACACTGAGACAGTTTATATATTGAAGCCTAGATAAGAATAGTTTGCGCTTTATTCCAAAAAGGTGTTGTTTACATTTGAATTTAAATGCTAAATTATCGAATAAATAAACAAAATGGACTTGTTCTGTGAAATTAAGAAGTACAGCGCTAGTAAAAGGTTTCAGACAATCAACCCCTTACGTAAATGCTCACCGTGGCAAAACCATGGTCATTATGCTGGGAGGCGAAGCCGTTGCCGACAGGAACTTTGGTAACATTATTAGTGATATAGCCTTGCTCCACAGCCTTGGAGTAAAGATTGTTCTCGTTCACGGGGCAAGACCGCAGATCAACCAATTGCTCGCCAAGCAAGATTGCCATACGCCTTATCACAAGAATATTAGGGTCACTGATGAATATTCTTTGGGCGTCGCTATGCAGGCTGCTGGACAGCTTCAACTTGCCATCACCGCACGCCTCTCAATGAGCTTAAACAACACGCCGATGGCAGGCACTCAACTCAATGTTATGAGTGGTAACTTCATTACGGCTCAACCGCTTGGCGTGGATGACGGTACGGATTATTGCCACAGCGGGCGTATTCGTCGAATCGATATCGAAGGGATCAATCGCACGCTTGACCAAGGTTCAATTGTACTGCTTGGCCCTATTGCCAGCTCCGTGACAGGCGAAAGCTTTAACCTACTTTCTGAAGAGGTCGCTACCCAAGTTGCTATTCGTCTAAAGGCCGACAAGCTGATTGGCTTCTGCTCCGAACAAGGGGTAACAGATGAACGCGGTAACGTGCTCGCCGAACTCTTCCCTAAAGATGCCAAGCAAATTCTAGAACGATTAACGGAATCTCAAAATCCTGCCGAAGACATGAGCACAGGAACACTGCGCTTCTTGAAAGGAGCGATCTCCGCTTGTCGAGCTGGTGTGCCTCGTTGTCATCTAATCAGCTACAAGGTAGATGGCGCATTAATCCAAGAGTTGTTCTCTTTTGACGGTATTGGAACCCAAGTGGTCATGGCTAGTGCCGAGCAAGTAAGACAAGCTCAGATCGACGATATTGGCGGCATCTTTGACCTTATTCGTCCTTTGGAAGAACAAGGCATTCTCGTTCGTCGCTCAAGAGAACAATTGGAACAAGAGATTCACCGCTTTACGATTATCGAAAAAGACGGACTGATTATTGGTTGCGCTGCACTATATGCGTATCCGGAAGATCACATGGCAGAGATGGCGTGTGTGGCGATTCACCCTGACTATCGCGATGGAAACCGTGGGCAATTGTTGCTGGATTACATGCGTCATCAATCGAAGTCTCGTGATATCGACCAAATTTTCGTTTTAACCACACATAGCCTGCATTGGTTCCGTGAACAAGGGTTTTACGAGATCGGAGTTGATGAGCTACCGATGGAAAAACAGGGGCTGTACAACTATCAACGTAACTCAAAAATCTTAGCGTTAAATGTGTAAATAAAGTTTTGGACTAAAATCTCACTTCAAAGGAAAAATAATTGCAAATGTAATCGTTTTCTATATGAGATTTATTAACTATGCACTTTCACTCACACGTATAATTGTATAGAATTTAGACGCTTTAATAATCTTAACAAATGTTTTTATTGGAATTGCCATCTCGATAGTCATGTCGAACTCATTGAGGTGGTCACTGCACGGATTGCTATACCCGTTGACGGCCAGCACGCTAACATTAGCTCTGCTCGTTAATATAAACAGCAAAAAGAGCAATATTGATATGAGAACCATTGTTTGTAACTCGCTGCAAAGTTTTTGGGATATGGCTGATAACCAATTCTTAGAAGGGCTAGACGTACACTGCGTGTTCCCTGTTAGCGAGAATCTAAAAGAGTTTATTTTGAATTGCCAAGCAAAGTACAAGATAAACCACATATCGTTTACTCGAGCGTTTTTAGGCTCTGATTCCTAATAACGCTCAAAGCAACCAAGGATGGTTGCTTTGTGTTTGTCTAGCCCTAAGTTCAAAACCTTCTCTAGCCGTCCATAACGACTAATTCGTTAAGCGACTGCCTAAACCACTCACTCGCTCTGTTTTCACCTTAATCCCACGCTTCAACACATTTGTATCGCTGAACATCATCAGTCGTTTCTTCGCACGTGTAATACCTGTATAGATAAGCTCCCGCGTTAAAATAGGGCTGAAATCTGGCGGCAAGATCATTAAGGTCAGATCAAATTCACTACCCTGAGATTTGTGTATTGTCATTGCATAAGCCGTTTCATGATCGGGCACTCGGCTTGGTAGCACAGCTTTTACGCTGCCATCGGGCAACTCAAAATAGACCTTCAAACGAGGGGTTAAGTCAGGTTGACTAGAACCCGCCTCAAGCATACAGATACCAATATCACCATTGTACAAACCCAAGCCATGATCATTTCGCGTCACCATAACAGGACGTCCGTGATACCACAGCTCATCATTATGAGGGCTCACCAAACGCCTTGCGGCCAGTGCTCTTTCAATTCTGTGGTTGAGGCCTTTAACACCAAAATCCCCTTCACGAATGGAACACAACAGTCGGCATTGGCTGAACAAATCGAGTACCGATTTCGCTCTCGCTTCTTGAGTTTCTAACTCTTCCAACGGCACATTCATTCTATTGAGGTACGCACCATACTCGTTAACCAAAGTACGCAGCATCAGGTTATAGCTGTCACTCGACAGAGGGTGGTTTTCGATATCGCCAAAACCTTTGGCAAACACTTGGTCTACTTGATTCGCAGAACCATTATTGATTGCTTTTGCCAGCTGACCGATACCGGAGCGCGCATCGAAACGATAACTCTTCTGCAGCATACACAAGCTATCCGCAATCGCAGGCGGATTCACCGCTCCAGCTTTGTCTTGTCTTGGTTTAGCTATCGCATCAAAACCTGTCATCTCTGCAATCAAATTGCCTTGCGCTGTGCTGTACCCTGCAGAGTTGAATGAACAGATATCACCGAGCACAGCACCTGCCTCTACTGAAGCGAGTTGGTCTTTATCACCCAATAAGATGAGCCTTGCGTGCTCAGGAAGTGCATCCACTAGCTTATACATCATCGACAGATCAACCATTGAAGCTTCATCCACTACCAAGATATCAAGGTGGAGTGGATTGCGTCGGTTATGCCTAAACTCAGCACGGTTAGGAATCGCGCCGAGTAATCTGTGTAAGGTGCTCGATTCGGTCGGTATGTTGGCTTTCACTTCAGGCGCTAATGGCAGCTGTTCAATTGCTTTACCGATCGACTCGGTTAAACGCGCCGCCGCTTTACCCGTTGGTGCCACTAGCTTAATCGTTGGTGTTTTACCTTGGCTGAGAGATTGCTCGACCATCGCCGACAGTAATTTGGTTACCGTGGTTGTTTTACCAGTACCCGGCCCACCAGAAATCACCGCAAAACGACGACTCAGCGCCACCGCTGCCGCGACTTTTTGCCAGTTCAAACATGCCGATAACGGCACCAAGTCGTCCAACACATCTAAGTCCGTCACCTGCTTAGCTTGTACAATCGCTTGGTCGATTGATCCCCAATCTAAAGCCTGCTCATTCACAATATCAAGATGGTCACACACCAATTGTTGGCGTAATACCTGAGACGTCTGCTGATTTGCTTCAGCCCTGGCTAAGGCGTTAAACAGAAAATGATAGCTACGTGCAAAAAGCAGATTGAGCGTTTCAGTCAGCGCTTTTTTCTGCTCAGTATTGAACTCTACCGGCTTACTTAAACGGTTTAAGGTCTCAGCCAACACAACTTCGTAGTTCCAATAACGCTGTAAATAGACACGCTGCCCATCGAACATTAGAGGCTTAACACAATCGTTGGTCGTTCCCACTAAGTTTGATGATTGAAGCACAGCCACCCAATCAATACCCAACAGTTTTTGGTTCAATTGCAGGGCAGTTTCACCGTATAACCCAAGTAACTGAGCAAGATCTGCCGCTAGTTCAGGGCCTGTCGTATGCTGCTGTATAAGCTGAGTACAAATGTGTCCTTTGCCTAATTCATGGCTCACTACCCCCGCGAGAAAGCCGATCTCTTGAGGGTAGCTCGTGGCTTGCTGAGCAAGAAAACGGGCAAATTGATAATCCAACTGACGAATAGAACCCTTATCCGCAAGAAACTGGAGTACATCCATCAGTTGCTCAGGAATAAGTGAAACTGGCTTTGCTGTGTTCGCAGTATCTATGCCGGTATTAGTGGTCGTTGTTGTCATTATAAAAGCCCCATCTGTCCAGTTTCATCGTCATTCAATTGTGCCGAACGTCTGTCTATCACTTTACCGTCAATCAATTGATCCATTTCATCAAGTAAAGCCAGTGTTGGTTTCGCCGAGAAAATACCTTGCTGAGATTGGCCGTCCATTCCTCGTAAGAACAAGTAGTACACGCCACCAAAATGTTGTTCATAACTGTAATCCGCAACGCGGCTGCGTAAAAAGCGATGCAATGCCAACGCATAGATCTGATATTGCAGATCATAGCGATGGTCGGCCATCGCCGATTTCAATGCCTCGCCATGGTAGACAGCAACATCATCTCCTAAGTGATTCGATTTCCAGTCGAGTACATAGTATTTACCTTGGTGCTCAAACACCAAATCGATGAAGCCTTTCAACATACCTTGCACGGTTTGGAAACCTAGATCGCCCGCTTTGGCTGACAATGGATCGTGATATTGAATGGTTTGATTCAGTTCAGATGCAGCCAATACTTCGATCGGCAGTAAGAATTCCATCTCAACTAAACGTTGCGTCGAGTCTTTCTCGCTTAGCTTTAAGTTCTTGCCGTCTAATGCGGTGTTCAGCACTGTATCGACCAGTTGCTGAAGCACAGGTAGCCACTCTAATTCATATTGCTCTGATTCTAATAAGTGAGTGATTACTTGCGTGTTATGTTCACTGGTTGCTGGCTCGGTAAATTCAACCTCCTCAAACAAGGTGTGTAAGAAAGTACCTGGGCGAGCACCACGAGGGAACGTAAAGATAGAGCGTTCAGGCTCAATCAGCTCAGACTCATCTTGCTCATCCGCCGAATCAATATCAAAGCCAGACACCTCAATGGTCGCATCATGGCTTGCTCCGTGGCTGCCCTGTTTGACTAGTCCTGAGTAACTGGTGATACGCCAAGCTCGGTCAATTGAAGCCTTGAGCTCACTGGCCTGTAAGTCGTCACTCACTTGTTCTGCTTGTACAAAAACTTGCTCGTGAGCGGTTGGTGTTTCAGACAGCAATACGCTTGAATTCTTACCCTCAATCGCTGACAAAGCTTGATTCAACTCAGCAATGCCTTGTTCTTGTCCGTTTTGAACCAAGTAGCCCATCGCACTTAAGTGAACGCCAGTTGGCTCTTTAGTTGAACGCCCTTTACGTAGCGGTGCCATGCCAATAAAACATCCATAAACAGCACGAGTCAGCGCTACATAAATCAAACGTAGATCTTCTGCTAATCGCTCCTTATCGGCTTGCGCTAAGGCACTGTCGCTGCCAGTAATATCGAGTACTGTGGTGTCTGAATCATGGTCGTAGAACTTACCTTCACTCGCTTCACGATAGCTTGCAACGAACGGCAAAAATACTAAGTCATATTCCAAGCCTTTCGATTTATGAATGGTAACGATTTGAACCAAGTTTCTTTCTGATTCAAGGCGTTGAATGTCGTCGTCACTGCCACCTAAACCATTTTGTGCATCTGAGATTGCTTCAGCCAGCCAACGCAACAAGCCATAGTCACTGTCGAGTTCTTGTCTTGCTTGTTGCAACAATTCGCCAATGTGCATTAAATCAGTGAGTGAGCGCTCACCATTTTCTTCTTCCAGTAAGCGTTCCGCGAGATGTCGTTTACTGATCACGCTGCGAAGCATTGGCAACACGCCGCGCTGAAGCCACAACTTACGATATTCTCTAAACTCGTTAACGACGTTTTCCCACACCACTTCATCGTTGTTGAGTTCATCCAATGATGCGGCATCCAGAGCAAACAACTCCGACGCTAAACTGGCGCGTAATGATCGGTCATTTTCAGGTGTCAGCACCGCCTGCAACAAACGTTGAATATCTTGTGCGACCAAGCTGGTGAACACACTGTCTCGGTTGGATAAATACACGCTCGCAATGCCTTGTTCCGACAACGCGTTCTTAATCAGACGACCTTCACTACCGGTTCGAACCAAAACAGCAATATCACCCGCATTCACGGCATGTTGTTTTTTGCCGTTATCAAAATAGGCTTGTTGATTTTGAGAAGCGGTCAGAATGGTTTGAATTTGACTCGCCGTCGCCTCTGCCATTGCCTTGTGATATTCGCCCTTTGGTAACGGCTTGTCTTCAGCCTCTTGCAGCCAAAAGGTGAGTGCGTGCTGAGTTTCTCCGTTCATTACCCATTGGCGTTTGTCGGCCGATGGACTGGCAGCAACGGGCAAGAATGGAATGTCTTGATCGTAGATAAACGGGCTATCCGAGTTCATAAAAACTTGGTTTACTGCGCTGACCATATCGGCACTTGAACGCCAGTTAGTGCCTAAGGTGTAGTGAGCACTAACTTGGTTTCTCGCCTTGATATAGGTAAAGATATCTGCGCCACGAAAGCCATAAATAGCCTGCTTCGGGTCACCGATCATAAACAAGCCGCACTGCGGATTATCGAGATAGATTCGGCTAAAAATACTGTATTGCAGCGGATCGGTATCTTGGAATTCATCGATCATTGCAACTGGGTAGAGTGTGCGAATTCTTTCCACCAGCAAGGACTGCTCATCGACATCAATCGACGCAGATAACTGAGTCAACAAATCATCAAATGATAACCACTGCTTTTGCTGTTTCGCCTTTGCTAGCATAGTTCGACAATGGGTAATCGCATGTGCCAGCAATGGAGCTTTCAAGTCGGCTGGGTGATTTAAGAAATCTTCAATCGCTTCGAAAACGGCATGCTGAGGTGCGACGCCTTTTGGTGTTTTTTCAATTAACGTTGCTTGTGAGAACTTCTCTAGTTTATCTGGAAACTGGTAATCATGAGTGTCGCTCTGCGCCCATGCTGTCACAGCTTCTAACCATGTCGGCAGAGATTTCTTAGTGTAGCTACGCTTGTTCACATCCGAAGCAGAGATCAAAGCCAAAAAGTCCGCTTCGGATTCACACCACAGCGCTTTAAGTTGCTTCACTTTATCTAGGTTTTGGCTGTGCAGAGTTTGCAAGTCGCCCGACATCGCATCTACCGTCAATTTCAGCGGAGATCCTGTCAGATAACGATTTACGTCTGCTAATAATGCAGCCGGTGAACCCCAGATATTACGAACCTCACCAGCCAGTTGAATGGGCAGCGGGTAAAACTGTTTACGCCAATAGTCAGCAACTACTTGTGCTTTTAGGTGGCTTTCATCGGTCACAAATTCGTTATCAAAGCGGCTTCCAGACTCAAAAGCATTTTGAGTCAACATACGCTGACAGAAGCCGTGAATGGTGTAGACCGCCGCTTCATCCATTTGCCTTTCGGCATTGAGCAGTGTTTTCGCAGCGCCTGCGTGGTCTTCGATCTCTTGCAACAGAGGCGCAATCACTGGGTCATCACTTTGCCCGCGAGCAAACGCAATGCGTGCATCATGGATTCGTGCACGGATACGATCTCGCAGCTCTGCGGTTGCCGCTTCGGTAAAAGTCACGACCAGAATTTGATCTACGGTAAGTGGCTCATGATGTCGGGTAGCTTCTGTAAGCTCTCCTGTTGGTGCTGCCGTGCCGTGTCCGAGCAGTAAGCGTAAGTACAAGCCAGCGATAGTAAATGTTTTACCAGTACCCGCCGATGCTTCAATTAAACGCGCGCCATGAAGTGGAAACGTCATGGTATTGAGTGTCTGTGGAGCAATTACCTGAACACTGCTTGTGGTCGTCATGCCTTACTGCCTTCTGATAAATATGTTGTTACAAATGTGACCTAGCGTGGAAAACGTCATTCAATTTACGTCCTACGCTGATTTGTTAATAGTTAGTGCGATCTCTCTCACGGATCAATTCGGATCGCCTCGCTACTATGCGCCCACGAGTTCAGGAGCGCGTACGAGTTTTGTACTTTACGGTGTTACTTTGAACCACAGAATAATGGTCCCTCTGACCTGTGGCCGTACAGCGAACGCCCTACACTAATAATGATTTACTGGCGGCCACTTTATTTCCTGTACCTTGCTTCTATTCACCTTGATTCCCTTCATCTTGAAAGCAAGCGTACCAAACGCTTACCAGCGACTCTCTTCTGTCATTCATTAATTCAGCGAACCCGCGATTGATCTTGTCGATCACAGCCACTTACTCCTGATCTTCCAGATCGGCAGCCGCCAACCTTGCCGCCTGTAACACAAGCGTTGAATACATACGCGACTCAGCAGCCAGCTCATCGTCCCATTTAGGCCAAATACGCGAGATGTAGGTATCTCGCCCCTCGCCAGTGAAAGCGAAGCTGTCATTAAAAGTATCGGCCATTTTCTTAAGTGACTTCTCTTCATCATCGACCCATTTACCACGGCTAAAGCCCGCTTCAACACCAGCTAATGCCGTTTTCGGGAAGTATGGCAATGGTGCAGTCATACCTTGATAAAACAGTCGTACTAACTGAGCTAATATACTCTTCGCTTGCTGCGCATCGCCGATAGGTTGTAGCGTTTGGTGAACCACGCCCTCTTTTCTGTCATAGCCAATAATATGGGTCGTTTTTCCGTGTCCCATAACAGCGCAGGATAGATGATCAATCCACGCAGCCAAGTAATCTTGAGAGCGTATTTTGCCGCTACGGAAACGCACTAGACCTGATTGATAGTTTTGAGTTAACCACCCCATCAAGCGAACAGGCTTACCTTCGCCTAACACGTCAAACTCGATATTCACTTCGAGATCTTGCTGCGGTGATCCGCTCACAAATCTAATCTCTTTGGCTAAGTCTTCCGCTTGAACACGGTTGGTTTCAAATTCGATGTCACCGAAGGCGCCGACCGGTAATCGACCTTGGGCTTTTTGCTCAGAGACAAACAGTCGCACCGCTTCGTCTGCGCCTTCTGGGTGGTCCAGCAACACTTGCAGCAGCGCATCTTTAAGCTGGAAGCTTTCTAAGCCATTAAGCACGAACGGCTCGTCGTCTTCCATTACCGGAAGCGGTGGCTCAAACACGACTTTTAGACGGCGATTAAAGAAGTATTGCACCGGCAAACGCCAGAAACGCTGTAGCTCAACCAAATCGAGTTCTAACGGATAGCTCGCACCAAGCAAATAGTCATCCAAAGCGCGATTGAATTCACCACTGCGCTCACCAGAACGATTTGCCGCAGGAAGCCATTCTTTGGCGTAGCTCAATACATGACCTGCATCACCTTGGGTAAAGGCTGCTGGGCTAAATGGTGTCATGGTGTGTTCAAAGCTGATTGCTTGAGTCAGTTTGATACCAGAATCATCACTTGGTAACGCTTGATCTGCACTTAGGCAGTAGTTCTGGTGGCAGTACTCAATCAACTCAGAAACCAATACCGACGGTACTCGCTCAGTATTATCTTGAATCGAACGGCCGACATAGCTGATGTATAAACACTCTTGTGCTGACAGCATTGCTTCTAGGAATAGATAACGGTCATCATCACGACGAGAACGATCACCAGGTCGAGTGCGCCCGTTCATCAGGTCAAAACCTTCTGGCGGCATTGAGCGAGGGTAAACCCCATCATTCATGCCTAACAAACAGACGGTTTTGAACGGAATAGAACGCATCGGCATCAAGGTACAAAAGTTAACTTGTCCCGCTAAGAAACGCTGACTGATACGGGCGCCCGACAGTTTATTATTTAAGTACTGATAGATGATACTCGGCGACAACTCTTGCTCATACAAGGCATCATCAAGCTGTTCATTCAGTTGTGAAAGTGCATCACGAATCGACTTAAGCACCACCTCACCTTCCAGCTCAACCGCAAAAAAATCATCAATCATTTGCAGCAAGGTTTCACGCCACATATCGATTGATTGGGTTTCAGTTAGTCGTTGGCGGTAATGAGCAATACGGTCAATAAAGTGCGCTAACTTACCTGCAAGTTCAGCGTTAATGCCCTGAACTTCGTTATAAGCTGCAATTGGAGAGTGTTCGGTTTCAAACAGACCCGCAGAATCCGACATCGCATAACCCAGTAACATACGCTGGATACCAAATAGCCAAGTATTTTGCTCGGTGGCAGGCAAATCAAACTCTGTTGCCGTAGAAGAATCGACGCCCCAGCGGATACCCGCTTCTTCAACCCACTGCTTAGCTTGTTCAAATTGAAATTCATCAATACCGAAGCGTGCCATCATCGCTGGGATTTCTAATAGCTCTAGAAGTTCAGAAGCTAGACAACGCGTGTTAGGTAACGCGACCAACTGCATGAACGCGGTCAGAATTGGGCTCTCTTGGTCTGCCGTTCTATCCGAGATCGAGTAAGGGATATAACGCTCACCCGGAGCATTACCAAATACCGCCTGAATAGCAGGGCTGTAAGCATTGATGTCTGCCACCATCACAATGATATCGCGTGGTTTTAAGCTTGGATCAGCATCAAACATCGCTAACAACTGGTCATGGAGAACCTCCACCTCGCGCATTGGGCTGTGACAAGCGTGTACCGTCAACGAACGATCGCCCAGCTCAACCACTTGTTTGTGGTTGCTGGAGTCTAAGATGTGATCGTCTTGGTGCTCTTCTAACTCAAGAATATCGGCTTGCAGTTGATGCAGCAGGCTGTCTCTCTCGACATCAATAAAGAACTCATGCTCTTCGCTGTCTGATTGAGACAGCAAGAACAGGTTATCTCTGCCCAGTTTACCCATAGACGCAAGTAAGCTATTACCGACCGCTTGGCTGGTATGCAGTTCGTCTTCAATATTGGCTTCAATGCCATCTTTTAATGGTGAGACTTCGCCTTCTAGCTGAGGTAAACCATCAACCAAAGCAAACTGCTTACGACGCTGCGCTTCCACTCTCGCCAAGTATTTACGGTCACGAATATCGCCCCAGTAATGTTGGCAAGGGTTGGTAAACATCAGGTGGACATCAATCTGCTCGCCAAGCGCTTTCAAGGCATCCATGTAGCGAGGAGGCAGTGACGAAATACCAAACACAAACAGACGTTTCGGCAGGTGTTGTAACTGGCCTTGTTGATTAGCTAACGCTTCAATGAAGTCGTGATACAAGTTACCACGGTGATATTTCGATTGGCCTTGAGAGAGCGTTTGATCGTAGAGTGCCTTCCACAAAATCGGCTGCCAAGGGTGCTCTTGTTGTCCTTCACTATCAATCAATTCTGCAACGGGTTCTCCCGCTTCCCACATCGCCATCCACTCAGGTCGATACACCAAGTAGCCATCGAAGATATCGGCAATTTTCTCGGCTAATTGATACAACTTAGAGCCGTCTTCGTCGTTTTCAAGATAGCGCTGTAGGGGTAAGAAATCAGGGTGGTCAAGTTTCGCGGGTAGCAAACTCATCAGCTTCCACGTCATCGCTTCTTTGTTAAAAGCACTGCGTTTCGGTACGTCAGGAAGCACTTGGGTAAACATATCCCAAATGAAGGTTGCTGGAAGAGGAAAGTCGATATTTGCTGCTACACCAAACTCTTTGGCGAGTTCCATCTTAAGCCATTGAGACATACCCGGGCTCTGAACCAAGATCTGCTCTTTTTCGAAAGGATTGGCTAAAGGGTCACTTTTGATCAAGTGAACGAGAAGAATTTTTAAAGTATCGACTTTATTGGAATGGTAAACAGTAAACAAAGTGCACTCACGCTAATCTTGCCACAATATAAAGCCAGATTAGCATAAGTGCCGAGTTTGGATTAGGAATATAAGCTTATGAAATACTGAAAACTTAAGCTCCGTTTATCTTTTGAACTATTGCTTCTTACAATCTACTGCCTACCGCGCTTAGAACACGGTGAGGTTTGTAATTCATGTAATAACGAACCGCCACATAACCCACTACAAACGTTGCCACAATCAATTCTAGATACGCTAGGCCAAACACTTGATTGATGTAATGCGCTTCAATACCTTGTGCTTGCATCCACGCAGCCAGTTTGAACAAGGCTGTTGCACCAATCACGATTGGGAAGGTAAACGCTGCATAACCAGGGCTAAATGGAAGACGAAGTAGTTTGAAAAACGCCATATAGATAATGAACGTCATCAACACTGCAATACCAAATAGTAAACCAATGATCACAGGTGAAGGGTTAGCAGTAACGGTTAAGTAACCCGCCAAAGATAGGCTTGCCGGTGCTGCCATAATCGCAATCGTTGGTTTTGCAGCATCTGGCACTTCGTGAGAGAAGATCAAACGGTAAACCATGATTGGTAGCATTACTGCGTAAACCAATAAGCCGAATACCAAAGTCGCGTTAGCTACTGGCTCTAAAACTGGATTACCTGAGAAAGAGACGTCAGCGACGATAATTCCGATCGGTGGCACAAACCAGCTTGGCACCATGTGGTGAATCTCAAAGTTTTTAGCTCTGTGGTACAAAAAGCTCGTTAGAAACACAACATGCAAAGCCACAGAAGCCAACCACATAGCTTCTTGTAAGAATTGAGAGATTGGCGCCAAAGACGCTGACACCACCATGCACCCCATTGCAAATGTTGGTACCACACTGCCGACAACAGGGTGAGCAAGATCTTCACGCAATAGGTGACCATGAATCAAAAATTTCACAGCTAAAACAAGAAGTAATACCGCCGCAATGCCAGCACTGATCCACTGCACCAAACCCGGTGTGTGTAAGATACCTTGTGAGACTAGAACACCATCCCAACACCAGCCTAAGCTTGCAATTGCGAGTGCTAACCCTGCCATGGGTGTTGGAGCTCCTGTTAATCTATATTTAATACGTTGAATCATGTCAGCCTCTCTTAAACCTAATTCACTAAACTTGTGAACTCATCAGCTTGTTGAAGCCATAATACGCTTGCGCTTCGTTAAACAATATCCAATTATATATAACAAGTGTTCATCAATACTGAACATAATCCATTTTCACCAGCAGAGTAAAACTAGGAATCTGATGGCTAATATTTCAATAAAACAGCTCAAAGTGTTCGTCACTATTACTCAGCACTCGACATTGACTGCTGCCTCTGAGGCTCTGTTTCTGTCTAAAGCTGCGGTCAGCATGGCACTAGGCGAAATGGAGAAACAACTCGGCCACTCTCTATTTGACCGGGTCAACAACCGATTAATTCTCAACCAAGAGGGACATAAGTTACTTCCATTGGCGGATGAAATATTACATCGTGCTGCTGGTATTGATGTTTTGTTCCGTGATGATCAGCCTTTAAGTGGCAATCTAAAGGTCGGCGCGAGTGACACGATTGGTAATCAGGTCGCACCGTTTATTTTGTCAGGCTTTCGCGAACGAACTCAACATCAGGATCAAAGCTTGTTCATTTCAAACAGTGCACTGATCTGCCAAAAGTTGGTGGATTATGAACTTGATATCGCGCTAATTGAAGGAAAAACATTACACCCTGAACTCATTTCGAGTCAGTTTAGCAGCGATGAAATGTGCATTATTGTTAGTAATCAACATCCTCTCGTTGCCAAAGAAAAAGTGATTTTAAGCGATTTAGAAGACAGCCATTGGATTTTACGTGAATCAGGCTCAGGGACTCGCGAGTTTTTCCTTCGTGCCGTCGCACCGCGCATCGAACATTGGTATGAATCTTTTGAACTCAACACCACAGAAGCAATCATCAACTCTGTTTCTGCCGGTCTTGGCTTTGCCTGTTTGTCTCGTTTAGCTGCTCAGCGAGCGATCGATTCAGGCCGAGTAAAAGCGCTTAATGTGCCACTTGATATGAAACGCCGATTCTGGATGCTGGTCCATAAAGACAAATATCAAAGCCCACTGCTGAAATCTTTCATGAGTTATTGTGAAGACTGGGCGGCACATCAAGATTGAGGCCGCATAGTACGGGCTCCAACTGGACTTTTAACATCAGAAACTGTATAAAAAGCCAGTAAAATTTATCAAACTTAGAGGATTAACCATGGCTGTTATCGTCAAGTACGTGGTGGAACGCAACGGAGAAGAGAAAATGACTTTTACCTCTAAAGCCGAAGCTGACGCATACGACAAAATGCTGGATATGGCTGATGAGCTTTTTGAACTGTTAGGCAAAAGCGATTTAGTTGAAGATGAAGGCAAGCAAGAAGAACTTGCAATGTACCTAGCGAAGAACAAAGAAGAAGTTCTTTACGCATTAGGTGCTAAGCGTAAGCCAGCTCCGAAAAAAGCTAAGAAGCTTGAAGCTGTTGAAGACGTAGAAGAAGATGCAGCTTAACTAGCTGATACCTTTCTAAAAAACGTCAATGACGCCTCTAATCAGAGTTCGTTATTGGCGTTTTTTTATACTTATCGAAATATAATGAAGCTTGTTTATAGTCGAAATCGCTCTAAACATTCGCTTGCATGAAAGTGTGAGGAAGATCTAATCTATAGCCATCAGGTGATGGGGTTCCACCTAAGCTTTTGCTTCAACCGCCCGTTCTTTCCGAACAGTGCTAATGACTCCTACAGAATCGAAAACAGGTAATACTGTTGGACGTATCGCTATTCCTCCATTTTGAAATGGACTTAGTCTATTAAGACCAAGTTCCATGACACCTTTGGATTATCGATACTCAAGATCTGTAGTGAATTAGCCGCACCTCTTCCAACACGTCCTGTTTTCTCAACGCCCTAGGCCTTAAATGGCTCTATAAGTGAGAAAACATTATGCACTACTCTTCAGAAATTCAATCAATGTGCCCTATTCAAAGGGGTGATCTTCACAATTCAGCTCCAATTCCAGTTGAAGGCGCAATGGTTAGCCCAAAAGATGTCATCGCTATTTCTGGCTTAAGCCACGGTGTTGGCACTTGTGCACCACAACAAGGTGCTGCAAAACTGACTCTTAACGTAAAAAACGGCATCATCGAAGAAGCATTAATCGAAACGATTGGTTGTTCAGGTATGACTCAATCTGCCGCGATGGCTGCGGAAATCCTCACCGGAAAAACCATTCTAGAAGCGCTGAATACTGACTTAGTATGTGACGCGATTAACGTAGCGATGCGCGAAATCTTCCTGCAGTTTGTTTACGGTCGAACTCAGTCTGCTTTCTCTGAAGGTGGCCTAGAAATCGGCGCAGCATTGGAAGACTTAGGTCAAACACAGCGTAGCCAAGTCGGCACCAGTTATTCAACCTCAGCGAAAGGCGTTCGTTACCTAGAACTTGCAGAAGGTTACGTAACTAAGCTTGCACTTGATGATCACAGCGAAGTGATTGGCTATGAATATCTCAACCTCGGCAAAATGATGAAGGCGATTAACCAAGGTGTACCAGCGAATGAAGCTGCTGACCTTGCGACAGGGACTTATGGTCGCTTCGACGAAGCCGTGACCACCATTAACCCACGCCAACAATAATTTTTGCCAATAAAAGAGGAAAGATATGATGAACACTCAATTTAATGAATCAGTAACTCGCGTATTGGCAGAAATGAACTTCGACTCTTTAGAGCAAGCAAACCAATACTGTTTATCACACAATGTCGATCCAAAAGCATTAGTGATGGACACTCAACCTATCGCATTTGAAAGCGCAGCTGACGCTTACACTCTTGGTGCAGCATTGGCTCTGTTCCGTAAAGCGAACAACGCAGAACAAGCAGCGAATATCATTGGTGAAGGCCTTCAAGCATTCACAAAACCCGGCAGTGTTGCGGAGCAACGCCAAGTCGGTATCGGCCATGGCGCACTGGCTGCTCGCCTTCTCAATGAAGAGAGCCACTGCTTTGCTTTCCTTGCGGGTCACGAATCTTTTGCTGCTGCAGAAGGTGCGATCAAGATTGCACTGAACGTGAACAAATCACGCAAAACACCATTGAAAGTTATCTTGAACGGTCTAGGTAAAGATGCCGCTTACCTAATCTCTCGCATCAATGGCTTTACTTATGTTCGCACTCAATTTGATTACCAAACGGGTGAGCTAGTTGAAACAGAACGTCGCCGCTTCTCACAAGGCCCTCGTGGCGAGATCTTGTGTTACGGCGCTGATGATGTACGTGAAGGTGTAGCGATCATGCACAGAGAAGAAGTGGATGTGAGTATCACGGGTAACTCAACCAACCCAACACGCTTCCAACACCCTGTTGCTGGTATCTACAAAGCAGAACGCACTCGCCAAGGTTTGCCATACTTCTCAGTTGCTTCAGGTGGCGGTACAGGTCGAACATTGCACCCAGATAACGTAGCAGCAGGCCCAGCGTCTTACGGCATGACCGATACCATGGGCAGAATGCACGCTGATGCTCAGTTCGCAGGTAGCTCTTCAGTTCCTGCTCACGTGGCGATGATGGGCTTCATCGGCATGGGCAACAACCCAATGGTCGGATCGACGGTTGCATTGGCTGTGGCAGTGAGTGAATCTCAACACGCATAACGACAAAGTGAGTCCCACAATCTGCCTGTTATGTAGAGTCTGTTAGTTGAGAATCAAGCAATAACGGACGACTAAAACTCTACACCTATCACTAAAACCAAACAGCCAGCCTTATGCTGGCTGTTTTTTATTCACACGTGCTCTACTATCTATTTCTAATAATTATTTGTATCTAAGATTAAATACATTCTGCTGTCGTATTTAACTACATATTTTCAAAGGAATAATATGAAAGAGCTCATCATTCATACCATTACCGTGTTCATGGGCTTTTTTGCCATCATGAACCCTATCGCCAACACACCGATCTTTCTTTGATTAACAGGTGATAATGATAGGGAAACGGTCAAGTCTATCGCTTTCCGCTCAGTGTTCATCGCCTTCATCATCGTCAGCACCTTTGCTGTCTCGGGTAAACTCATCTTCGACCTCTTTGGTATCACGCTTTACGCGCTTCGTATCACCGGCGGGATCCTCGTGTTCTTGATTGGCTTTCATATGCTGCAAGGTGACTCAACACACTCTAAAGCAAAAGAGAAGGTCAACTCAGACGCTCAACAAGATGCGGCGCTCAGTATCGCCGTCTCGCCACTGGCAATGCCAATATTAGCCGGACCGGGCACCATTGCCACCGCGATGAACTTTGCCAGCACCGAAGGCATCTACGAAACCATCATCACAATCGTCGCCTTTGGCCTACTATGCGCCTTAACCTACGTATTGTTTGTATTTGGCGAGCGCTTCGTTAAAGCCGTTGGAGCAAGTGCATTGAATGTAATTACCCGAATGATGGGTTTGATACTCGCCGTTATTGGTATGCAGATGCTGATTGAAGGTATTGAACAAGCTCATAAGGCGCTGTTTATCTAAAGAGGGGATTCACAGGAGAATGTTGATTAACGCACCAATCAATTTGTGCTGATCTGCAGTGTTTTCTCATTGCAGAAAACTATCTCTCAAAAGACAAGCAATATCATTTTACAGACTTTATCCCGATACGCCCTTTCATAACGAGGGCGCTCTCTTTATGATGAACGCAATTAAATTAACTTTGCTAACGGCAGCGCTTGTTATTCGAGCCGTTGTTTTGGAATAGCAAAATCAAGACTCAACACATGGAGATTCAACATGGCTTATTTTTCACTAGCCTTCGGTACGGCAACCAAAAATCGCGACAATAAAATCATTGAAGCGTTCTTCCCTAACCCGCTTCTAAACCCAAGCGACGCTCTTGTAGCAGCTGTAGCTGAAGTGTCAGGTTACGCTGAAGGCAACCAAGCTATCGAAATCTCTGCTGCACAAAGCGCAGAACTGGCGAAGGCATTCGCAGCAAACGATGATGCAGCTAACGCATCTTTAGCAGAAAAAGCGGCAGCGTCTGAACAGCCACTTGTTCTTGTTGTTCTTGCTACTGACGAGAAGCCAGCATCAGTTGCTGAAGGCTTCCTAAAGCTACAACTTATCTCTAACCGCCTAGTACAACCACACGGTACGGTACTGGACGGCATCTTCGGTCTACTGCACAACATCGCATGGACAAACGAAGGCCCTATCGACCTACCTGAGCTGGCTGAGCGTCAAATCGAAGCTCGCCTTGCAGGTCGTGCTCTGTCTGTAGATTGCGTAGACAAGTTCCCTAAAATGGTGGACTACGTAGTACCAACAGGTATTCGTATTGCTGACACTTCTCGTGTTCGTCTTGGCGCACACGTAGGCGAAGGCACAACAGTAATGCACGAAGGTTTCATCAACTTCAATGCTGGTACAACTGGCGTGAGCATGGTTGAAGGTCGTATCTCTGCGGGTGTTGTTGTAGGTAACGGTTCAGACATCGGCGGCGGCGCTTCTATCATGGGTACTCTGTCTGGTGGCGGTACGATGGTTATCTCTATCGGCGAAAACTGCCTACTAGGCGCAAACGCTGGTCTTGGCTTCCCTATGGGCGACCGTTGTACAGTTGAGTCTGGTCTTTACGTGACTGCGGGTACTAAGGTTCGCATGCTAGATAAAGAAGGCAATGAAGTAGAAATCATTAAAGCTCGCGATCTTGCTGGCGTGTCTGATCTTCTGTTCCGTCGCAACTCAATCACAGGCCAAATCGAGTGCCTAGCGAACAAGTCTGCGGTTGAGCTAAACAGCGAGCTGCACAGCAACAACTAATCTAAGCACTAGATGCTAGATGCTAGATGCTAGAAAATAATAAGGTTCATCGCGGCTTTCCGGGGAAAGCCGCTTTTATCTTCAAGAAGAAGTAG